>CADAVL010000001.1:0-7885 GCA_902791335.1 Oscillospiraceae bacterium
AAAGGGAAAACTCCGCAAAAGTCCTCCCCAAAACGCCTTTGGCGTGTTGGGGAGGGCTTTTCGCCGAAGGCGGCGGCGCGCCGGGGCGCTTCCTACTTTATCGCGGCCGGTTATTGAGTTTTTGCGGCGAATTTTCAAGCACCTGTAAACCTAAACTTCAAATATTTCGGTCACAGAACGCCGTAATACGAACGTATTACAAATAATAAGACGCAATAGATTGGAATTTTTCAAATGTCGGGCGTGGCGGGTTCTTTGTCCCGTGAGCCTAAAGCAAGCGCACGGCCGCTTTGTAAGATTGTCGGCACTGTAGCTTGAAAGGCTGCCGCTGCCCCGCCACAAAAAACGAAGGACAGCCCCGGTCTTGTTTCGGACTGTCCCCCGTTTTTTAAATCTTATTCTGCCTGCTTCATTGAGCGCGTTTCATGAAATCTCCGCCGCGTTTTATTTATCCGCGCGCTTTTTCTTTTGCGATTTACACAGAATTCCGGCACCGGTGAGTACACCGCAGAAAACAAACAACAATGCCGCCCAAAGGAAGGGATCTGCGACCTCGCCGGTCTTTGGAGAGGTTTTCGGCTCGGTTTTTTGCGGTTTTTCCTCTGCCGGCAGCTTCTCTGTTACGGTGTCCGATTCGGAAATCTCTTCGGTCGCCGCAGAATTACTGAAATATTTTCCGCAGTCGGCGCAGTACCAGTATTCGATATTGCCCTCAGCGGTTTCCGTAGCCGCTTTTTCCTCAAAATGCTTTAAATTTGTGTGGAAGTTCGGGTCAATCTCGCCGTATTCCTCGCCGCAGAGTTCGCATTTCGGTTTTTCTTTGCAGTTCGCCGTGCCGCCGCTGTGCTCGGACAGCTGTTGGCCGCAGAGATCGCATTTGTGGTCACTGTTATTGTCGGCACATTCGCTCAGCGTTTTGCCGCAGACGTCGCAATCGTGATCGTTGTTTCGGTCCTCGTGAGCTCCCTCATCGGACCGCCCCTCGGCACAAAGTAGACAGCGGTGCCAGTGCTTTTGGCTGTCCATATTCCATTCCGTGCCAAAAGAATGCGAGCCGAAATCGCCGTATTCTGCGCCGCAAATCGTGCATTCGGCTTTCTTTACACAGGTGGCCGTGCCGCCGCTGTGCGCGGCCTTTTCTAACACCACGTTGCAGGCACAGACCCTCCAGTGGTTCTCGCCGTCACTCTGCCATTCGCCGCCTACATGCGTGTGCGCGTCACCGCTTTGCACCTTAAATACCGGCAAAGTTGTTGCAGTAAATGCCAAATATCTGCACTCATTCGCCCACGGGTGGTCGCTGTCGCTTCTGCCGTCGATTAATTTTGTAAGGATCGTGCCGTCGGCAAACGCTAAGGCGCTTCTGTCAAAGTCGTCGGTGTTTAATTTCCGATTAAAGTCAACGCCCATGCCGTTTGGGGCGATGCCGGAAAGATAGTATATATTTTCGACGCTGAATTCAACGCCGGTGCGGCCGACAAGCCCGGCGGCAACGCCGGTTTCGCTTTGTACCGGGGCAACATTGTAGCTTCTTTGTAAGCTGCCGTTTCGCAGCCATCCGACCAAGCCGCCGCTGTAACCGGAGTTTCCAAGCATCGTAATCCGCCCCAGGTTATAGCAATCGGAGACCGTACCGTCGCAATCCGCCAAAATACCGCCGGAGCTTGTAACACTGTCGGTATTCTCGTTGCTGTAGTTTGCTGTAACAGAGCCGCTGTTATAGCAACCGAAAACTTCGCTTTCCGCCGCACCGGCAATGCCGCCGGCTTTTAAGCAGCCGCGTCCCGTGGAAGTTGCAAGGATTTCGCCTTTATTATAGCAGTTTTTAATTTTTGTTTGATTGCTCACCGAGGCAGCAATACCGCCGGCATAATTATACCAGCCGTTATTCACCCAAATTTTACCCTCGTTGCTGCAATTAAGAATTGCGCCGGGCGCTCTGGCGCTATTTGAATCTCCAATAACACCGCCAACATACATTTGCAGTTTTCCACAGTAGCGCTGATCATTTCCGCGACAATGCCGCCGCAGACATAAGCGCCCCGAACATAGCCCGAAACCGTGAGATTCCGGATTATAGCGCCGGTGCCCATACTTGCAAACAAGCCGACGTATTCGTACGTTTCCCTGTCGATACAATTGATATAAAGGCCCTGTATCGTCTTTTGGTTTCCGTCAAAGGTGCCTGAATATTTGTCGTCATGGCTTGCAATAGGCGCCCATTCCTTTGCCGCGGCCAAGCTTTCGCCTTTCGTATAGTTGCCGTCCACGTCGAACGTGCCGTCGTTTAAAACAATATCATTTTGAAGAACGGCGCAGGCGGCCGTATTCTTTGCCCAGCCGTTTTGGCCGTTTACAATATCGCGGAAAGTCCCGAGCCCCTCGGCCGTGAAAATGCGGTAGGGGTCTTCCAACGTGCCGCTGCCGTTGATCCCTTTGGCCCATTTTGCCGTTAAGGTAAGGTTATTCAAGACCGGCTGTGAAAAAATGTAAAGCTCCGTGCCACTATACCAACCCATAAAGCCCCATTCGCCGTTGATGGGGTCAGTCGGGCGCACGAGCTTTTGCCCCGGAATAATTTGCTGTGCCGCGACCTCGCTGCCACCGTTTGCATGAAACGACACCGTACAGTACCCACTATAAGTACCGCCAAGCTCATTTAAAGTACCATAAATGACGGAATATCTCATCTTTCCGTTCGGATAAAGATTTACCGTGCCGTAATACGTGCCGTAGTCCACGTTGGCGCGGACATTTACTATAGAGGATTCAAGAAACACCGGACTACCAAATCCGTCAATTATTCCGTAGGTCGCGTTGACCGTACCGGCAAATTTGCCGCCTGTAATGCGCCCCGCTGCTGCGTCTTTGTTATAGAGCAGGTCCACCGTGCTGGTTTGTGTGAAATCTCCGCCTTTGATGTCGCCGGTATAGCGCAGACTGCTTTCGTTGCTTCCGTCCACGGTAACGTGACCGCTGAATGTACCGTTTTCAATCTGGCCGCCCTCAACAACTACTTCGGAGGTTTCTGTAAAGGTACCGCCCGTAATATAGGCATAATAGGTTGAGGGCCAACTTGACCCATTGTCTAAGCCGCAGAATCGCAGGGTCACGGGGCCGTTGTAGGTACCGCCCTTAATTGTGCCACCGTAGCAATAGACCGAATCATTGAATGTGCCGCCCTTGATCGTGCCGGCAAAATCATATATTTTTCCTTTGAGCGTGCCGCCCAAAAGTTTTAGTGTGCCCTCTTTTATATACACAAACCTGTCGTCATCGTTTCCGGTGATCACGCCGCCTTTCGGCAAGGTGGAATCCCCGTGTTCCGATTGTGGACGGCTGTCCATGAATGTAAGATAGTCTTTTACAGTCAGCGCCGTGCCGCTCGGCTTTTCAAAATGCAGCCGATAACCGTTCAGATCCAGCAAAACAGCGTGCGTGGAAACCGTCAGATCGGAAAGAGAAATATCGTCTGAAAGCTCTATATAGGTAATGGATTCGTCGGCCATGCTGTCGGTCAGCTGCTGTGCCGTCGCAACCTTTGTGGGCGCTTTGAGTGACAGCGTCACTGTGCTTTCCTTTTGAATGTTGTACTCGCCCAGCGTCCGGTCGTCCCTGAGCGCCTTGCCGCCGTAGGAAAGCTCCTGTTTACCGATGGGGATATCGACACTGTCTTCAATTTTTTCTTTCACATTCCAGAAGCTGTCGCCGGATTCTACTTCCAGCGTCAGCGTTTCTTTGCCCGCAATGTTTAAGTCAACATAAATGGACAGCGCGGTTGCGCTCATCGACGGTACAAGGCAAAACACTATGCACATGATGAGCAGTAGGCTTAAAAGTCGTTTTTTCATCCTAGCCCCTCCGTTATTACAAAGATGATCTTATGGCAGTTTTTTTTTAAAGGCTTCTTGTGCTCACGCCGTGAATGAGTGTTAGAGCCCTGCTTTGAAAATATTTCTGTGCGTTGACAAATGCCAAATCGGCTGCGATTTTTGGCGCTCCTTTGCTTTTCACCTTTTGTTGCTTGTCTTTCGCTGTCGGCTTTGCACCGCTTTATTGTAACTGACTAATCGTTTATCTTTAGTATAACAGACCGCCGCCGGGAATTCAAGGTGTTATTTTCAAAAAACTCGCCTCGATTCTCTAAAAAATAAAGATTGGGTGCTCAGCCGCAGGCAAAAAGCCGTAGCTTTTAAAAAATCGGAAATAAAAAAGCCGATCGGGCGTTGTTACGGTTTGTTCTCCGGGAAACGGTTCATTTCGTCGGCAAATTTTTTGTCAATGCCAAATCCGTCTTTATAGGAATTTATTGTCAATAATTGCACCCGGACGGTTCAAATCCCCCAAGCTCATTCCGCCAAAACAAAGCGCCTTTGTAAAAAGATCTGCCGTTTGAATTTCAAACTCCCGCGCGTCGGAATTCTTCTTGGATTTTGTAGAAGCATCGCTGTACGCCAGATCAACAAGCGCAAGATATTTGCGGTCAAGACTTATGAGCTTTTTTCGTATCTTATCTTTCATTTTTGTGATACGTGCTTTGCCCGAAGAGGGTTTGTTCGGTACTTTAAGCCCAACGATTATATCGGTTATCCTGTACTTGCCGCTCCGATTTTGAACATGGATCCCGATTTCCTCTAATCTCAGAATAGCAAGCCGTGAGATCTGCTTGGCGTCCTCGGCTTCGCCGCATTCGGCAGAGGGGGATGCCGTCCGAGGACACCTCCAACCATCCGTTGCCGTTCGTCTTGGTGTCGTACCGAGCCCTGAGCCGTTTGACCGATTTTTCTGTAACATATCTATTTTCTCCTTTTTTGAGGGTAATAAAAAAGGCAGATAAATTTTCTCTTTCTATCTGCCTTGCGTATCGGATATTTACTTTTCGGGAGTTCAAGTCTATCCACAAAGGGGAAACGGCGATTTTACATCTGTGTTTTGGTACAGAGAAAAATCGCCGTTTGGGTAGCAAAAAAGCCCGATATAATCGGGCTTTTCGCAGGAGACATCTTTTTTGTCTCCACATTATGGTGGGAGCGGGTGGATTCGAACCACCGAAGTCGAAGACAACAGATTTACAGTCTGCCCCCTTTGGCCACTCGGGAACACTCCCATATTTAATTGTGTTTGTTACACACAAAAAGCAAAATGAAGTTTTTGGTGCGTCGGCGCCTTCAGTGAGGTTGACCCTCCAAAATGTCAAGTCCGGAACTAGGCTCATCAAATGGTGGAGCTTTAGGACGGACGCGCTTTCCTTTCGGAAACCGCCGTACTCGCGGCATAGCCGCTTCGCACTTCGCAACTAAAAACAATTATCAATTGTTTTTTATACGCTGCTCACCCTCTTAGGCTTCAAGTCCGGAACTAGGCTCATCAAATGGTGGAAGCTTTAGGACGGACGCGCTTTCCTTTCGGAAACCGCCGTGCTTGCGGCATAGCCGCTTCGCACTTCGCAGCTAAAAACAATTATCAATTGTTTTTTTATACGCTGCTCACCCTCTTAGGCTTCAAGTCCGGAACTAGGCTCATCAAATGGTGGAGCTGGTGGACGGACTTGAACCCCCGACCTGCTGATTACAAATCAGCTGCTCTACCAACTGAGCTACACCAGCAATTATCAGCGCCAATATACTATACCACAATCGCGGCGTATTGTCAACACATTTTTTAGGGTTTTTCAAAAAAATATCCGTCATTTTTTGCACGGCGGAAAATTGGTTTCTCCGCCGTGCTTTCTTTCGTCTTATAAAATTTGGTGCCGCAGCGTCCTAATTCAATGAACTTCAGTGAAATACTGCTTGTACCAGACTAAGAAGGTGTACACCGTCCAGATCTTGCGGCTGTTGTCGGCCTTGCCTTCACGGTGACCGTCCAAAAGCTTTACAAGCTCGCGCGTGTTGAAATATTTCTTTGCGGTATTGCTTAAAAATTCGGACTTTACAAGCTCATAGTACTTGTCCTCTTTGAGCCACACGCGAATGGGCACGGGGAAACCGAGCTTTGGCTTTTCCGAAGTCTTTTGAGGCAACGTCTTTGCGGCGGCCTTTCTTAAAGCAAGCTTGGTATTCTTCATGTTGACGCGGCAATCCAGCGGAATGGTCTGCGCCAGCTTCATAATTTCTTTGTCAAGGAACGGTACACGCAGTTCCAGAGAATGCGACATCGACATTTTATCGGCCTTTAAAAGAATATCGCCCATCATCCACATATTAATGTCGAGATACTGCATTCTTGTGACCTGATCCTTGTCGCTGACCTCGCTGTAAAATTTATGGCACAGCTCTTTTGGCGCAACACCGTTGTCATGAAGCAGTAGCTTTTTGCGCTCTTTTTTTGAAAAAATATTGGCATTGCCGATGAACCAATCCTCCACCGGATTGCCGCGGCGCACTAAGAAATTCACACCGTGTACTTTGGGCAGGTGCAGTGCGATCTTTCCGATTAGGCGGCGCAAGGGTCTTGGAATTTTATTAAATTTCGGACAGGCCAGCGGTGCGGCATAAATTTTATAGCCGCCGAACAACTCGTCCGCACCCTCACCGGAAAGCACAACCTTTACATACTGCGAAGCAAGCTTTGACACGAAATAAAGCGGCACAGCGGCCGGATCGGCCAACGGCTCGTCCATCTGATACTGAATGTGCGGAAACTCGCTCCAATATTCCTCCGGCGTAATGACCTTTGCAATATTTTCGGTGTTGATAAACTCGGCAAATTCCTTGGCATAGCTGATTTCATTGTATTTTTCGTCCTCGCCGAAGCCGACCGTAAAGGTTTTGTCCACATTGGCCGACGCGGCAATATAGCTGGAATCAATACCGCTGGAAAGGAAAGAACCCACTTCAACGTCGCTGATCTTGTGCGCCTCTACAGATTCCTTAATGGCGTCGTCCACCAGGTCGGCATAATCATCCAGGGTTTTGCCGTCGGTGTCGGCGTTGAATTCCGGCCGCCAATAGCGCGTTCTTTGCATATTGCCGTTTTTAAAGGTGAAATAATGCGCCGGCGGTAATTTGAAAACATGATTAAAGAAGGTTTCTTCTGTGGGAGAATACTGAAAAGAAAGGTAATTTGAGAGCGCGTTTTCGTTTAATTCCGCTTTAAAATCCGGGTGCGCGGTAAAGCTTTTGATCTCCGAGCCGAACATGAAAGTATCACCGAATTCAGCATAATAAAGCGGTTTAATGCCAAAAGGATCCCTCGCGCCGAACAGCGTTTCCTTTGTTTTATCCCAAATAACAAAGGAAAACATACCGCGAAGCATAGGCACCAGCTTTTCACCAAATTCCTCATAACCGTGAACCAGTACCTCGCTGTCACTGTGCGTTTTAAAAACATGGCCGCGCTTTAAGAGCTCCGCTCGGATTTGTTTAAAGTTATAGATCTCGCCGTTAAAGACCAGCGCCATGGTGCCATCTTCATTATAAAGCGGCTGATCGCCGCCGCCGAGGTCAATAATACTCAGGCGCCGAAAGCCCAAAGCGATACGATCGTCGATATATTTTCCCTCGGAATCCGGCCCGCGGTGAACGATCTTGTTCATCATTCCGTTAAGACAAGGCTCTGCCTTCTCGCCGAGTGTATTGGTAAATCCAACGTATCCACACATGTTTTTTGTACCTCCGAAATATCAGTATCGTCCAAGCTTACAGTCGGATCGGAAAAATGTCTGCCTTTTTTACATTATTATAATGATATATTATACTGTATTTTCCATAAAATATAAAGACCTTTTTTAAAAAAAGCTGAAAATGGGAAGAAAAAGCACCTGCCCGATCCAAATAACGTGACCCCTGCACCCGAGATGGCTTTTGTGGGCTGCCCGGTGTCCCGGCACCCCGCGGCGCGGAACGCGCCGGCCGAACCCCTGCGGTTTCGGCCGATCGCCCGC
>CADAVL010000001.1:7928-71949 GCA_902791335.1 Oscillospiraceae bacterium
GAAAGCCGGGCGAACGCAAAAAGCCGTTCGGGTGCAGAGCAACAAAGCTGTACCGCGCTCAAAAAGCGAAAACTGCCGATTTCGTATCAGCCGCCGTTTTCAAAAAATCCGCGGCCACCGCAGGAACACAAACGCCCGACAGCAAAAAATCTGCTGTCGGGCTCGTCTTTAAACCAAACTTTATTAAAAATCAGTTTGTAATGGTCAGCTCGGTATCCTTGTCGAAAATGTGAATACGGGAGGTATCAAAGGTAACCTTGATATCGTCCTGCGGACGGGCGGTAGACTTAGGATCCACGCGGGCAATAATATTCTGCCCGGCACAATCCATGTAAAGGTAGGTTTCCGCACCCATAAGCTCGGTAACCTCAACCTTCGCGTCCACAATGCCTTCCGGCATGGAGGAAAGATACATCTGCTCGTCGTGAATGTGTTCCGGACGAATACCGATAATCACTTCCTTGTCGATATAGGCCTTTAGGCAATCTCTGTAGTTCTTCTGCTCGGAAATCGGCAGAGAGAACTTGATCTCTTTTTCGGTTTTGGTGGCTTCTTTACCGAACTCAACAAAATACTGGCCGTCCTTCTCGCGGATAAATGCTTTTAAGAAGTTCATCTGCGGAGAGCCCAAGAAGCCGGCAACGAACACGTTGCAGGGCTGATCATAAAGCTTCTGCGGAGAATCAACCTGCTGAATCACGCCGTCCTTCATAACCACGATTCTGGAAGCCATAGTCATAGCCTCGGTCTGGTCATGGGTAACGTAAATGAAGGTGGTGCCGAGTCTCTGGTGAAGTTTGGAAAGCTCGGTACGCATCTGTGCACGCAGCTTTGCATCCAGGTTGGAAAGCGGTTCGTCCAAAAGGAATACCTTCGGCTCACGAACGATTGCACGTCCCAAAGCAACACGCTGACGCTGGCCGCCGGACAAAGCCTTCGGCTTTCTTTCAAGCAGGTGGTCAATGTCCAGTGCGCGGGCGGCTTCTTCAACGCGGCGCTTAATTTCATCTTTCGGGGTCTTGCGGAGCTTTAAGCCAAACGCCATGTTATCAAACACAGTCATGTGAGGATACAGCGCATAGTTCTGGAACACCATGGCAATATCTCTGTCTTTCGGGGCAACGTCGTTTACCAGACGGTCGCCGATATAAAGCTCGCCCTCCGTAATTTCCTCAAGGCCGGCAACCATACGCAGTGTGGTGGATTTACCGCAGCCGGACGGTCCGACGAGGATCACAAATTCCTTATCTTTGATTTCAAGGTTAAAGTCCGAAACGGCAACTACGCCGCCTGCGTACTTCTTATAAATACCTTTCAGTGTAACACTTGCCATATATTGTCCTCCTATGTGTATATCACACGAATTTACTTAAGATATTATATCAAAAACCACGGCAAATTTCTATACGTCAACTATACAAATATCAGAAGTATTCTTTATGTAATATGACGATAAGAGTAAAAAGCGTATGTGAAAAATGACTAAACAGTTGCAACAATTGTTAAATAATATTGTATCACTTATAAATGAGGCTGATTTCGTCGTTTTTCATCGCCCGACAGTCGCCCTCCCGCAGATTTTCGTCCAACGAAACCTCGCCGATCGACACCCTGTGAAGCTCGTCCACGCCGAGCCCGAGCGTGCCGAACATTCGTTTGATCTGATGATATTTTCCCTCATAGATCGTGGCAAATACAAGATACGGGTTTTCTTGTGAAATTTCAAGTTCCGCCGGCATACATTTTGTGCCGTCCGCAAGGGTGATCCCATCTCGAAAAGCCTTGACAGCCGACGCGTCGGCCGGTGCGTCCAGCAGCACGCGGTATCGTTTTTTCAAGTGACTTTTGGGCGAGATGACATAGTGGGCAAAATCGCCGTCGTCGGTGAGGATCAAAAGCCCCGTCGTGTCGCGATCCAGCCTTCCTACGGGAAACAAGGTCCGCCGAAAAAGTGCCGGCGGTACAAGATCCACCACCGTCTTGCGGGTTTTGTCGGTCGAAGCCGACAAAACGCCCTTCGGCTTGTTCATCATGATGTATACATGCTTTTGGTATCGGATCGCTTCGCCGCCCACAGCCACCTCGTCCGTTTCGGCCGTGATCTTCTCCTCAGGCTTTTTTAAAACCGCACCGTTCACCGTGACCGCGCCGCGCGCGATCAGCTTGCGGCACACACTGCGCGGCAGATTTAACTGCGAGGAGATAAATTTGTCAAGTCGGCAAACAGTCATTTTTTAAACGATCCTTTTTTGTTTTTTTCGTAATTCCGAACGGCAGCGCTTTACCGTCCGGATTTTTGTGCCTGCACTTTTTGTGGTTGCGCTTTTTCGGACTGTTCTTTTCCGGATGATTCTTTTCCGGACTGCGCTTTTTTGGACAATTCTTTTTCGGACTGCACTACTCCGGACTGCGCTTTTTGCAGCTCAGAATTTTGATCGGCCGATTTTTGCGGCTGGGATCTTCTTGGCAACAGCGGAAATATAAATCCGCCGTCCTCAATAGAAGAAATATCACCGCCGATGATCCGGCCGTTTTCCACCAGCAAATTGGCATAAACCTCCGAATAGCCGCCGAACTCCTCCACCTTATAGGTGAAAAGACGGGCAATGGTATTGCGATAGCCGTCAAGATCAAAGCCGGCCTTCAGCTGTTTTTTATTATAGCTTTTATAAACGTCCTCAAAATCGTCGGGTATCTTCACCTCTACCTCCACCTCGGAGGACGCGCAAACCTTGTAGCCGAGCGTGCGAAGATAGGTCGTTCGGTCAATATAATCCTTGCCCGACGGCAGACTCAACCGTCCGCCGCAGGTAAAATGCACCAAAAGCACCGCCAGAGCGAGCAAAACACAAATACCGAGAACAACACGGTTCTTTGTGAGTTTCACACGGAACACAAACATAAAAACAGCTCCTTTTTAAAAGCCTCTGCCTTTAAAGATTATGTCCGCGAAAAGTTTATTATGCTTCTTCCAGAATACAAACGGCGTGCGCCGCAATGCCCTCCCGACGTCCTGTGAATCCAAGCCCCTCCTCGGTGGTGGCTTTCATGTTCACCTGCGTTTCCGAAATACCGCAGTCCGCTGCAAGATTTCTTTTCATTTTTTCCATGTATTTTTGAAGCTTCGGCGCCTGACAGATTACGGTCGCGTCGATATTTCCGACCTTGTAGCCCCGACCTTTTATGAGCGCCACGGTGTGCCGAAGAAGAATTCTCGAATCAATGCCCGAATAGCGCTCATCACTGTCCGGAAAATGCTTGCCGATATCCCCTAGCGCCGCCGCGCCCAAAAGCGCGTCGCAAACGGCGTGGAGCAAAACATCCGCGTCGGAGTGACCCAAAAGGCCCATTTCGTGTGGAATCTCAACACCGCCGAGGATCAGCGCCCGATCGGGTGCAAAGCGGTGAACGTCGTATCCGTGGCCTATTCGCATGATCTTTTCTCCCTGTTTTTCAGTATTTCCTCCGCGATCGGAAGGTCGCCCGGCACCGTGATCTTGATATTCTCGTAAGACCCCTTTACCGTGTACACCGGAAAGCCTGCGGCCTCCAAAAGCTGACTGTCGTCATAAAAATCTTCGATCTTTTGAACCTTTTCAAGTGCCTCGCGATAGGTGGAAAGCTTAAATCCCTGCGGCGTCTGCGCGGCAAACAGCCGACTTCTTTCGGGGGTCTTCACCACGTGTCCCGAATCGTCCACTTCCTTTACGGCATCCTTTACCGGTACCACCGGCACGGCGGCGCCGAAAAGCTCGGCGGCATTTTTTACAGCCTCCGTAATTTCCGATGTTACCAGCGGCCTTGCGCCGTCGTGGATCAAAACAATATCCGATTGAAGCCCGATTGCCGCAATGCCGTTTTTTACCGACTGCGCGCGGGTCTCGCCGCCCGTCACAATATCGGTCACTTTTTGAAAGCCGTAGCTTTTTATGAGCTTTTGCACCTCTAAAAGGCTGTCCTCTGCCGTTACAACAACGATATTATCCACCACCCGGCTATCTTCAAAAGCCGCAATGCTGTGTGCCAAAACCGGCTTTCCCAAAAGCGGCAGCAACTGCTTGTCCCGACCCATTCGTGCCGACGAGCCGGCCGCCACGATCACAGCGGTCGTTTTGCCGCCGACCTCACTGTCGACAACTTCGAATTCCAGTTTAAATTCTGTAGTAATCATCTGTGTCACCCTTTTTATCGGCCGCGTTTTTTGCGCAAACATAGCTTTTTGCTGCTATGCCACCGATGGCCCCAATCCTTTTTGAGAAATTTCAGCGTTCCGATTGCCCCTCTGACCGAAAGATCCGCAACGCTCGCGGCGGTCGGATTTCAGAAAAGTGCCGCAACAAAGCCGACGACAAAAGGCAAAATCCCAAACACAACAGACCTTTTTGCCGCGTCAGCCACAAACCCCAATGCAAAGTCCTTTTTTGGCACGCGATTTATGCAAAATTTCTCTTATTAAAAGTTCGGACTTGACAGGAAAACCGGCGGCTTTCGCTATCAAGTCCTTATTTGTTGCAATATTTTAGCGTTACACCGGCAAACAGGGACATTCCGAAATCGGCCGCGGCACAAAAGCTTTATGAGCTTTTATAAGCGCACAACTCCCCTGCCGAAAAAAACGCTTATTCCGCCTTCGGGTCGCAGCCGGGGCAATCCTCGCAGTCACCGTCTTCTTCAATGTCGAATTCCAACGTTTCACCGCAGTTCGGGCAGTCGATACTGCCGTCGAGCAGCATATCTTCGTTCAGACAAATCGTTTCGTTACAATTGGGGCAGGTCACCTCATAATAGGTGTCGTCCTCGTCATCGTAATCCTCGTCATCGTCATCATCATAAACATCGTCTTCCAAAGCGGCGAGATCCTCGTCCACTTCGTCCAGCTGCTGCGCCATCTCGGTCACATCGTCATCCAGATCGGAAACGGTGTCGGAAACCTCTTCCAAAACGTCAATAATCGCCTTTAAAAGCTTGTCTTCCTTGCTGTCGCCCAGCTCCAAGCCCTCGGCAAGGCCTTTGATGTAGGATACTTTTTCGGAAAGTGTCATTGTAATACGCTCCTTTCTGACTTTAAAAAGATGAATACTCCATCTGGTGTTTTTATAAAAGCATCGAAGCTTTAAGCGCGCTCCATGTATTCGCCGGTTCTTGTGTCAATGCGAATCTTGTCGCCCTCATTGATAAACAGCGGTACGCGGATCTCAGCGCCGGTTTCAAGCTTTGCAGGCTTTGTTGCGTTGGTTGCAGTGTCGCCCTTAAATCCGGGTTCGGTTTCCACAACGTCCAGTTCCACAAAGGTGGGCGGCTCCAGGCCAAACACATTGCCCTTGTAAGAAAGTACCTTGCAGATCATGTCCTCTTTTACAAATTTGAAGTTTTCGCCAAGATCGGATTCATTGATCGGAACCATGTCATAGGTTTCGGGGTCCATGAAATAATAAAGACCGCCGTCGTTATAAGAATACTGCATTTCCTTGCGTTCAATATAAGCAGTGGGGAATTTTTCGGTCGGGTTAAAGGTCTGCTCAACCACAGAGCCGCCGATGACGTCCCTGATTTTGGTGCGAACAAAAGCCGCGCCCTTGCCGGGTTTCACGTGCTGGAACTCAATAATCTGATAAACCTTTCCATCCATTTCAAAAGTCATACCGTTACGAAAATCGCCGGCTGTTACCATAAAAAACTACCTCCAAAAATTGATTATATTCATTTTATACTATTTTCGCTCATTTTTCAATACTTATTTAAGAATTATAAGATTTTTTTGGCAATTCGTGAGGTTTTGAGCGCCGTTTTGCGTGACAAACAGCATATCTTCAATGCGGACGCCGAAACGGTCTTCAAGATAAATTCCCGGCTCGCAGGTGACGATATTGCCGGGACTGAGGCGGCTTTCACTTCGCGCCGATAAATTCGGCTGCTCGTGAATTTCCAGTCCCACGCCGTGACCGGTGCTGTGATTGAAGCAATCACCAAAACCCGCTTTCTCAATCACCGATCTTGCGGTCTTGTCCACATCACGGCACAAAGCCCCGGGCTTTATGGCGGCAATGCCGGCTTCCTGCGCGCGCAACACCGTGTTGTAGCAATAGATCATTTCATCGGTCGCATGCCCCACGGCCACCGTCCTTGTCATATCCGAGCAGTAGCCGCCCACGGTTGCGCCAAAATCCATAGTGACAAAATCGCCTGCCTCTATAGGCTTTTCGGTGGGTACGCCGTGCGGCTTCGAGGTGTTTTTGCCCGAAATTGCAATGGTTTCAAAGGACATTCCCTCGGCGCCGGCAAGCTGCATTTTGTATTCCAGCTCCAGTTTTAATCGGCGCTCGGTCACGCCGGGCTTTATAAAATTAAGAATTTCACCGAATGCTTTTTCCGCCGCGCGCTGTGCCGAGATCACAAAGAACAGCTCTTTTTGCGATTTGACCGCGCGCAGATTTAAAATAAGGTCGGAAAGCGCCTGCGATGCTTTAAGCGGCACAGAAAGCATTTCTTTCAGCTGCTCGTATTCGCAAACAGTCAGATCGGTTTCGCAATAAAGCTCCTTCACCTTAAGATCGCGCACGATTTCCGAAACCGCCTCGGAAAGCTTTGATAAAAGCCGCACTTCAACGCCCTCAAAAACAGCTTGCCTTGCGGCTTCAATGTACCGCCCGTCCACATAAAGAATTTTACAGCCGTCGCTTAAAAACAAATAGCCAAGGCTTGAGCGCATACCGCTGAGATAAAAGCGGTTGACCTCCGAGAGAATCAGCGCGGTCTTATCCTTTAAAAACGCTTTCAGTTCGTCCATTTATAAAAGCTCCCTTAATGCGCTCACAGCCAGAAGATAGCTGTTCTTGCCAAAGCCTGCAATGGTGCCGACACACGCCGGTGCAATCACCGATTTGCGGCGGAATTCCTCGCGCTTTTGCGGATTGGAAATGTGCACCTCCACAAAGGGTTTGTTCACAGAGCGGATTGCGTCGTACAGTGCATAGCTGTAATGCGTGTACGCGCCGGCGTTTAAAATACAGCCGTCGTAATCGGTCAGCACCTCGTGAATTTTCGATACCAGTGCGCCCTCGCTGTTTGACTGGAAAAAGTCGCAGTTTATTTTCAGCGCCTTTGCATACGTCCGAATCGCCGCATTGATGTCGTCAAGCGTTTCGCTGCCGTAGATCTCCGGCTCGCGGCGGCCGGTCATATCAAGGTTCGGGCCGTTGATGATCAAAATTTTTTTCTCTGTCATTTCCCCTTCTCCTCCGTTTTCAAAATTAATTTTTGCTAAGAGCAATATAATAATCCTTCATGGTTTTGGCGTCCTCGGCCTGCGTGCCGGCTGATTCACAGATCACAGTGGGTTCGCAGTTTTTCTTTACAATGAGGTTGATGACCGGCTCAAAATCCGGCCCATACACGGCGTCCTCAAAGGTCAAATGGCGCTTCTCACCGCCCGAAGTGTATTCGATCTTTGAAAAATGCGAATGGAATTCCCGAAGCCTTGCCGCGCCGAGCCGATTTTCGATCGCCTCAAAAATCGTTAAAAAATCCGCTTCGGATCGGTAACCGCCCAAAGTTCTTGCATTCAAGTGACCGAAGTCGATGCAAGGCAGCAGCCGCTCGTCCAGCTCGCACAGGGAAAGCACCTCGTCGAGCGTGCCGAGCTGATTGATCTTGCCCATGGTTTCCGGGCAGATGCGAATGTGAGAAAGCCCCTCGGCGTCAAGTGCCGAAAGCGCGTTTTTCATGGTGTCAATGGCCAGTGACAGCGCCTCCTCTCGGCTGATCTTGCCGCAGGAGCCGGTGTGCACCACAATGCGGTTGCCGCCCATGGCGTTCACGGCGCGCGCCGAGTCCAAAATATAATTAATGGAATTGTCGCGCTTTTCTTTTTCCACTGACGACATAGAAATATAGTACGGTGCGTGCAAAGAGAGCGTAATGCCCTTTTCTTTTGAGAGTTTGCCAAATTCCTGCGCTTTTTCAAGTCCGATATTCACGCCACGGCCGCACTGGTATTCGTACGCGTCCAGACCCATTTTTTCAATGTATTCCGGCACGTCGAGCGTGCCTTTGTATTTCATTTCTTTAAAGGAGGCCGCGTTTCCGGCCGGACCGAATTTTGCTGACATAATCACTCACTCCCCAAGGTGTTTTTTGAATGTATCACGAGTGCATTTTGCTTTGTGAAAACCGCACGACCGGTTCTTGCGTTGGCCGGTCAAAAAATCAATAAGTTCCCGTCACTCGCTCCAATTGATGTTCAAAATTGTGCGCTGCGGTTTTCACATAAGACGGCAGCACCTACGCGCTCGTGCATAATTTTTATTTTAGGACCTTTCTGCAGGTTTTATACTTTTTCCGAAGTCCCTTTTCAAGCAATCGGCGAACCTTAAAGCTCCACTTTGTTTCGGGCTGGATCGGCTCCAATAAAATCACTTTCACACCTGCAAGCTTCGCGCCCAAAACATCGGTGAAGATCTGGTCGCCGGCCAGTGCCAGCCGCCGTTTTTTTATTTTTAAACGCTTTGCCGCTTTAAAAAAGCCGTTTGGCAAAGGCTTTAATCCCAAAGAAATATACGGCAGCCCGATTTTTTTTGCGAACGGCTTTACTCTTTTTTCCTTGGAATTGGAAAGCAATAAAAGCGGAACACCGGCGGCTTTCATGCCGTCGATCCACTGCGGCAGACCCTCTAAAAGCTCGGTTCCGTGGTGGGTGGAAAGGGTGTTGTCCACATCTAAAAGCAGTGCGTCGGCACCGATATCCCTTAAAAACTGCGGGGTGATTTCGGTTACACGTTTTTTTACGGCGTTGGGCTTCAGCATAGTTAAAATAAGCTCCGTTTTTTGTTTTTTTCGTTTTTATAGGCTATTTGTTTTGTAGGCTATTTTTTATAGGCGCTGTTTCCTGTTTCAAAGACCGCCGCAAAGCGCCAAGCGGCGGTCGGTCTTATATCGCAACACAAGAAAAGCTGCTCCACACAAGGCTGACCTAACGGACGCCATTGCATGAAACAGCCTTTGTGTTTTTCATTAGCGATACTTGCGCTTGCGTGCAGCTTCAGACTTTTTCTTACGCTTTACGGAAGGCTTTTCGTAATGCTCTCTTTTACGAACCTCCTGAATAACACCGTCTTTCGCGGTCTGTCTTTTAAAACGGCGAAGTGCATTATCAAGTGATTCATTTTCTTTAACTCGAACCTGGCTCATCTATATTCCCTCCCTCCGTGGAATAGGGATAGGTCGGCGGGAAAGAATTCCCAACGCCTATTATAAACATTTTAAAACATTATAGCACGGCCGATATACGTTTGTCAAGCAATTTCGCCGTTTATAAAAGCGAACAAAATTTTATGGCAGGAAACCGGCGCTGCCGAACCTCTCTTTTTTGAAAATTCAGCCAAAAAGGTTTTTGAAAGCCTCAGAGGATCGCGCTTATTTTACTACGATGTTTACAAGCTTTTTGGGCACATAAAGCTCTTTGACAACGGTTTTGCCCTCGATCGCCTCGGCAACGCCCGGCTGGCTCTTGGCAAGCGCGATCGCGTCGGCCGCGGAAATATCGGCGGCTACTTGCAATTTCAAGCGGATCTTGCCGTTGATCTGCACCACGATCTCCACCGTTGCGTCCTGGCATTTTGCTTCGTCAAAGCTCGGCCATTCGGTTCCGTTCAGTTCGCCCTCAAAGCCGGCTTTCTCCCAAAGCTCCTCGGTAATGTGCGGCGCAAAAGGATTTAATAACGTAATAAAGGTTTTAAATTCGCCGCGCGTAATGCTGCCCTTGGCGGCAATATCGTTGAGCAAGGACATCAACGCCGCAATGGCGGTGTTCATTTTCAGCTCGTCAATATCGGAGGTGACCTTTTTCACGGTTCTGTGGAAATCGGCTTCTAATTCCTTGGAGTATTCGTCCGAATCGGTCAGCTGTTCTGACAGCGCGCAGACTCTTTCCAAAAAGCGCTTACAGCCGCGAATGGATTTGGGGCTCCAGGGAGCAGACTTTTCAAAGTCGCCGATGAACATTTCATAAAGGCGCATGGTGTCGGCGCCGTATTCGTTCACAATATCGTCGGGATTGACGACGTTGCCGCGGGATTTGGACATTTTTTCGCCGTTTTCACCCAGAATCATGCCGTGGCTTGTACGCTTGGCATACGGCTCGGCCGTGGGCACAACGCCGATATCATAAAGGAATTTGTGCCAAAAACGGCTGTAAAGCAGGTGCAGCGTGGTGTGCTCCATGCCGCCGTTATACCAATCCACCGGCATCCAGTATTTGAGTGCCTCTTTTGAAGCCAATTCCTTTTTGTTGTGCGGATCGCAATAGCGCAGGAAGTACCACGAAGACCCGGCCCACTGCGGCATGGTATCGGTTTCGCGCTGTGCGTCGCCGCCGCATTTCGGGCACTTGGTATTGACCCAGTCGGTGATTTTGGAAAGCGGCGATTCGCCGGTTTCGCTCGGCTCGTAGGAGTCCACCTCGGGCAGCTTTAACGGCAATTCGCTCTCCGGCAGGGTGACATAGCCGCACTTTGGACAATGCACCACCGGAATCGGCTCGCCCCAATAGCGCTGACGGGAGAATACCCAGTCACGCAATTTGAAGTTGACCTTTTCCTCGCCCAAATTGTTTTCTTTTAAGTATTCCAGCATTTTTACCTTGGCTTCTTCCACCGAAAGGCCGTTTAAGAAACCGGAATTGCAAAGCGTGCCGGTGGCACAGTCGGTAAAGGCGGCTTTTTCAATATCCTCGCCGCCGGCAACGACCTCCACAATGGGCAGACCGAACTTTTTGGCGAATTCCCAGTCACGCGTATCGTGCGCCGGTACGGCCATAATGGCGCCGGTGCCGTAGGAAACCAAAACATAGTCCGAAATAAAGATCGGAATTTCCTTGCCGTTGACAGGGTTGATCGCCGTAACACCGTCTAAGCGAACGCCGGTTTTGTCCTTGACGACCTCGGTGCGCTCAAAGTCGGATTTTTTGGCCGCTTCTTTTTGATAAGCGCGGATCTCGTCCATATTTTTCAGACGATCCTGCCATTTTTCAAGGAACGGATGCTCCGGCGACACAACCATATACGTTGCGCCGAACAGGGTGTCGCAACGGGTGGTATAGACCTCCAGAATATCGCCGGCGGTGGTTTTGAATTTCACCTGCGCGCCGGTGGAACGGCCGATCCAGTTGCGCTGCTGCGTCTTTACACGCTCGATATAATTGACATCATTCAGACCCTCTAACAGCTTGTCGGCGTATTCCGTAATTTTTAACATCCACTGGCTCTTTACTTTATGTATCACTTCACTGCCGCAGCGCTCGCAAACGCCGTTGACGACCTCCTCGTTTGCCAGCACGCATTTGCAGGAGGTGCACCAGTTAACCGACATTTCTTTTTTGTAAGCAAGCCCCTTTTTGAAAAGCTGAATAAAGATCCACTGCGTCCATTTATAGTATTCAGGGTCGGTGGTGTTGATCTCGCGACTCCAGTCAAACGAAAAACCAAGCATTTTCAACTGGCGCTTGAAGTTTTTAATGTTATTTGCGGTCACGATCTCGGGGTGAATGTGGTTTTTGATCGCATAATTTTCCGTGGGCAGACCGAATGCATCCCAACCCATGGGATAAAGCACATTAAAGCCCTGCAAGCGCTTTTTCCTGCTGACAATATCCAACGCGGTGTAAGAACGGGGATGTCCTACATGAAGTCCCTGACCCGAAGGGTAAGGGAACTCTACCAACGCATAAAATTTCGGCATGGAATAATCGTCCCTGGCGGCAAACGTGTTTTCGCTGTCCCAACGGTCCTGCCACTTTTTTTCAATTGTTTTAAAATCGTATTTCATTGTAACCTTTAAATCTCCATTCTGCCGATCGCGTGGATCATCTTTCAAACGGTCGCGCGCATATTTAAATCTTTTATAAAAAGCGTGCTTTGCTTTTCGGTGTCGGTTTTTTTAATTGTCGGTTTCGGTTTTTAGTATCTCATTCAGCTCCACGTGCTCGCCGTCGTTCCAGATCTTATCGAGATTATAAAACTCTCTGGCGGTCTTTGTGAAAACATGAATGATGATACAGCCGTAGTCCAGTAGGATCCAGTCGGTCGCGCGCCCCTCAATGTGAAGCGGTTCGATACCGGCCTTGGAAAGTTTGTCCTCCGCTTCCTCGGCCAAAGCTCTTACATGGGTGGAGGACGTTGCCGACGCCATTAAAAAATATTCGGTGATCACCGTAAGGTCGGCAACTTTGATCGCGGCAAGGTCGAGCGCTTTTTTCTCGTTGAGCGCATTGGCCGCAATTTCTAAAATTTCCTTGGTATTCAAATGCTTTTGCCTCTTTCTTTGTTAATATTCTTCCAAAGTGGAATCGTCGGGGCTGAGCCAGTTGTTGTTCTTTGCGTAGCCTGCGATCGAATAAATTTCCTGCATTTTAATATCGTCCATGGTCAGCTTTTTGCCGTAGGGATTGAAATAATTGTTAAAGCAGGTCAGATAATCGTCCTTGTGAATGGAATAATAGGAAACGCCGTTGTAATAGCAGGCCTGGCCGGGAAGGCCGAAAATATGAATATCCTTGCTCTTGAGATCCTTTGCGGCCAGCGCATAGGCGGCGGTTTCGTTCAGGGAAAGATCGGTCTGTACCTGATTAAAGCAGCTGTTGGCAATGCGCCAGATATCTCCCGTAGACATGGTTTGAAGCTCTTTAAACAGCGCCGCGTAGAATTTACGCTGCTGCTTTACACGGCCGATGTCGCTGCCGTCGTAGTTTTTGTCCTCGCTTTGGTTGCCGTAGCGTTTTCTCACAAAGCCAATCGCGTCGCGTCCTTTTAAGCGCACCTTGCCGGGGCCGATCTTATAATATTTGCCGAAATGCAGCGGATCCTCAATTTCAATGGCGTTTTTCAAATTCATGGTAACGCCGCCAATCGCGTCCACCACATTTACGGCGCCCTTAATGGAGAACAGCACATAGTGGTCGATCGGAATACCGAGCTGATTGGAAAGACAGCGGCGAAGCGCGTTGATCTTCAATTCGCCCTGCTGTGCGTTCGGGTAAACCGAGTTGATCTTGTAAGCATTTGCATAGCCCACATAGGTATCTCTGGGAATTTGCAGCATGCTGCAGGTCTTATTTTTGTGATCCATGCAGACCACCACAATCACGTCGGTTTGCTTCGTGTCCGTCCAGTCGCAGCCAACTACCAAAAAATAGGTGACGTTTTCGTTGATACTGGTTTTAAGCTTTTCAAAATCGCCGCTTTCCACCTTGCCGTCATCGTCGTAGCCGATGTCGTCAAACTTTGAGCCGCCGAACAGCCAGCGAAGCAGCGGAACGTCTTTAATAGAAGTGTCGGCATTGGCAACAAACCAGCCCATGGCCGAGGTGACCAGTACACTGAACGCCAGGATCACCGAGGTCACCACATTGATGATAATGCGCGGCCGATTGTGCTTTTTCTTCTTTGCATTTTTTGAACTGCTCATAATATCCACTCCGTTTTCGCCGTTTTCCGGCGCTGAGGAACTCGAAATATCCACAAAATCGGAAGGCTCGTCCTGTAGATCACCGGCAGGAGGAGTCACGGGGTCTTCCGCGTCTTTAAAATCGTCCTTGCTTTCAAATTCAAAATCCATGACGGGTGTTCCTTTCTTTCCTTAATAGGAAGGCACTCAGATTCAAACGATAAAAATGAAACCTTGCCGCAAACAATGTATTTTCGGCGAATTTTCACTTGTCGTCTTTATAAGGCCTTAGTCTTTTTCGTTTTCAAAATACTGATGATACGCGGCCAGCGTGTCCGGATGCACGGGACAGCCCTTGGCCTTGAGATCCTCCACCGTAAATTTCAGTGCCACGCGCATGGCCGAAGAAAGATCCTTTTCCACAGCGGCGCGCATTTCCTCCACGCCGTCATAATCGCGGTCGCGGGAGGTATAATCCGCTAAATAGAGAATTTTTTCCAAAAGCGTCATGTTGGCCTTGGCGGTGGTGTGACAGCGAATGGCGCTGATGATCTCGGGATCGCGAACGCCCAAAACCTCTTTGACATAAGCGCTGCCGATAATGGAATGATACAGCTTTGGCGCGTTCAATTCCAAATCACTGAGTATTATACCAAATTGTTTTGCAAATTTCAACTGTTCTTCGGGCGGCGTGTCCTTTAAAACATCGTGCAAAAGTCCCGCAATGTATGCTTTCTCCCCGTTCGCGCCGTAGCGGTCGGCCAGGCGTACCGCTTCTTCTGCCACACAAAGGGAATGAAAATAGCGCTTTTCACTCAGCCGTGCTTTTATATGCTCCTTATATTGCTCCGTAGTCATATCCTTTGCTCCTTTATACAGCTTATGCGCCGAAATATATTCCTCAATGACCGGCGAAACAAGACCTCTGAGGCTATTTCCCTCGGCCGCGGCGCGGCGGACGTCGGTGGAGGAAATATCCGGCAGCGTAATATTCATGATTTCGATTTCGGCGCCGGCCGCACGGAGTTTTTCACAGTCGCGGTCGAATTCTTCGCGATTTTCACCCTCGCGAAAAACCGCCAAAATGCGGCAAAGCTTTAAAATTTTCTGCCATTCATACCAGGTGGAAAGGGTAACCAGCATATCCGCACCCATTAAAAAATACGGAACGTCGTCGTTTTCCTCCCGATATTGAAGCAGCGTATAGTACGTATAGCTTTTGGTTTTTCTTGTAAGCTCGGTGTCCCAAACAGACGCCTTGCGAAACTTTTCGCAGATTTTGCGGCACATATTGAGCCGATCGGCAGAGGGCGCAAGATCTCTACCTGCTTTATGCACCGGCTTAAAGGTTGGAACAAGCAGCACGCGGTCAACGTCTTTCCTTTCACAGATCGCGCCGAGCAGCCGCTCGTGCCCTAAATGCGGCGGATTGAACGTGCCGCCGAACAGTACCGTCTTGCTCATTTTTTCTTTTTTACCAGCACGATCTTGCGGTTTTCGGCCTTCGGCGCCTCGCGATACAAAATAAAGCGACGGCCGATGACCTGCACCACATCGGCGTGGGTCTTTTCGGAAAGCGCGTCAGCGGCTTCACGGGCGCTTAACGGTGCGGTTTCCAGCACGCTGCATTTGATCAGCTCCCGAACCGAGATCGCCTCCTCAACGTGGCGAACGGTCTGGTCGTTTACGCCGTCCTTGCCAATCTGTAAAATGGTTTCGTATGAATTTGCCATGCCGCGCAGCTGCGCACGTTGCTTTGATGTCAGCATAAATGTTTATCTCCTCTTGATTTTGCGGCTGTTTTTCGGTTGCCTTCGAGCCGCTTTTCAGCTGTTTTTGTCGGTTGTTTTTTGAGTTGTTTTTTAGTCTTTGTTCGTCCGCTCTTTGGACAATCCTCGGTCGTTCTCTTCGTTTCGCAGCGAATTCTTCGGCCATTGCCCGTCGTTTTCGGTCGTTGCTCGGACATTCTTTGACCGATATTCAGTCATTCCGTCTTTGGCCCGTCACTTTGCGGCCGTTATTGAATATTTTTCGGGGGGCTTATTCCGCGTTTTCTGCCGAAAACAGCGAGCGCGCAAAGCTTTTTACGTCAAACGGCTGCAGATCGTCGATCTGTTCGCCCACGCCGACAAATTTCACCGGAATTTTCAGCTCGTCGTGAATCGCCAAAACAATGCCGCCGCGCGCCGTGCCGTCCAGCTTTGTCAGCACAATGCCGGTAATATCGGCCGCGGTTTTGAATTCCCTTGCCTGATTGACGGCGTTTTGTCCGGTGGCTGCGTCCAAAACGAGCAGGTTTTCCACCGACGCGTCGGGCAGCTCTCTTTTGATCACGCGGGAAATTTTCTTTAATTCCTCCATGAGGTTTTTCTTGTTGTGCAGTCGGCCGGCCGTATCGCAGATAATCACGTCGGCCGAGCGCGCTTTGGCAGCGGCAATGGTGTCATAGATCACCGATGCCGGATCACTTCCCTCCACGCTTTTTACCATTTGAACGCCGGCGCGCTCGGCCCAGATGCCGAGCTGATCGATCGCGGCGGCACGGAAGGTATCGGCCGCGCCTAAGATCACGCTTTTGCCCTCAGCTTTCAGCCGCGCGGCAAGCTTTCCGATGGTGGTGGTCTTGCCCACGCCGTTGACGCCGATCACCAAAATGACCGACGGCGAGGTGGAAAGGTTCAGCGGCTCGCCTGCGCCCAAAAGCTCCTCAATAATTTCCTCCAAAGCCGCATGAATGCCCTTGGGGTCCTTAATACCGGTCTCCTTGACCTTTTTTCTTAAAAGCTCAATGATATGCTCCGCCGTGGGCATTCCCATATCGCTCATGATCATGGCTTCTTCAAGCTCTGAAAACAGCTCCTCGTCAATTTTTGTAAAGCTGTTGAGAATGCCGCTGACCGCGCCCATAAAGGAATCGCGGGTCTTTTTGAGTCCGGCGTTGATTTTTGAAAAAAGTCCCATTGTTTTCTTCGGCTCCGTTTCTTGGCTGTTTTTCGTTTGTTGGTTTTTAAAATGCTGTGTTTTCTCTTGAGATTTGCGCTTTCGGATGTCTTGTGTGTGAATTTTCGCTTATTTTAAATTGAGCTTTTGCTCCAGTTCGCTGATGTTGATTTCCAAAAGCTTTGAAACGCCCTTTTCCTGCATGGTCACGCCGTAAAGCATATCGGCCGATTCCATAGTGCCCCGTCTGTGGGTGATGCAGATAAACTGCGTGGAGGCGTTCATGCGGTGCATATATTCCGCCACGCGGTCCACATTGACCTCGTCCAACGCGGATTCCACCTCGTCCAAAAGGCAGAACGGCGGCGGATTGACCATCATAATGGCAAAGTAAATGGAAATAGCAACCAGTGCCTTTTCGCCACCCGAAAGCGGTTCGATCTTCGACACGGTCTTTCCGGGAATTCGCACCGAAATATCAATGCCGCTTTCCAGCACGTTTTCGGGGTCGGACAACGTCAGTTCGGCGCTGCCGCCGCCGAACAGATCGGTAAAGGTCTTTTTGAAATTCTGATTGATCTTCCCGAATCCGTCGGTGAACAGGTCGCGCATGGTTTCGGTAAGTCCCGTGATCATGCGGTTCAGTTCGCGCCGCGATTTTTCAATATCGTCCAGCTGCGTGCGGTAGTATTCGTGCCGTTCGCGTACTTCCTTATATTCGTCGATCGCACCGACGTTTACATCGCCGAGCGATTTCATTTTGGACTTGATTTCCGAAAGGGAACGCTTGGCCGCAGCCGGATCGGCAAGCTCAATGTGCAGCTCCTGCGCTTCTGTGCGCGTCATCTCGTATTCGTCAAAGAGCTTTTTCACAATATCGTCGTATTCCCTCATCATGCCGCCCTTGCGTTCTTCCAGACGCGCCAACTCACCGCTCAGCTTTTCCTTGGTTTCCATTAAGTCGCGTTCCTCGCGGCGAATGTCCACCGTTTGCTTTTCGGCGTTTTCGCGTTCTAAGCGCAGCTGTTCGGCATTTTGAAGTTCCGCTTTGGCCGAGGATCGCAATTCCTCAATGGAATTTTTCAACACCTCGATCTTTTTGTTGATCTCGTCGTTTTGCGCCGACAGCTGATCCGATTGCAGCTCTAACTGCTCCACGCGGTACGCGCGGTCGCTCAAATCGTTTTGCAGCGCTTTTACGTTGTTCGCCATGGTTTCGGTGTCCTTTTGAAGCTCCACCGAACGTAATTTTTCGGCCGTCAGTTCTTCGGAAAGCCGATCCCGGTTTTGAAGCAGTGCAGTCCTGCCGCCGGAAATACCGTCCATTTCCTCGTGCAATGCGCGCGCGGTTTCTTCTAAGGCTGCAATCTCCTTTTGCGCAGTTTCTATTGTTTCATGATTTCCGGTTTCGCGGGCTTTGCAATCCTCCAGCTGCTTTTGAAGGCTCAAAAGATTTTGCTCTGCCGTTTGTACAAGGCCCTCCACGCGACGCACCTCGCCCATCACACGCAGGCGGTCGTCGCCGGCGGTCTTCAGCTCGGTCTCGGTGTTGCGGATGTTCCCCTCCACCGCCTTTACGGCTTCGTCGGCATTTGCGGCCTCTTTTTCGGCCGCCGCAAGATCGCTTTCAAGCTTTTGCGCGTTTTTGCGAAGCGCTTCAATTTCGCCCGAACGGCTTAAAAGTCCGGCCTGCTTTGAAAGCGAGCCGCCGGTCATGGAGCCGCCGGTGTGCACCACGGCGCCGTCTAAAGACACGGTTTTATATTTATACCCGAATTTTTTGGCAATTGCCACAGCCGAGTCTAAATCCTCGGCAACCACCGTGCGCCCAAGCAAAGCACCCACGATCTCGCAGTACTCTCGCTTGCAATCCACTAAATCGGACGCAATGCCCACAAAGCCGTAGCACTCCGTCAGTTTCTTTTCTTCAATATAGCGCCCTTTAACAGAGGACACCGGCAAAAAGGTCGCACGGCCCATTTTGCCCGATTTGAGCATTTCAATGGAGCGCTTTGCGTCGGATTCCGTGTCCACAATAATATTCTGCTGTGCGTTGCCGAGCGCCGTTTCAATGGCAACGGAGTATTGCGGCTGCACGTCGATCAAGTGTACCACCGGTCCGTGAATGCCGCGAAGCTCGCCGTTTTTTTTGGCCTTCATCACCGATTTTACCGCGTGATTGAAGCCCTCCATGCTGCGCTCTAAATCCTCAAGCAGTTGGATGCGGCGGCGGTTGTCCTCCAGGTCCATTTTGGCCTTTTGCGCGGTTTGGAGCGCAAGTTCTGCGGCCTGTTTTTTCAAAAGCAGGCGCTTTTGATAACCCGAAAGCGCGTTTTCATAAGAGGTGACCGATTCGCTCAAAGTCTCAAAATCGGATTTCAAAGCCGAAAGCTCCTGCTCGTCCTCTTTGGCCTGCGCCTCAATCTCCTCCCGGTTTTCTTTTAAAAGCCGCTGTCTTGCGGTGATCTCCTCCACCGCCGTGCTGGCTGAAACCATTTTGACCCGTTGCTCCGCGCTTTTCGTTGTAATTTCATTCAGCTTTAAAACAAGATCCTCAATTTTTTTGGAATAGCCCTCGCTTTCGCTGATCAGCGCGTTTAACCGCTCGGTGATTTCGGCGGTCTTTTGGTTGCTTTCTTCCAAAAGCCCCCGCTTTTCTTCCAAAAGCTTCCGGGCTTCTTCAATGCGTTCGCGCGCGGAGTCGTCGGTCGCTTTTAAGCCGTCGATCTCAAACCGCAGGCGCTCGATGTTCTGATTGTTATGTAAGATCGTGTTCTCTTCCACCGCGATCTCGCCCTCGCTCTTCACGGCGGTTTCTTCCAGCTCTGCGGCGTGGTGGCGCTTTTGGTCGATTGCCGCGTTCAAAAACACGTTCTGCTCGGTGGTTTTCTCCTGCTCGGCCGCAATTTCCTCCAGCCGATTTTGCAGGTTCTCATACTGCGTGCTTGCGGCGGTGATCTTCTTCTCCTGCTGGCGCAGGGTGTCCTTTGAGGTGTCCAGCGCGTGCAGCCACAGCCCAATCTCAAGCTCCTTGCGCTCGTCGCGCAGCTTTAAAAAGCGCTCCGCCTTTTCGCTTTGCGTTTTCAAAGGCTTTAGGCGACCCTCCAGCTCCCCGAAAATATCGTTTAAGCGCACCATGTTTTCCTCGGCGGCGGAAAGCTTTCTTTCGGCCTCCAATTTGCGGTAACGATAGCGCGAGATTCCCGACGCTTCTTCAAAAATATCGCGGCGCTCGTTCGGCTTTGCGCCCACAATACTGTCGATCTTTCCCTGCCCGATCATGGAATAGCCGTCCCGCCCGAGGCCGGTGTCCATAAACAGCTCGTTGACATCGCGCAGGCGCACCGAAACGCCGTTGATGAGATATTCACTTTCGTGCGAGCGGTAATACCGCCTGGTAACGGCCACGGTGTCGTTGTCAAAATGCAGACTGCGGTCGGTATTGTCAATGGTCAGCGTAACCTCGGCAAAGCCCTGCGCCCTACGGGTGTCAGAACCCAAAAAGATGACGTCCTCCATGGACGCGCCGCGCAGACTTTTGGTGGACTGCTCGCCCAACACCCAGCGCACTGCGTCGGAAATATTGCTTTTTCCGCTGCCGTTCGGACCCACCACGGCCGTAATGCCCTGGCCGAACTGCAAATGCGTCTTGTCTGCAAAGGATTTAAAGCCCTGAATATCAATCGACTTTAAAAGCATGGTTTCGCTCCTTCCTTTTTTCTGATTGATGCGAAGAAATTTCTAAATGATACGGCGGCAGCGCCTTCGATATTTTTACACAGCAGTCGTACCCCGCCGCCGAAAGCGTTTCAAGGTTTTGCCGGTGCTGTCCCACCGTTTTAGAAACCGCCGCCGGAGAAACAAAAATATCGTATCTGCCGCGCGGTAAGTTTTTCAGCTGTGCCAAAGCAAGATTTAAGTAAAGCCTGCTCTCGCACAGCTCGCCAAACGCCGGGTGCCACGGCCCTGCCGCCACCTTGGTTTGGTCAACATCGTGAAGCCCCAGACGGATTACGCGGATATTTTCACGGTGAAATATTTTTAAAAGCTCGGCACAAAGCGCCACGGCCGACTCAACGGTCTGCGGCTTGTACACTCCTTTTTCATAAAGCGCAAAAAGATAGGTGTCTCTCAGCACGATCGTGGGGTAGATTCGCACCGTTTCGGGGCTTAGCGCCGCAAGATCTGCGGCGGTCTTCAAAGCGCCGTCGTCGGTATCGCCGTAAAGACCGGTCATCATCTGCAGCCCCAGTTCAAGGTTTGCGGCCTTGATCCTTTGGGCGGCGTTTCTCACATCGGCCGCCGTGTGACCGCGCCGATTGAGCTTCAGCACCCGATCATCCATGCTCTGCGCGCCCAGCTCCACCGACGTAACGCCGTAGGCCGAAAGCTCGCTTAAAATATCCGCCGATATCGCGTCCGGCCTTGTCGAAACGCGAATGCCGCGCACCGTGCCGTTTTTGACAAATTCCGCGCCGACTTTCAAAAGCGATCTGCGGTATTCTGCTTTGATGGCGGTAAAACTGCCGCCGAAAAAGGCAAGCTCGGTGTTTTTAGGATCGTAGTTTTTAGAACTTTCGGCTAGCGCGACCGCTTTCTTTATATCGTTTGCCGTCGGTACGCCCGAACTGCCGGAAATTGTTACTTGGTCGCAAAAGCTGCAGCGGTTTTTGCATCCGATGTGCGGCACAAAAACGGAAATATTTGCGTGCCGCGCGCTCATAAATTCTCGCCCATTAAGCTCAGCGCCTGCCGCGCCGCGTCCTGCTCTGCTCGTTTTTTGCTGCCGGCCGTGCCGCGACCGATGACATTGGAATTGAGATGGACCTCCACCGTGAACACCTTGGCGTGGTCGGGGCCTTTTTCATCGGTCAGCACATATTCGAGCTTTTCCTCCGGATTTTTCTGAATGACCTCCTGCAGCACGGTCTTATAGTCTTTAAAAGCCACCGCGTCCATACAGCGAAGTTTTTCGTCCACAAACCGCAAAACGTGCTTTTTGGCAGGCTCAATGCCGCCGTCAAGATAAATCGCCGCCAAAACCGCCTCAAATGCGTCGGACAAAATGGACGGCCGTTCGGCACCGCCGCCGCGCTGTTCGCCGTGACCGAGCCGCAAAAACTCGCCCAGATGAATTTCCTTTGCAAATTCAAACAACGCGCTTTCGCAGACTAAGGACGCACGGATCTTGGTCAGTTCTCCCTCGGGCAGATTGCGGTAATTCAAGAAAATGTGCTCCGCCACAATAATGGACAGCACCGAATCCCCCAAAAATTCCAGCCGCTCATTGCAGCCGCCCGACGATTTGTTCTCGTTCGCGTAGGAAGAATGGGTCAGCGCACGCTCCAACAGCTTTTTGTTTTTAAAGGTATATCCTAAATATTGCTCCAGTGTTTTCATGGTTGATTCTTCCGTCTTTTCTTTTGTTGTTTTTTTCTGATTCTTCTACTTCTTCTTATTATTCTGTTGCTTCTTTGGCCGTTTCTTTCGTTGCTTCTTGTGTTTCTTCTGCTTTTTCTGCTTTTTCCTGCGGCTTTCCCGATTCCTGCGGTTTTAAATGCTCCGTCAACTTTTCAATCATGCCGCCTTTTACACTGCGTACCGCAAGGCCGATCGCGCTTTTAAAAGCTTCGGCGTCGGAATTTCCGTGGGCTTTGAACACCGGCTTTTGCACGCCGATAATGGGCGCGCCGCCGATCTGCTTATAATCCATGGTTTTTTTCATAGATCTGAGCCCCGGCATCACAAGCAGTGCGGCAAGCTTTGAAAGAATGCCCTTTTTAAATACGGACTTCAGCATTTTCATTAAAGCCGAAGCCGTGCCCTCAATGGATTTCAGCAGTACGTTTCCGGTAAATCCGTCGGTCACCACAACGTCACAAACGCCGTTCATCAAATCCCTTGCTTCCACGTTGCCGATAAAGTTGAGGTTCGACTGCGACAAAAGCTTGTAAGCCTCCAGCTGTAATTCGCCGCCCTTGGAGTCCTCCGTGCCGATATTGAGCAGCCCCACACGCGGATTTTTCATATCAAGAACATTTTCACAATAGACCGAGGCCATAATGCCGTACTGCAAAAGCATTTCCGGCCGACAGGCCACGTTTGCGCCCTCGTCCATCAAAAAGAAATGCCGTCCGTCCACCGTAGGCAGCTGGGAGCCGAACGCCGCTCGTTTTACGCCGCGAATCCGTTTCACAAGAAAGGTACTGCCCACCACCAGTGCACCGGTGGAGCCGGCCGAAATAAAGGCGTCGCCTTTGCCCTCCGCCAGCGCGCGCAGACCCACTGCCATAGAGCAGTCGGATTTTGACCTGCGAATTTCCATGGGGTCGTCGTGCATGGAGATCACGTCGCCGGCCGGCAGAATTTCCATATTTTTTAAAGAGAGGCCATTTTCCGCGGCGCACTTTCGAATCTTTTCCTCATCGCCGCAAAGCAGCACCTCTATGCCGTATTCCTCCACGGCCGCGGCGGCACCCTTTATAATTTCCAGCGGCGCGTTATCTCCGCCGAATGCGTCTGCAATAATTTTCATAATTTTACCCTTTCGGCCAAATTTTTCGGAGAGGTTCTCCCGGTTTCGGCCGTTCCTTTTTTTAAAAATTTCGGTCGTACCATAAAAGCGAACGTGCGGACAGCGCGGCATAGCGCTCACGCTTGTCCCGAATTTTTTCCGGCAACGACGGCAAAATGCCGAAATTCGCGCCCATGGGCTGAAAATGCGTTACCGTGGGGTCGCTGATATAATGACTGAGCGCACCAAGCATGGTGTAATTTGGAAAATCCACCGGCGGCTCGCCCGAAAGCCTTTTTAAAAGTCCGCGCGCGGCAAGAATTCCGGACGCGGCCGACTCCATGTAGCCCTCCACGCCGCTTAACTGTCCGCAGAAGCTGATATTCGGCCGACTTTTCAGCGAAAAATCCGCCGCCAAAAGCTTTGGACTGTTGATAAAGGAATTGCGGTGCATCACGCCGTACCGCACAAATTCGGCGTTTTCAAGGCCGGGAATCATGGAAAACACTCTTTTTTGCTCGCCCCATTTTAAGTTGGTCTGAAAGCCCACCAGGTTGTAAAGCGTTTTTTCGCTGTTTTCCGTGCGAAGCTGCACCACCGCCCAGGGTCGGTGCCCCGTGTTGGGGTCGCGAAGTCCCACCGGCTTCATGGGGCCGAACCGTGCGGCGTCCAGACCGCGCGTGGCCAGAATTTCAATGGGCATACACCCCTCGTAAACCGTCAGCGGCTTGTCAAAATCGTGAAGCAGGGCGCTTTCGGCGTGCGTGAGTTCCTCGTGAAAGGCTTCGTATTCCGCCTTTGAAAAGGGGCAGTTGATATAATCGTCGTCGCCGCGGTCGTAGCGCGACGCGCGAAAGGCTCTTTCAAAATTAATGCTCTCGGCCGTCACAATGGGCGCGGCCGCGTCGAAAAAGCTTAAATAATCGGTGCCGCAAAGCGCGGCGATATCCAAAGAAAGCGCGCCGTCGGTCAAAGGCCCTGTGGCCACAATCGTGTAGCCGTCGCGCGGGATCTCGTTGACCCGACCCTCGATCACCTGAATATTTTTGTGCGATCGGATTTTCTTTGTGATATACTCCGAAAAAAGGCCGCGATCCACGGCCAGTGCGCCGCCGGCCGGCACCTTACAGGTGGCGGCGGCCTCCATACAAACAGAGCCCAGTCGGCGCATTTCTTCCTTTAAAAGCCCTGCGGCCGATTCGATTCTTTCGGCCTTTAGGGAATTGGAGCAGACAAGCTCCGCAAAACCGTCCTTGCGGTGCGCCGCGGAATGCTCTTTCGGCTTCATTTCGTAAAGCGTTACTTTTACGCCGTTGTTTGCAAGCGTATACGCCGCCTCACAGCCGGCAAGACCGGCGCCGATCACCCGAACGTTCATGCTTCTTCGTCCTTTTTTAAGGTTTTCTTGGTCGATTTTGACGCTTTGGTCGTTTTTGTCGCTTTCGAGCTCTTTTCGGCCGTTGTCGATTTTGCCGTCTTTGCCGATTTTGCGGTTTTCGCCGTCTTTGCGGCCGTTGTCTTTGTCTTTGCGGCTTTTGCCGTTTTTTCGGTTTTCTTTCTGGTGGGGCATTCGCTGTTCATGCAGAATTTTCTGCCCTTATATCCGGAAATAATGTAGCCGCCGCACTCCGGACAGATCTCTCCGGTGGGAATTCCCGGCGCGGCAAAATCGCAGGCAGGGTAATTCGAGCAGCCGTAAAACTTCTTTCCGGTCTTTTTGGAGGCTCTGCGAATGAGCTTACCGCCGCACTTGGGACAAGGCTCCTTAACCTCGTCCTCCGGCACGGGCTTTGTATTTTTACACTCCGGATAGCCGGGGCAGGCCAAAAACTTGCCGAACCTGCTTGACTTGATCACCATGTTTCGGCCGCATTTTTCGCAAATAACGTCGGTCACCTCGTCCGGCACCTTTACGCGCACGCCGTCCAGCGATTTTTCGGCTTTTTCCAGTGTTTTCTGGAATCCCTCGTAAAAATCGTCCATCGTCTTTACCCAGTCGCGTTTACCGGCGCCGATCTCGTCTAAATTATTTTCCATGCCGGCGGTGAATTTTACATCGACGATCGACTTGAAATACTCCGTCATGAGATCGGATACAATGGTGCCGAGCTTGGTGGGCACCAGCTGTTTGTTTTCGCGCTCCACATAATTGCGCTGCAAAATATTGCTGATGATCGGCGCGTAGGTGGAAGGTCTGCCAATACCGTTTTCGTCCAGCGCTTTTGTCAGCGTGGCTTCGTTGTACCGCGCCGGCGGCTGTGTAAAGTGCTGGGTGGGATCCAAAGTCTTCAGCTTTACACTTTCGCCCTCTTTCATGGGCGGCAGCACGTTTTCCTTGTCGGCCGCGCCGTCGTCGCGACCCTCTTCATAAAGCGCGGTAAAGCCGTCAAAACGGACGGTATAGCCGGAGGCTTTGAAAAGATAGCCGTTGCCCTCAATATCAATGGCGGTGGTGTCCTGAATGCAGTTGGCCATTAAGCTTGCAATAAAGCGCGACCAGATCAGGCGGTAAAGCTTTAGCTGATCGGCTGTGAGCGCGCCGCTGACATCCTTCGGTGAGAGACTTGCCATGGTGGGACGAATGGCCTCGTGCGCGTCCTGCGCGCTGGATTTCGATTTAAAATAACGCGGCTTTTCGGGCAGATATTTTTCGGAATAGGTTTCCTTGATATACTGATTCGCCGCGGCTCTGGCTTCTTCGGAAATACGCAGAGAGTCGGTTCTCATGTAAGTGATCAGACCGATCGTGCCCATACCGGGAATATCCACGCCTTCATAAAGCTGCTGGGCAATCCGCATGGTGCGTTGACCGGTAAATCCGAGCTTTCTGGAAGCCTCCTGCTGCAAAGTGGAGGTAATAAACGGCGGCGCGGGGCTTTTCTGCCGCTTGCCTTTTTTCACCTTTGTCACGGTGAATTCGGCGTTTTCGAGCGCCTTAACAATGGCCGACGCCTGCTCTCCGTTTTCAATTTTCAGCTTTTTCGAGCCGCTTTCGCCGTAAAGCTTCGCTTCAAAGCTCTTGCGCTGATATAAAAATTTTGCGTCGATCGACCAGAATTCCTCCGGTTTGAAGGCTTCGATCTCCTTTTCACGGTCAACGATCAGCTTTAACGCGACCGACTGCACCCGACCGGCTGAAAGGCCGCTTTTCACCTTTTTCCACAAAAAGGGGCTTAATTTATAGCCCACAATGCGATCCAGTACGCGGCGCGCCTGCTGTGCGTCCACCAGATCGTGGTTGATTTTGTGGGGGCTTTTCATGCCGGCGGCTACGCCCGATTTTGTAATTTCATTAAAGGCCACGCGGTTTTCGTCGTTCATGTCAAGGTCCAATAAGGTGGCCAAGTGCCAGGCAATTGCCTCCCCCTCGCGATCCGGGTCGGTTGCAAGGTAAACGTAATCGCTTTTTTTGGCGGCGGCTTTCAGCTCTTTTAAAAGTTCCTTTTTGTCGCTCATCACAATGTAGTTCGGCTTAAATCCGTTTTCAATATCAATGCCGATGCGTGACTTCGGCAGGTCGCGAACGTGACCGACCGACGCCATGACCTCGTAATCCTTGCCGAGGTATTTTTGAATGGTTTTTGCCTTGGAGGGAGACTCCACAATCACCAGGTTTGACATCTATCTTCAGCTCCTTTTTTGTTTTCACAAGCGCAGGCAAATCCGCCCGCTTTGATGGCTCGGTTTAATCCGCTCGGTTCTATCCGTTCGGCTTTCATCGTTCGGTTTTCATCGTTCGGTTCTAACCGTTTCGTTTTTTCTTTGTCGGACTTAAAAAAGCGCTGCGCTTTGAGGACGGTTTTCTTCTTTGCGGTTGTATTTATTAAAAAATTATTAAAAAAGCGTTTTTACCTATCTGACCGTTTTCGTGTCTAAGAAAGCTTATATCGGCCGCCGGGCAAGGCTTTGACGTATCCCTTGATCTCCAGCATCGTCAGTGCCGAAAGTACGGCCGAAGTCGGAAGTCCTACACGTTCCACCAGCTCGTCGGTCAGATACTCGCCGCCACGAAACGCGGCGTATACCTGAAGCTCGTTGCCGCTGAGTGCTTTTTTTGCTGCGGTTCTTCTTAACGACTCCTGCCTCGGCGAAAATTCGGCCGATTTCGATTTTGTATTTTTACCTGCGCTTTCCATTGGTTGGTCGGTTGGATTCTTTCCGGTTCGGTTCGTGCCGGTTCTATTCGTGTCGGTTTTGCGTGCGCCGCTTTGGTCGGCACCGTTTTCCGCGTTTCGTTCCTTTTCACTACGGGTTGCCGGTCTTGCCGCAGCACCGCTTTTTTTGAAAAGACCGAAACCTGCGAACGTCGGTTTTTTCCCGTCGCGCGATCTTTGCGTGCTTTCTCCGTTTTGCGACTTTTCGCCGATACATTTTGCGTAGGCTTTTTTGATCTCATCGGACGACAGCGCCGCCATCTTTTCGGGCGACAGTGCGGCACTTGTTCCCGTCTGCCCCTCTGATAATATCTCATCGACCGACAAAAGCAGCCGTGCGCCCTCCGAGATCAGGCGGTTCGTACCAACGTACTGCGGCGCTGTGGGACTGCCGGGCATACTGAATACCTCGCGGCCCATTTCCGCGGCGTGGTGTGCGGTGATCAGCGTGCCGCTTTTGGCACCGGCCTCGATTACCGCTACGGTTTTGCAAAGGCCTGCCAGAACACGGTTTCTTATTGGGAAAGAAAAGCTGCCGCGCGGCGTATAATCCGGCGAGAATTCCGTGACAAGCAAGCCGCCGTTCCGAACGATTCTTTCGCGCAGCGGCGCATTGGCCTTTAAATAAGTGCTTGAAAGGCCGCCGCCGGTAACCGCTACAGTGCGGCCGCCGGGCGCCGAAAGCGCGCCGGAATGCGCAAAGGTATCGCCGCCCAAAGCGCCGCCGGACACGATCACTGCACCGCCGGCTGCAAGCCTTGCCGCAAGGGAAAACGCCGCCTTTGCGCCATATTCCGAAATATTTCGGGTGCCGACAATGCCCACGGTATATTCGCGGTCGAAATCCACCCATTCGCCTTTATAATACAAAACTGCAGGCGGCGCGTCGGTTTCTCTTAACAGCTGCGGATACCGCTCGTCTGACAGCGTAACTACCTTAATATGGTCCTTTTCGCACTGCTTTATAATTTTTTCGGTTTCGTGCTTTGCACGGTCGCCGCGCTTTGCCTGCGCCGGCGTAAGCCCCAATGCGATCAGCTCGCGCTCGGACATATCAAAAAGCTTTTCGGGGTTTTTAATATGTCCCAGCACGGTGATTACAGCCGCACTGCCGTACATCAGCAGCTGCTGCAAATAAATATAACCTTCCGTCAACGCTGCTCCGCCCCCTTTTGAAGCTCATAGACCAGCACAGCAGAGGCCGCCGCGGCGTTCAAAGACTCCGCGCGTCCGATCATGGGGATCGTCACTTTGTGGTCTGATTTTTTTATAGCGTCCGCACTCAAACCCCCGGCTTCGTTTCCAATCAGTAAAAGGCTGCACGCTGAGGGCTTCGCCCGATAAATAGGCAAGGCGTCCTTTGTTACTACCGAGGCGAAAACCGTGGCGCCGCAGTCTTTGAATCGGTCGATCGCACCTATAAAATCCTCCGCTTTTATCATCGGCAGCCGCAGCAGTGCGCCCATGCCGGCTCTTAAAGCCTTGGGTGCAAAGGGATCGCAGCCTTTGGCGCTCACCAAAAGCCCGGCTGCGCCGAACGCCTCGGCTGAACGGGCAATTGCGCCGAGATTGGAGGGGTCCTGCGTATTTTCAAGGCCGATATAAAGCCCTTTCGGGTTTTGGGGGAATTCGGCCTGCGGCATTTTAAAGAGCGCGGCCACGCCCTGCGGCGAAACCGTGTCGCAAAGCTTTTCCATTACCGGCTCGCTCACCGTAAAGGCTCTTGTTTCGTCACATTCGAGCGCCGTCACAGCGTCGGGATGCTCCCAAATGAACTGCTCGGTCAAAAACACCGTTTGAGGGAAAATCCCCCACTGCACCGCGTCGAGCACCAGGCGCAGTCCTTCCGAAAAGAACAGGCCGATCTCACGGCGATAACGTGCGGAATTTCTTAATTTCACGGCTTGTTTGATTTTTGGATTTTGTAAGCTGTCAATTCGTTCCACGCGCGTGTTTGCCTCCTTTTTGCGGTATTTTTTCGGGTGTTTCCAATAAAATGCACTACATATTATATAAGCATACGCTGAAAAAGTAAAGAAACAAAATGTTAAATTTCAAAATCTGCGGTTTCGGGATCATCGGATTTTTGATATTTTGCTTTTTGAAAAGAGCTTTTCACGTCTGCACCCGTGTTTTAAAAAGCGCTGTTTCTGAAAAGTGTCTGCTCGCGCATTTACGCGCGCCGCGCAGCCTGTTTTACGGTGGCGAAAAACTTTTTCGCCGCCGTAAACAGGCTCGTTTCGGCCGGGGCCAATGCGTTGGCCACCGGCCGAAAGCCAAAGGAGGGCTTCGGCCCTCCTTTGGCCGCGGCGCGCGAACACCGTATCCGCACGAAAAAACGATCGCCGAAAATTTCTTTTTGTACCGACATAAACGACCGCTTTTTTTAAGACGGAACGATCCATTCCCGCACCGCACCGGCAATGAATTCCAGCCCCGGCGCAGCCGGTTTCTTCGCTAAAATGCCAAAACACGGAACCCGCGCCCAAATACAAAAACAACGCCCGTACACGTGCGGGCGTTCTTTTTTGTTTTTATTAAAGCGCGGCTTTGGCCTGCTCACAAAGAGAGGTGAAAGCTGCCGGATCGCTGATCGCGATTTCGGAAAGCATTTTTCTGTTGATCTCAACATTTGCTTTCTTCAGGCCGTTCATGAGGGTAGAATAGTTCATACCGTTCATTTTTGCGCCGGAAGAAATACGGGTGATCCACAGACGGCGGAAATCACGCTTTTTCTGTTTGCGGCCGATGTAGGCATAGTTGCCGGATTTCATAACCGCTTCTTTTGCGGTTTTAAACAGTCTGTGCTTTGCGCCAAAGTAACCCTTGGCAAGCTTTAAAGTCTTTTTTCTTCTTTTGCGAGTAGCCATCGCACCTTTGATACGTGCCATTTCAAGTAACCTCCGTTAAGTAAATTTCAAGATTGGTTTATTTGTAAGGGATCATCAGCTTGACGGCTGCTACATTGGTCTTGTCAGCAACCGAGGTCTTACGGAGATTTCTCTTACGCTTGGTGGTCTTTTTATTCAGAATGTGGGATTTGTAGGCGTGTGCGCGCTTTACTTTGCCGTTTGCGGTGAGTTTAAAACGCTTTTTTGCGCCGGAATGGGTCTTGATTTTGGGCATTTTAAATATCCTCCTTAAATTGAAACTATTTTACAGGGCGCGGTGCTAAGAACATCAACATGTTGCGTCCTTCCATTTTTGCAGGCTTTTCAACGATCGCAAACTCCTCACAGTATTTTGCAAAGCGTTGCATTGTATCATATCCGATCTCCGGGTGACCCATTTCACGTCCGCGGAAGCGAATGGAAACCTTGACCTTGTTGCCGCTTTTTAAAAAGCGAATGGCGTGGGAACCCTTGGTTTCAAAATCATGAACATCAATGGAAAGCCCCAGACGGATCTCTTTTAATTCCACGATTTTCTGGTTCTTTCTGGCGTCTTTTTCACGCTTGGCCTGCTCAAAACGGTACTTGCCGTAGTCCATAATTTTACAAACGGGCGGCTGTGCGCCGGGAGCAATTTTGACTAAGTCGAGATCACGGCTTTCGGCGGCGCTGAGCGCTTCTTTTAAAGGCAGAATGCCAAGCTGTTCGCCGTCCGCGGTGATAACGCGAACTTCTTTGTCTTTGATTTCTTCGTTTATGAACAATTCTTTGCTGCTGATGGTTAAGCACCTCCAATAAAAATATACAAAACACGGACAGAGAACCCAAAGATCTCCGTCCGTGCAATAAACTGTTCCAACCGAGGCTTTGAAACAAAACCCCTTTTAAAACCGGAATATTGACCTTTTCGGGAAACCCTGAAGGTGAGAACGGGGATCGCTCTGCTTTGTTTTACCAATTGATTATACAGCACCGCGCATTATTTGTCAAGTGCCATTTTCTTGTTTTTTGAAATTCTTCAAAATCAACTGTTTTGTGCAATATATTCCTCCATGGAAAGACCGCTTGCGGCGATTTTCTTTGCGTTTTCCACGCCGACAAATCGATAATGCCACGGCTCGTAAATGACGCCGGTATAGCTCTGCTTGGATTTGGCATAGCGCATGATAAAGCCGTATTCCGTGCAGTGCTTTTGAAGCCAGCGGAACTCCTTGGTGTTTTTAAAGGATTCCTCCACCGAGTTAAAGTCCACGGCAAGGCCGATGTTGTGCTCACTGGTGCCGGGGCGCGCCACGACTGTTGCGGCCTCCTCTTTGGCCTCCTTGTCGCTCATGTTCGGATTGGAAGCTTTCACGCTGGCCACCTGATTATCGTAAAGCATTTTTTGATAATCGTAGGTTCTGTAGGTGGAGATCGCGTAAAGGTTTGCGCCGTCCTTGCTGGCGGCCTTGCACATATTGTTTAAGTATTTCACCGCGCGGGAATCGAAATATTTGCCGTCGCCGTATCTGGAATCCATTAAGGTAACGTCTATACTGTAGTTTTTATTCAGCGTGTTCCAGGGATTGATCAGGGTCATCTCCCAGTTGCTGCCGCTGTTGTTTTTGCGGCCGGTAGACTGAATACCCGTGGGATTATAGAGCTTTGAGATCGGCACAAGATTGCTGTTTTTCTTCTTTGAAGAAGTACTTTTTGAGGACGTTGTGCTCACATCCTTTTTGGGTGTAGTTGCCGCGCTTTGCGGCTCTGAAGAACTGACGGTATCGGCTTTGGAAGCAACCGACGACGCAGCAGAAGATACTGCGGCCGAGGACGCATTGGAAGAGGTGCTGTCCGAAGAAGTGTCGTACGAGGTAACAAGTCCTAAATCGTTGCCACTCTCCTCCAGCATTTTATCCACAGCCTTTGAAATAGACGAGGTGTTGCTCTTGCTGCCACAGCCGCAAAATGCCGCAGTCATAGCTACTGCGAGCAAGAAAGCAAATGCTCTTTTCATAATATATCACTCTTTCTAATGAAAATATGACTGAATTTTGCGAAGCCTTCAAATGAATACCGCTCCGCGCGCCTCCCCTTTGAAAGCCCTGAAGCGGCGCTTGAGCGCTTTATAAAAGTCCCACAAAAGCAAACCGCACTTTTTTCTATCCGTTACATTGTAACACAAAAAGCGCGGTTTTAAAATACCTAAATAAAAAATTTAAGAATTTTTAATTTTGATGCCGAAAAGCGACGGTATCTTTCGTCCGGTAACGCTGCAGGATTCTCTTGCGACCGGTCAGCCGTAATCCCACGAAAAACATCGGCGTTTTGTTGGCGCAGCTCAGATCACGCGGACGCGGATGACGCCGTCGATTGCCTTGATCGCGTCGGCCACGGCGTTCGGATCCTCGGTGCGAATATCCAGCATGGTATACGCGTAATCCTTTTTGGATTTATTCAGCATATTTTCAATATTCAGCTGATATTCCGTGGTAACGGCGGTAATGCTGTTGAGCATATTGGGAATATTACGGTGAATGACGCAAATTCTTGCGCCGCCGGAGCGCGGCATGACCACGTTCGGCAGGTTGACAGAATTGGTGATATTGCCGTTTTCAATGTAGTCGATCAGCTCGTCGGCCGCCATCGTTGCACAGTTTTCTTCCGATTCCGGCGTGGACGCACCGAGATGCGGAATGGCGATGACGCCGTTGGCACCGATCAGGCTGTCGCTCGGGAAGTCGGTCACATAAGAAGAGACCTTGCCGCTGTCCAGTGCCGCCAGAATATCCTTGTCGTTCACAAGACCCCCGCGCGAGAAGTTGAGAATGCGGACGCCGTCCTTCATGCGGGCAATGGCGTCAGCCGTAAGATAACCACGGGTCTCGTCGGTCAGCGGCACGTGAATGGTGATATAATCGCAGTTTTCATAAATTTCGTTAATGTCGGTGGCGTGAATGGCGTGCTGCGTCAGATTCCAGGCAGAATTTACCGAAAGATACGGGTCGAAGCCGTACACCTTCATGCCGAGGTGATTGGCAACATTGGCCACCATGCCGCCGATGGCTCCGAGGCCGATGATACCGAGCGACTTGCCGCGAATCTCAGGGCCTGCGAAAGCGCTTTTGCCCTTTTCCACCAGCTTCGCTACCTCGTCGCCCTGACCCTTTAAGGTTTTTGCCCATTCAATGGCCGGAACAATGCGGCGCGAGCTTAAAAGTAGGCCTGCAATGACCAGCTCTTTTACGGCATTGGCGTTCGCACCGGGCGTATTGAACACCACAATGCCGTTTTCGGAACAACGGTCAATGGGAATGTTGTTCGTGCCGGCTCCGGCGCGCGCGATTGCCTTTAAATTCTCCGGGAATTCAACCTCGTGAAGCACCGCCGAGCGCACAATCGCACCGTCGGCATTTTCCACGTCGTCACCGCAGATATACTTTTTCTCATCGAACCGATTCAGTCCGGTTTTGGAAATTTTGTTGTAGGTTTTAATATTGTACATGGTTTTTCTCCCTTTTTTGGTTGATGAATGCACGAAAAGATATTGAAATGCTCCGGGTTTTCAGGCGTTTTCCTTTTCAAATTTTTCCATAAACTGCACGAGCTTTTCCACGCCCTCAATCGGCATCGCATTGTAAATAGACGCGCGCATACCGCCGACAGTGCGGTGGCCTTTCAGGTTTACAAAGCCTGCGGCCTTGGAAGCGGCAACAAATTTTGCGTCCATTTCCTTGTCGCCCGTGACAAACGGCACATTCATTAAAGAACGGTCCTCCGGAACGACCGTGCCGCGGAACAGCTTGCTGTGGTCAAGATAATCATACAAAATGGCGGCTTTCTTTTCGTTGTGCGCCTTCATGTGTTCAAGATCGCCGAAGGTGTCCTTGACCCACTGGAGTACAAGCCCTGCCACATAGATCGCATAGCACGGCGGCGTGTTGAACATCGAGCCGTTTTCAGCGTGGGTACTGTAGTTGAACATCGTGGGCGTAATGTCCATTGCGTGACCGATGAGATCCTCACGGACAATGGCAATGGTAAGGCCGGCCGGTGCAAGGTTTTTCTGCGCGCCGGCATAAAGAATACCGAACTTTGTAACGTCGATCGGCTCGGAAAGGATGCAGCTGGAAATATCGGCAACCAGCGGTACGTTGCCGGTGTCCGGCAGAGTGTGATATTTTGTGCCGTAAATGGTGTTGTTCATGCAGATGTGGAAATAATCGGCGTCCTTTGTGAAATCCTTCGGATCAAGCTTTGGAATATAAGAAAAGGTTTTATCCTCCGAGGACGCTACAATATGCGCGTTGCCGTAACGTGCGGCCTCCTTATAAGCCTTTTTTGCCCACTGGCCGGTAATGACAAAATCAGCCTTTGCCTTTTCGGAATAAAGATTCATGGGCACCATGGCAAACTGCGAAGACGCGCCGCCCTGCAAAAACAGTACCTTATAGTTTTCGGGAATGTTCATCAGCTCGCGCATTAATGCCTCAGTCTGATCGAAAATTGCCTGATATTCCGCACTGCGGTGGGACATCTCCATGACCGACTGGCCGCTGGTGCCATACTCCAACATTTCTTTTGCACAGCGCTCCAATACCGGAACCGGTAATGTGGAAGGACCTGCACTGAAATTATAAACTCTTGCCATTTTTAAATTACCTCCGTTAAAAAACAATGATCCATAAATATTTTTTGTTCGGCGTGTTTTTGCCGATCGTTGCGCTGAAAAGCGGTTCACCGGCTAAGTGACCCCCGTATATGTGCGGTGTTTTTGTCCTTGCGGTATTCCTGCTTTTGAGTCAGGCTGCTTTGTGTGAACGCGCACAGCTTTCAGCACCTGCCGACTTTAGAGCCGTTTTCTTGAACTGAATGCTATTATATACGGCCTTTCCTCTTCCGTCAATAGGATTGTTAAAAACTTAAATAACTTTTTCCGGATTATTTTCAACTCGTTTATTTTATTGTTATTTTTTTAACAATATAAAGCACAAAATACCCCTAGCCCTTGCTTTCATCCTATTCATGTCTGCGCGTCTTGTTTCTTCCATTCGATGTTTGCAATTTAAACCGTCAGCCGTTGTATTTCCGGGGATAAAAACGCGAAATATCACTTATACTATAAAATAAAGCGCTGAAATACCCAAAGAAAAAGCAGACGCTTAAAACTACTTTTCTTTTCGCATTGCTTTTGTTCGTGCAAAATATATTTTCTACACTTTAACAAGTAAACCGGCCGCTTTCGCCTTGCACTCAAAAACGCAGGAAGTGAATACGGACGCACCATTTTCGCGATCTGTTTGTTTCTTTAGGCTGTCGAGCATCCGAAAAAAGCACTGCGAAAAAATTGCAAAACGTCAATTTTTTCGTTTCTGAACAGTTTTTTGGAAAAAATTCGCATAATCTTAACAGTATATTCACAATCCTGCAACATTTTTTCGCATTTCATGCTTGAAATCTTCTAAAACATCTTGTATAATATATAAAAGGCTTGAATCAAGTGCGCTTTGTGGAAACAAAAAGACAAGCCACCAAATTTTCAACCAGTGACTTGCCTTTTTATGCTGGAGCTGAAGATGGGACTTGAACCCACGACCTGCTGATTACGAATCAGCTGCTCTACCAACTGAGCCACTTCAGCGCACCGCAAATATGAGTATACCAAGATTTTGCATTCAAGTCAAGTATTTTTTTGAAAAAGGGTGATCGTTTATGAAAGACGACAAAAAAACAATTCTTGCCGAAAATTTGATCCGTTTTCGCAAGCAGATGGGTATTACGCAGGCAGCGATTGCAAGTTCCGTTGGCATTGAGCGCTCCCGTTATGCTCATTACGAAAAGGACACCACGCCGACTGCAAACATTCTTCGCAAGCTGGCCGCCGTTCTGAATGTCACACTGGACGAGCTGATGTATTCTCCCGAGCAGCTCCAGCGTTTCAACGAACTGGACGAGCCCGACGAGATGGACAGTTTCTTCTTTAACGAGCTTCGCAAGGACGAGAAAGAGCTTGTGATGAAGCTCCGCCTTTTGGATCCCACCAGCAAGGCCTCCATTCGCAAAGCTGTTGACGAAAAGCTTTCCAAGTCTGAAATGTAATTTGTGGCACATTTCATCGCAGTCGAAATTTAAAAAGATTTCGGCCGGTTCTTAAAATTTAATTGTTCGTCTAAGCAGAAGCTATCGTTTTTTGTCGTAGCTTCTGCTTTTTTGTTTTTTCAGTCGGTTCTTTGAAATTTTGAACCTTTTTGGGAAAACCGGCAGCCTCCCCTCGCGCGCCGTCGCCAAAGGCGACAAGAAGCCGAAATAAAATATTTCGGCTTCGAAAACCCCGGGGCGTTTTAAAAAACGCCCCGGGTTCGCGCGCGAGGGGAGGCTGCCGGTTTTCCCAAAAGGGTTCAAAATTTCAAGCGCAGCTTGTTAAAGAAGAAAAACGAGCAAAAACCTGCCACGCCCTGAAAAGGCTTTCGCTCTCCTTTCAATTTTAAATGCCCTCATTATCCACTTTCAACGTTTCTCCCGGTTTTACACAGTAATCCTTACCACAGCAGGTAAACCAGATCGGCTCGGCGTTGGGGTTTTGCACGCGGGTGGCCTCCAGATTCCAGCGAAGCCGCCGGAAGCTCTCCACATAGTGGAAAATTTCAATGTTTGTGGCATACCACACGTTGTCCTTTCCGCTCACCTTATCGCAGAAGTTTTCCATAAGCTCCCAGTTGTTGTTATTCTCAAACTCAAAGGAATGTCCCCACACATAGAAAAGCATCGGCCGCTTGTCATAAAGATCGTCGGTAAATTTCTTTTCTAAAAATGTATCCGCAAGCTCCGAAAGCCGCTCGTCGTTGTGGTGACAGGTCGGATGCCAAAGATAAAAATTATCGGGAATTCTAAAAGCATGCGTCGCGGCACAGGTTCTGGAATAATCCACACCGGCGGCTTTCATGGCCGCAAAAACTTCTTCGTTGTAAAGCCCGAACGGATAAGCCATGCCGGTAATGATTCTGCCGGTCGCCTTTTCAAAAAGCTCGCGGTCGTGCATCGTTTCGTAAGCAATGGTTGCGTGTGGGATCGAATCGTAAAGCGGGTGGTTGAGCCCGTGCAATGCAATCTCGTGGCCCTCGTATCTTTTGTTTACAAGCGCGGCTTCTTTTAGGCCTTCGCCCAGCATTTTGGCGTTTAAATTAAACGTCGCCTTCATGTGATGCGCGTTGAAAATATCCAACAGCCGCTCGTCTGCCGGTGCTCCGTCATCGTAGCTGAGGGTCAGTGCCTTGTATTTCCCGCCCGGAAAACGCAAAAAAATGTTACCCTTTGCCATAGTTTTTCTCTCCTCTTTCATCTGCATTTTTATCATAGATTTGTTTGTCGGTAGCGCCACTCAAACTTGAGCCTTTGGCGCAAATTTCAGGAATACCGAACCTACAATAGATATAGCACGGTTTCTATGGTTTGTCAACTGTTGTTTTTTATCGAATTATTGCTGTTTTTTATCAAATCATTGTCGTTTTTTACCTTCCGTTTGCACAGCCCGTCGCTCATAAAACACCGCGTACATTTTTACAGAATCTTAACACCCAAACCGGGGAATTTATGGTAAAATATGAGTGTAGATTATAGAATGATTTATAGAATAATGCTTTTAATACTTTCCACCGCAGTGAAAAATTCCCCCTAAAGGAGGCACCTTGTGACTGTACAAAAATACTTAAAATCCAATATTTTCGACTGGCTGATGTTGACCGTTGCCGGTATTGTCAACGCTTTCGGCGTAACGGTTTTTCTCTCGCCCGTCAATCTTTACGACAGTGGTATCTCCGGCACCTCCATGCTGCTTTCCGGCATTACGCCGCCGATGTTTTCCCTCTCATTCTTTCTTCTTATCTTAAATGTACCGCTGTTTTTATACGGTCTTAAAAAGCAGGGCGGCAGCTTTACCGCACGCGCCATTTACACCGTGGCGGTGTATTCGGTTTCGGCGTGGCTCATCACCGATGTCCTGCCGATCGACGTCAGTATCGCCTCGCCGCTTGCAGGAAAGGATCTTCTTTTGTGCGCTTTGTTTGGTGGACTGATCTCCGGCGTGGGATCGGGTCTTGCCATTCGCTTCGGCGGTGCTATGGACGGCGTCGAGGTGCTGGCCGTTATCTTTTCAGGACGGCTCGGCGTCACGGTAGGCACCTTTGTAATGACCTATAACGTGCTTTTATATATCGTGTGCGGCATTGTCCTCGAAAGCTGGATCCTGCCGCTTTATTCCATTGTGACCTACGGCGCCGGCATTAAGACCATCGACTTTATCGTGGAGGGTATTGACCGCTCAAAGGCCGCCTTTATTGTGACCTCCTGCCCCGAAGAAATTTGCCAAAAGCTTTCGGAAAAATTTGAGCGCGGCATTACCACCATAAAAGCCCAGGGATTTTATTCCGGCACGGAGAAAACCGTAATATACTTTGTGGTCAACCGCTTTCAGATCGGCAAGCTCAAAGAGATTGTCCACACCGCCGATCCGGAAGCCTATGTTTCTATCAGCGAAATTGCTGACATTTACGGCAAAGGGAAGAATTAGCAAATTCTCACGAAAATCCGTTTTTTCGGTTGACATTCCCCTCAATATCCTTTATAATAGCTATTGTTCCTTTGCAAAAGACACAAATTCGGCCTTTTGCAAAGAGGACAAACTTCATATCCGGAGACGTATCGAAGTGGTCATAACGGACATGACTCGAAATTTTACGGCAGCTTGGTCGTTTCGTCCGCCGGAAAACCCTCTGTTTATAAGGGTTTTCAGAATCAAAAATCGAATATTTTTCAGTGTTCTCTCCTGCTTTTCTCTCCAAAAATTTTTTGAGTTAAAAGCAGACAGAAATATACGGAGATGTACCCAAGTGGTTGAAGGGTCCGCACTCGAAATGCGGTAGGTCGGGAGTTCCCCGGCGCAAGAGTTCAAATCTCTTCATCTCCGCCACCATATCGGAGCAAAGTTCGCTTTGCTCCGATATTCTTTTATGTTCTTCATTATTCACTTCTTTCAGCAATATCCCACTTGCTTGTAAAATCACCGCTTACAGGCAAGGCAAGTCCTGTTTCCATAGCCTGCGCCGAGGTGATTTTAGAACTGTAATCAAGGTGCGCATAGATATTTGCCGTTGTGGTAAAATCACTGTGCCCGAGCCACTCCTGAATGTGCTTCAACGGTACGCCGTTTGCAAGCAGTAAGCTTGCGCAGCTATGCCGAAGATCGTGAAAGCGCATACGGCGTAGTCCGTGCCTTTCAAGAAACTTCGGAAAAGCCGACGTCAAATAATTCATCTTCATACGCTCGCCCATTTCATCCACAAACACAAAACCGTCGTATTCGTAGTTATAGCAGTTACCGCAGACTTTCTTGTTCAGCTCCTGCGCCTCTTTCACCTGCATAAAGTAATCACGGAAACTGCCGACCAAAGGCAAAGTTCTCAAACTGGATTTTGTTTTTGCGGACTGTTGTTCCACTTCCCGATAAGTACCGTCTGCTTTTGTAAAAGTCACCGTGCGCTTAATTGAAATCGTACCACGCTCAAAGTCGATAGCGTCCCATTTCAATCCCAGCACCTCGCCACGGCGAAAGCCGTAAAAGGCGGCAACCAGTACAGGAAGCTCCAGCCTTGTCCCTCGGAGTGCTTCAAACATTTTCTGCATTTCCTCCGCCGAAAGGAACACCGGTTGAAAGTCGTTCTTTTTCGGTCGGTCAACCTTGTCCGCTACATTCTGCAATAGCATATCGGTTTTCACCGCATATTTGAGTGCCGAATGGATAATTGCGTGGTAGTGAATGACGGTGTTTGGCTTAACCTTTTTAAGTAGCTCGGAGTAAAACATCTGCAAATGCCTTGCTTCAAGCTCACGGAGCGTCAGCTTCTTTTTGCGGAAATATGGGGCGATAGGATTTTTTATCATTGCCGTATAAGAACAGTAGGTCGCAACAGCCAGCCGCCCTTTGGCGATTTCCAACCATTCGAGAAGATAATCGGCGAACAGCATATCGCTGCTTAAATCGCCCACCTCCTCGGGGACTTCAAATTCCGCCCGCAACTTTGCAAGCTCGGCTTCGGCTTTGCGCTTGTTGCCCTTTTCGGGCAGTCCTAAGGAAATCCATTTTGTTTTTCGTTTGCCTTCGGCGTTTTTGTAATTGAGTACGGCATAATAGTTGCCGTGCTTTACGGATAAGTGTCCTGCTACCATTTATAATTCCTCCAATAATTTTAATTTGCAGAACAGAACTCCAAACCGACAGCAACAGTATACCATCGGTTTGGGGTTCTCTCCACTGTGCGATTTGTTTTGCCATATTCGTATCAATACGAATCAGCGTGCATCACGGTTGCGTTCTCTCTGCCGCTTTAACAGCTCCAAGCCCTTGATGATTTCCCGACGCATTTGCTCGTCGGTATAACCTGCCGGAAAATACTTTTTCAAATCCTCACGCTTGAACTTTATCTGCTCCTGCTGATTCGGCTTTTCTTCCGACATCACTGTATAAATCATCTGATCGTCCAGCACACCCTCCTGCGACAGCTTTTTAAGCCGTATGCTTTGTGCGTGGGACGGCGTGCAGTCGTTCAGTTCCATAGCATCCAGCAATACCCGTTGTTCCGACTTATCTAAGTACGATATTTCCACCGCAGGGTTGAAAGCAATTTTGTTTTCATCTACCATGGAAAGCAGTTCAGGGATTAAGTAAGTTAAGCGAATATAACGCTGAATTTGAGTTTCGCTTGTTTTTGCATCTGCGGCTACAGAGCTTCGAGATAGTAACTTCTGTCCAACTTGGACAGAAGTCATACCCTGATGTTTTATCGCTTCCAGCTTCATCTTATAGGCGAACGCTTTTTCGCTGGGTAAAATCGTTTCCCTTTGCAAATTTGCGTCCACCATTGCAATCACCGCTTCGTCGTCTGACATCTCACGGACGATAACCGGCATAGTTTCAATTCCGAGTACCTGACACGCCGCCAATCTTCTATGCCCTGAGATTAACTCATAGCCGCCGTCAGGCAGCGGTCTTGCAAGCGCCGGGGTGATTGCGCCCACCTTGCGGATACTTTCAATCATTCGTTCCATCTCCTCGTTGTTCTGCACCTTAAAGGGATGATCCTTGAACGGGTGCAGTTCTGAAAGCGAAATGTTCTGCACACGCTCCAACTTTGCATCGTCCCGCATTTCCTGCGTGGTGAATAAATCGTCCAGCTTTGGTAAAGTAAAATCTGTTTTTCTCATTGTCGTTTTCCTCTCTTTCGTTATTTCCATTTAAGTTTGCTTTCGGCGGGGCGTAAAAAGGTCGCCTCAATGTCCGCCTGAAAGCGGTGCCAGCGGTTGGCTTCGTTTTTTAACATCGGCACATCAATAAACCCCAGCGTATGCGCTTTGGCGGCAAGCTGATTGATGTTGTTGCCGATAGCGGACAGATTCCGCATCGCTTCATAGAAACGCCCGTCCGGTTTTTCTCTCGGCTCGTAGCCGCGGATAAGTAAGCGGACGACCGCCGTTTCGGTAAGTCCGGCAAGCTCTGCCTTGCGTTTTAGCTCTTCGGCGTCCTTGGGTGACAGCCAAAACTGTTTTTTAATTCTTTTGTTCATAACCTTTCCTTTCCGCAAGAGGTTTTAGGGTGCACCCTAACAAGTTTTTACCGTTTGGGAGTACAAACGGTCTGCTTGCTAAAGATTGTGCAGACTATATCCTCCGCTTCGTTTTATTACTTAAGCAAATTTTCTATTGCGTTTATCCGATAGAGAATTTCGCTTCTTTCGAGTGAATCAAAATCCTTTTTCAGTTGTCTAACCAGCCGAAAAGCCTTGTAGATTTTCTCATCGGTTGTGGCTTTTACATTTTTCCCAAGCCCCAATCTTCTGAGATATTCCGACAGAGAAAGTCCGCAATAAAATGCGTTTTCGCTGAGCTTTTCTTTTTCGGCAGCTGTCACACGCACATTGATTCCGAGCGTTTTGCTTCGCATAATCTTCCCTCCTTCCACAGTTTTGTGACGGCAATGACGGTTATGACGGACTTTTCTCTATATAGTGAAATCGCTGTCATTTTCGTCACCGCCGTCATTTCGTATAAACTTTATAAGCCTGCTTTTGCCCGTGCGCCTAGTTCGGTACTCAATGCCCACAGGCTCCAAAACCTCGCAGGAAAACTGCCCTAAGTACTTTGTAACCACGTTAGGCGTGGTTTCGGTCTCCTTCATTTCGGCAAGTAATTCGGTTGCCGTGCCTACCCATTCGGCTCGGCTTTCCATAAAATCCACCACCCGAAAAAGGAATTTCGGCAGCTCCGCTTTGTGAATATCCTCGCTGTTTTTTCGCTCCACCAGCTCCCAAACAAGGTTGTTAAACTGCAAGGTCAGCTCCTGATATTCCATATCACGACCGCTGACTAAAAGCGTAGCGGCGTTTGTACTTCGCTTGCGTTTGAACACATAATTGGTGTCCGCCGCACCGATAATTCCCGTCGAGCCGCTGACCTCGTTGAACGGATCGTCGCTGTCCTTCAACTTTCGCAGGTGGTGAACAAGAAGAACGGCAATGTTGTATTCGTCGGCGATTCGCTTTATCGAGGAAATATCGTCGTAATCATTTCCGTACATTCCCGTTTTGCCGGCGCCGCCTTTGGTGTCACGAACCTTTTGAAGCGTATCGATAATCACAAGCTTTGTTTTCGGGTGGTCGCTTAAAAAATCGGTGATCTGTTCCTCCAGTCCGCCGCCGATGAGACCGCACATCACGGCGAAATACAGATTGCTCGGCGCTGTGTCGGTCAGGTTATAAAGCCTGTCCTTAATGCGCCTCTGCGTGTCCTCAAGACTTAAATACAGCACATCGCATTGCTGTGTCGTCAGTCCCCAAACGGGCAGTCCCTGCGCTACTTGAAGCCCCAGCCATAGCATCAGCCAGCTTTTTCCGATCTTGCTCGCACCGCTGATGACATCGACGCCCTGCGGAATAAGTTTGTCGACGATGAACATTGTTTTGCTCATCGGTGTGGATAACAGCGTTTCCGCATCCACGGTTTTCAGTTTGTTTTCCATAAATAAATCTTCCTTTCATTTTTGTGTGGACAGTTAGAAAGCCGAAATCGTGGGTTTTGGTATATTTACACTAACATCCCCGATTCGGCTCAAAAAGCCTTTATAAACAGGGCATTTCCGCGCCCCTAACTGTCCGCTCGGCGCTTTCTTGCGCTCTCATTTTTCTGCTTTCGGTGAACCTTTCGACTGCACGCCGGGCAGTATTTTTGTCGGTTGGAATCGGGCACAAAAGCCGCTTTGCACTCGACGCAATGATAAGTACGCCGTCTGAAAATCTCCGCATACAGCTCCTTGTCGGCTGGTAAAACCGCATTTCGGAAATACTTGCATATCAGGGAAAGCGAAATCATCTGCACGCAAACGCACCCGTCACCCTCGTCCAATGGCAGGCAGTTGCCGTTATCGTAATTGGCACAAAGCCTGCGAATCAGGCGGTTACAGCGTGTCCGCTGTGACGGGGTAATCTCTATTCTTTCAGGCACCGGGCTTCACCTCCCTTCGCTCCTCGGTCACGAAATTGATTACGCTGACCTTTGGAATTTTCAGTGATGATCCGATTTTGACCGCCTGTATTTCGCCGTCGTTAATCAGCTTATAGGCAAGATGTCGGCTGACGCCGAGCATTACCTGAAGCTGTTTGACGGTTACAATGTCCGGATAATTCGGGAACATCATTTGATATAGCTCTTTGAGCTCTGTTTTTTTCATAGCATTCATTCCTCCTTTACAGCTATGTAAAATCGAATATCGGCTGAGGAATTCCTTGCCGCCGATATTCGCCGCCGTTTTACCCGAATGTCGTTTTTTCTATCCCTGCCCCCATCTCGGCGGCGTTGCTTTGCTCCCGTCATCTCCGACTGTCATCGCAAAGTCATATCCCATTCGGACGGTCATTCAATTTTTAGAAAATCAAATAATATACAATCTTGATTTGCAAATTTATTATAGCTATGTATTGACACGAAGGCAATGCTTTTGTATAATGTTATTTGTAGTGATATAGATTTGCCAACAATTCAAAATTTCTCATTTTCTAAAACGGAGGTCTCAATAATGAGCGGGAACCTACTTCAAACAGAAGATAAATACAGCGCTGTGTCCTTTGGCTTTGCTCCAAACAGATGGTATATGACAGATGATGAGAAGTCCTGCGTGCTGTCAGTAAATGACGAGTACAACTATTCGAAGCTCCTTGAACTGTTTAATGCTATTGACGCAGATAAGCGAGAAGCGATTGCTCTGGCTGTTACCGGCAAAAAAGAATTTGCTTTATCGGACGGCGAAATTGCTCAAATTAAGCAGGATACTGCCGATACGCTTGCCCGTTTGCGAGCCGTAACGCAAAAAATAAACTCCGCATTTGACTTTCTTCCTTTGGGCGACAGCAGAGCTTATATTTCACCGATGAACACCTCTTCTGTCTTTTTTTCACCGGGCGAAGGAATTTTGAATTTTCTCTACGCCGATTTTGATTCGGCATATAATGAATGCTTGAATCGCTCAAAAAAAGACTTGCCTACCAATGAGGCAAGTCTGGATATTTCTTCACTGCCCGAAGAAGAAAAGAAATTGTATTATTATTTGGCTTTAACCGAAACGCAAAAACGCTTTAAGCCATTGATAGATGCTTCCCTGTTTACAGCGGAATTTCCGCCTATTCTGCTTCATTGTTCAGAACAGGAGTTGACGGACTACTATCAATATCTTAAAGAAATACAAAGTAATCTCTTGAATTTAATCGAGGCGACATTTGACGAGAATTTTTGCGACGGATTTTTTAATCATCTTACCCATAAAACAAGATTTTCCGGATATTGCCGTAAACTCGGCTTGCCGGCAGAGCAAAAGCGAACGATTGTGCATAGCATCAGCATCATTGATGCCGAACATCAGATAGAAAATGTGCTTGACGGCTATATAGATAGTGATTTTGATTTAAATATAAAAATGGCTGCCGTTTCCGAGGTGGATTCGAGTATTCAAAAGAATTTGGACAAGCTTGGTTTTACTATGCCGGAAATGATTGCCTTGTCCGTAATGCAAGCTGATGAATACGAAACCTGTATTTGCGAAAGTATTGAACAGCAAATTGAGTTTGAGTTGATACAGTTATTGAAGTCCGACACCGGAATGCGCAAATGCAAACGCTGCGGTAAGTATTTCATTATGAAGGGCAACTACGACACCAACTACTGCGACCGCATTGCCGAGGGCGAAACCCGTAACTGTCAGGACTTAGCCGCACAGGAAAACTACAAAAAGAAAATGGCGGACAATGCCGCCATCCCGTTGTATCAAAAGTATTATAAGCGTTATGCCGCCCGTGTGCGTGTAAGGCAAATTAAAGAGCCTGATTTCAAAAAGTGGAAGTATCAGGCGATGACAAAGCGTGACGAATGCTCCGACGGCAAAATCACCCTTGCGGATTTTGAAGAATGGCTTGAAGCCAGCTTTCCAAATAGGAAGAAGAAATAAAACTCGATTTAGTAAATCATAATTAAGTAAATGTTGTAAAAGCTATTGACAGCACGGTAGAAGTTGATTATAATTAAGTAAATCGTAAATCACTAATCGCTTGGAGGTGCGCTAATGTTTGTAGGAAGGCAGCAGGAATTAAATACACTTCATAAGTTATACAATTCCGGTAAGTTTGAATTTGCGGTTATTTACGGTCGCCGTCGGGTGGGAAAAACTGCCCTCATCAGCGAGTTTTCAAAGGATAAAGACACTATTTTCTTTACAGGCGTGGAAACCAACGCAAAGCAAAATTTAGATAACTTTTCAAGATGTATCATGGAATATAGCACGGGAACCGCTGTTGATTCGTCCTTTGCCTCTTTTCAGGCAGCGCTGGAATATGTTTTTGAACTGGCGAAAACGAAAAGGCTTGTGCTTGTCATCGATGAATACCCCTATGTCGCCCGTGCATCCAAGAGCCTTGCCTCCACGCTCCAGTTTTTGATTGACAAAAACAAGGACGACTCCAAATTGTTCCTGATTCTCTGCGGTTCTTCCATGTCATATATGGAGGATCATGTTCTGGCATATAAAGCGCCGCTTTACGGAAGAAGGACGGCACAGCTTAAGATTAATCCCTTTGATTTTTTTGAAGCATGCCGCTATTTTACAAGGTTTTCTGATGTTGACAAAGCGCTGGCATACGGAGTTGTCGGTGGAACACCACAGTATTTGATGCAGATGGATGACAACCTTTCGATTGAGGAGAATATTAAAAATACCCACTTGAATCCTTCCTCTTCCATTTTTGAAGAGCCGAACAACCTCTTAAAACAGGAGGTGCGTGAACCGGCGATTTATAATGCGGTCATTACAGCGATTGCCACCGGCTGCTCCAAAATGAATGAAATCTCCACCAAAATAGATGAAGATACCAGCGTGTGCGCCACCTACATCAAGAACCTGATTGCGTTGGGCATTGTAAAAAAAGAATCGCCCTACGGTGAAAAATCAAGCCGCAGGACCATTTACTCCATTGAGGACAATATGTTCCGATTTTGGTATCGCTTTGTGCCGGAGAACACCTCGGTCATTTCCCGTGGTGCAACCGACCTTGCATACCGGCGCATCGCTCCTGAGCTTTCCTCCTATATGGGCGCTGTGTTTGAGGAAATTTGCAGGCAGTACCTTTGGAAGCTGCTGCTTGATGGGAAATGCGCCGTGAATTTCAGTGACCTTGGTCGTTGGTGGGGCACAAATTCAAAAACCAGAACGCAGGAAGAAATCGACATTATGGGAACTGACAAAGATGTAGCCCTGTTTGCCGAATGTAAATGGACAAATGAAAAGGTGGATCTCGGTGTTCTGGAAACTCTTGTAGAGCGTAGTAGTCTGTTTAACTATAAGAAAAAGCATTTTTATCTTTTTGCCAAAACAGGCTTCACAAAGGGCTGTGTGGATAAAGCGGCAGAGATGGGTAATGTAACGCTTATTGAATATGGTGAGATGCTGAAAGCGTAAAGGCAAGTTTACAATATAGCGTTACACACCACCAACAACGATGGAGATTCAATATGGCACTTGAAAATAATTTAGGGCTGACAAGTTCTGCCGATCTTGCCCGTGAAGAAGAGCGTATCAGCAAGAAAAAGGCATTTGAGCTATTTGATACCGGTATGCGGGACAGGCTTGAAGCCGGTACGGTCGCTTCGCTTCTGGCTATCCATAAATACCTCTTCGAGGACATTTACGACTTCGCAGGCGAACTTAGAACAGTCAATATTGCAAAGGGCAATTTCCGTTTTGCGCCTTTAATATACTTGCAAGCGGCTCTTGAGAACATTGACAAAATGCCGCAGTCAAACTTTGATGAGATCGTTGAAAAGTATGTTGAGATGAATATTGCCCACCCGTTCCGAGAGGGCAACGGTCGCAGCACCCGCATTTGGCTTGACCATATCTTGAAAAACAAAATCGGCAGGGTTGTCGATTGGAGCAAGGTGGATAAAGAGGATTATCTGCTCGCAATGGAGCGAAGCCCGATTAAAGATGTGGAAATTAAAGTGTTACTAAAAGGTGCGCTTACAGACGAAATAAACAGCCGTGAAGTCTATATGAAAGGTATCGACCACAGCTACTACTATGAGGGTTATACGACCTTTAAGACGGAAGAATTATAGGAAATGAGGTGCAAATATGCCCGACAAGAATTGGCAATTTGAACTTGAAGAATATATAAAACAGGGCGAGCCTGAAAGGGCCGAAAAAAGCGAAGCTTGGCAAACAGCTATCGGCTTGCAGGCGGTTGACGGGTTGAAAACCTCTGATTATTTGCTGGATACTGCAAAGGAACACATTGAGGGCAAAATCACTATCGACGAAGCTCAGAAGCGTATTCACAGCTATTACGAGCAGAGAACTAACCGCACCGAGGTTGAGGACAACACCAAAGAAGCCGACATCGTTTCCGCAAGGATCACAAAGCTGTTGGGCGAAAAAGCGTTTCAGTTTTCTCCTGCCGAGTGGATTACCATTCACCGCAGATTGTTTGAGGGCGTATTTGACCACGCCGGACAAATTCGTCAGTATAACATTTCCAAAAAGGAATGGATACTGAATGGCGAAACGGTTATCTACGCTGATTTTAACAGCATAAAAGACACATTGGATTATGATTTTGCCACCGAAAAGCAGTTCTCTTATGAGGGACTGTCGGTTGAAGCATCAGTGAAACACCTTGCAAAATTTGCATCGGATATTTGGCAAATTCATCCCTTTGGCGAGGGTAACACAAGAGCCACCGCCGTGTTTATGATTAAGTATATGAAAACCTTTGGGTTCCGTGTCAATAACGATGCGTTCCGTGAAAACTCTTGGTATTTTCGTAATGCATTGGTTCGAGCAAACTATAACGATTTGCAAAAAGGTATTCATTCCACCACAAAGTTCTTGGAATTGTTTTTCTCAAACCTTCTGCTCGGTACAAACTACGAATTAAAGAATCGCTATATGCATGTTGATTTTGTAGATGAAAACACTTCCCAAAGTGCCAAAAGCGAATCGCCAAAGTGCCAAATTGACACTTTGAAATGCACTTTAGAAGAACTTGCGGTGTTAGACTTAATAAAAAAGAACCCGTCTGTTAAGCAAACCGAACTTGCAGAACAAACAGGAAAGTCCGTCAGAAGCATAAAGCGCATTATAGACTCTCTGAAAGAGAAACAATATATCCGTAGAGTTGACGGCAAACGCTACGGCAAATGGGAAGTGTTAGTATAATACATTTACTACAGCTACTACCATGAATGCTATACAACCTTAAGACGGAAGAATTGTAAAGTCCCAAAGTATCAAATTGACACTTTGGAAGAACATAAATCTTATTATCCCGCATATATCTTTTTCAAGAATTGGCTCAGTGAAATCATTGGTGCGAATTTTGTAGATATGTGAGATATATTAATTTTATCAGGAGTAAATAAAAATGATACAAATAGCAACAGTTTTCAGTGGAATCGGTGCAGCTGAGCAAGCATTACAGCAACTTGGTGTTGAGCACAGAATAGTATTTGCTTGCGATAATGGCGAGAGATATTTGCAACCAACTTTTAAAGAAATAACAAATATACTCGAACACTTTTTGCCAGAATACAGGGAAAGCATATTAAGAATGCTATATGATTCTACTGGAAAGCCTAACAATGTAAAAAAGTCATATTTTGCAAATTATGATATTGATGAATCAAGATGGTTTGAAGACATTAGATTTATAGATGGGAAACCATACAAAGGACAGGTTGATTTATTTGTAGGAGGAAGTCCATGCCAAAGTTTTTCCACATATGGCCATAAACGTGGACTTGAAGATGTTCGTGGAACACTTTTTTATGATTACGCAAGGTTGGTTCAAGAAATCCAACCAAAAGCGTTCATTTTTGAAAATGTAACAGGAATGCTAACACACGACCACAAACGCACTTGGCAGGTCATAAAAGATACATTTGAAATGCTTAACTATGATATAAAGTATGAAGTGTTAAATGCCAAAGATTATAATCTTCCACAACTGAGAAAAAGGCTTTTTGTTGTAGGGATAAATAGAAAACTAAAGTGCCCTGAGTATGAATTTCCCAAAGCTGTTCCCCTCACTCATAAAAGTACGGAATACTTAGAAGATAATATTCCAAACGAGTATTATTTACCCGAAAAAGGATTTAATTTTGTCACAAAAGTTGAACGAAGCCAAAGACGAGCAAGAGTAAACCAAGATATAATAGGTTGTCAAACAGCAAATCAACAGTTTAACTGGGTTGGAGATTTTAGAGTAGAAACACCCCAACAAAGACACATTGACGATCCCCGAATATTCGTTGGTGAATATGAAGGTAAACCAGCGGTTGCACGAAAAATGATACCACGAGAATTGCTTAGGTTAATGGGCTTTTCAGACAACTTTAAAATAGTAGTTGATGATAATGTTATGTGGAGACAAACAGGAAACTCTATAGCAGTACCTGTTATCAAAGCTGTTATTGAACAAATTATAAAAACACTTGATTTATAAAAGATAGGAGATTAAATTATGTCAACCTACAAGCAAGCTTTTAATGCATTGATAGAAAAGTTTAGAAATGACAATTTAATAAAATACAGATTTTATGATTTTGCTAATAAAGATTTTAACGAAAATGCTCAATCAAGAATTTGTCACCTTTCAATCACAAATGAATGTGACTATAATAAAGATGCGTTGCTTATGATTTTCACCATAGGCAAAAACATGAGCAGAATAGTAATCCAAAGCGAAGGAGAAAGAACTACAAACCCTAGTTCGACTTATCCGCAAAAATTAGAGGCTTTGCGATTAGCCAAAGACAATAAATGGAAGTATATTGCAGTTGCTATTTCCTCGGACGATTTTGAAAATGAAACAATAAGAAATTATGTTGTTTCAATTGAATCAACTACATATGGAAAAGCGACAGTCTGTGTTATTGACGAATGTATTGATTATCTTAAGAAACATAATCTTCCAGATTTCTATCGTTGTAAACAAAAAGCTGGCGATATTGAATATTCATTATCTTTCATAAAAAAGGATAAGCTTATTGATTATATTAAGATATTTGACAATCGAGCAGAAGTCGAATCATCTATCATCGATACCCCCAGACAAAATTATGACTATTCTACAACTAAAGGTATTGGCATCAACAAAATATTTTATGGCGTACCTGGTTGCGGTAAGTCATATCACATCGAACATAATATATTAGGCAAAGATAAAGAAACTAAAAAATATAAAGGTGAATACGAAGAAGAAAACATCATTCGAACAACCTTCTATCAAGATTATTCAAACAGTGATTTTGTGGGCCAAATTTTACCTAAAATCACAAAAGATGATAATGGCAAAGATATAGTGGAATACATATTCAATCCCGGCCCGTTTACACTTGCTTTAATTCAAGCTATTAAGAATCCAAATCAAAATGTTGCTCTTGTAGTTGAAGAGATAAACAGAGGTAATGCACCCGCTATTTTTGGTGACATTTTCCAGCTACTTGATAGAGATGATAATGGCGTTAGCGAATACGGAATTGTTAATGTAGGCGTGATAGATTACTTGGAACAAGTAAACTTTGGTACAGAGGAAGCCCCTGTTTATTACACATTTAATGATATTAAAATTCCTGGTAATATGTCTATTTATGCAACTATGAACACAAGTGACCAAAATGTTTACACTTTGGATACCGCTTTCACTCGTCGCTGGGCAAAAGAGCGTATTGCTAATGATTTTGGCGACAACGATATTAAAGATATGTATGTTCCTGGTATTATCGATTGTGAATGGAAAACTTTTGTTGATGCTATCAACAATCATATCCAAAATAAACTTGATGATTTACAAGTAAATGAAGACAAACAGTTGGGTGCCTTCTTTGTTAAAAAATCAGATTTATTGAAACCGAGCGTTGCCTGGAGCGCAGACAATTTAACCGAGGAACAGAAAAAAGAAAAGTTGGATAAAGCAAATGCTTTTGCATATAAGGTTTTGGAATATCTTTGGGAAGATGTTTCGAAATTAGACCATTCTGTAATTTTCATTCCAAACTATAAAACTTTCGATAGTTTAGTTCGGGATTATATTAAAAATGGAGCCAATGTTTTCTGTGATGATATCAAAAATAAAATAACTAAGGCAGAATAGTATAAAGGAATGAAAGCATGAGCAACGAAAACAAAAGAATTTATTTGGTGCGTTCTACAAATGAAGATAATAATGCTTTTGTTGGAGTTCGCATTTCAAATGATAGCATAGAGTTTCATTACCCTGAATCTTATGATCTTTCAGGTTTAGATGGTGTGTCAACTATTAAAAATCTCAAAGAGTTTAGACGAGATATGATAGATATTTTGCATACTATATCATTGGCAAAAACTCGTTCTTCATCAATTCAAAAAACAGCAGATGGAATTTCATCAACAAAAAGCTTTGCGTTCATGTCATATCTTTGGGTAATAAGAGATTATATCACTAATGGTATGTATAGAAATGCCGAGAAAGTATATAAGAATAACGCTAAAGGTAAAGTGAATTGGAAAAGAACTCTTTCAACACGACCTATAATTTCTAATGGCAATGTTATATATAACAATCTTGTTGTTGAAATAAATAATGAGTGTGACACTATAATAACGGATGCTCATAGGCTTTGCGTTTATGACTCCGTGCGCAAGGTGGGTTGGTTGTTTGGAATTAATGAGAAAGCATTTTATGTTCCAACACCTACAAATAATCTGTTAAAAAAATATATTAATACAATAAAAGATGAAATGAAGAGGACTTTTGATGATGCAAAAAAAATGAGACTTAGACACATGTTGAAAGTACTTTCTGGTATTGATGATTCAAAAAAAGTTGCAGAAATTGTCTATGGTGTAGACAAGTATAATTATGTTTATGAGCGTATGATTGATGCAATATTTAGCAATATTGTTGATATTAAAAAATACAATCCGAACGCAAGTTGGTATATCACAAAAGGCAACTCAACATTTGAGAAAAAAGATGCATCTTCTTTAAGACCTGATACATTACGCATTGAACCATATCCTAAGACTTATATATTTGATGATACTACTAAAACTGCTTATGTGTTAGATGCCAAGTTTTATCGTTTTGGTACAACCGGTAACAGAGATGATTTGCCCGAGACTACTTCGGTGCAAAAGCAAATTACCTATGCAACACATATAAAAACCAATATACGAAAAGAAGAGAAAATTGAGCGTATACATAATGCATTTGTTTTGCCTTATAACAAAAACAATAATGTCTTTGGATTCGATAATAACCTTGAATATATTGGTTTCTCAAAAGCAAACTGGGTTGACCAACCTAATGATAGTGTTGTTCATGCATTTTTGATAGATACAAAACATTTGATATCGTCGTGGTCACAAGGCAATTGTAAAGATGATATTAGCAAACTTATAAGTGATATTGAGGAGTATGTGACCAAACATGAAAGTTGGCAGTTTATTTAGTGGCATTGGCGGTATTGATCTTGGCTTTCAACAGGCAGGATTTAATATTGTGTGGGCAAATGAATTGGATAAAGATGCAGCAACCACTTACCGTCACAACTTTGGAAATAAATGTTTAGTCGAAAAGGATATTTGCAAAGTTAAAGCAAAAGAAATGCCCGATTTTGATATTCTTGTAGCCGGCTTCCCTTGCCAACCATTTTCTATAATGGGTAGACAAAAAGGGTTTAAAGACCCACGAGGAACTTTATTTTATGAAATTGTTCGAGTTGTTAAAGAGAAACAACCTAAGATTATATTTTTAGAAAATGTTTCAAACTTGATAAAACATGATGACGGGAAAACATTTTTAGCAATATACAATGCACTGGCACCGTTGGGATATAGTTTACGTTATTCAGTAATGGATGCAACAGAGTATGGAAACGTTCCCCAAATTAGAACTCGGATATTTATCGTTGCTTTTCTTGACGAGGAAAAGTGCGAAAAATTCAAATTTCCGGAAAAAATTGAACGCACCGTACAGCTCAATGATATTATCAAAAGAGATATTAAGCATGATAATTCCTATTACTATAACGAGAACAGTCCATATTATAAAGATCTAAAAATAATAGTAACGGACAAACGGGCATTGTATAAAATTTATGATACGGGGGTATCCCGAAAAGCTCACTATATTTGCCCTACATTGACGGCTAATATGGGAACATATCCTGATAGAGTTCCAATAGTATTGGATGATTATGGTATTAGAAAAATCACGCCGTATGAATGCCTTGCATTACAAGGATTTCCAAAAGAATATCGATTCCCAAAAATCCCACTGCCAAGCGCATATAAACAATGCGGCAATAGTGTAGTTGTTCCGGTAATTAAAAGAATAGCCGAGAGCATTATGGCTGTTATGTGTTAAATAAGAAAAAAGTGAGTTGAAACAACCTAATGGCATTCAAAAAGTTAACCTTAAAATCCAAGCAATTGCTTGACGAAATGCTGGCGGCAGAAAACCCTTCTGCTATGCTAAGCAAGCATTTTGATGACATTTCATCAAAAGAAGATGCAGAACTTCGTGGTATTATTCGAGAATTAAGAGAGTTAGGTTATATAGATGTTAAGTGGGCTGATAATGTCCCATACTGCGTTATTATAAATAATTCCGCTCGAACATACAGCGAACAACTGGAAGAGCATGAAAAAGAGAGAAACCAAGACTATTTGAAATCATCAAATGAATCGAAAATATTTATAAGCCATCGTTCATCTGATGGTTCCATAGCAGATGCCTTATTTGACTTCTTTGTAGCTACGGGTATTTCGAGAGATAAGATTTTTTGCTCTTCACTCCCCGGCAATGACGTGAAGGAAAAGATTTCTGTGGAAGTAAGAGAAACTATGAAGAATAGCTGTCTTAATATAGCTATTCTTTCAACTGAGTACTACCAAAGTGCATATTGTCTTAATGAGGCAGGTATCCTTTGGTTTCAAGATATTCCCATTATACCCATTGCACTACCTGAAATTCAGCCTACAGATATGATTGGCTTTCTGAATGATGATTATAAAATCAGACGATTAGATAATGCTGATGATCTTGCATATATTTACGATACAGCCTGTGCGGCGAGCACTTCCAATCAAGCAAAAGCAAGTGTCGTTACGGCAGAAACACGTAAACTTATTCTCAAATATCAACAGTTGCTCTCCTCTAGAACTTATCCTCTGAAACCTACCACCGAAGTATCTTTAGATATCACTACAGATGACGAACGAATTGTGCTATATTATTTAATCTCAAAGCAGGTTCGCAAAGTAACCAAAAACACAATTTTATGTTGGCTACAGGATATGGAAATATATGATGTTAATGTTGATAATGCTTTCGATTTATTATCAACATTAGGAAATGGTGATGTAGTAGACGGAACGCTTGAATTAAGCACTAATATATTCCGAGAATATTCATCAAAATCTTCACAAATTCTTAGTGAACTACAACCTATTGTGAATTCTCGCATTGATTTGAGCTCTGAAAGATTTAGTAAATTGTGGAACGATTCAGCATTTGATGATATCATAAAACTTTTTGTTGCATACATAGTTGACGAAAAAATCGATGTATTCGGTGATCGTTGGATGGCTGAAGGACAAATAGAGGATATTAAAAGTTGGGAAGAAAAGTATTTTCTTGATTCTACATTGTCCTCTAATTACGGCAAGTGTTTATCCTTGTTCATACATAATCGCTTTGTGTACGAAAGTGATTGGACAAGTCACGGCAATGCACGAGCACATGCTTTATGCGCATCTCTTAAGGAATTATTGTTTAATGCTCCTGCGGAAATTGTCGAAGAATTGATAAAAGTTAAAGAAACATATCATTACGACTTACCATTTTAATCTTTGCTAAAAGGAGGCAAGCAAATGTTAAAAGTAGATGGCGCTATTTATGATACAAACAAAGTAATATGCCGAAACATTTCTGTGTTTGATGCCTCCGAACGAGGTTTATTATCACAGAACATTTTGGCTCAGATTAGAAATTTCGTCGAGTATATAGTTCAGAAGGTTTATTCAAACGGTGTTGATACCGATCCCAATGATTATCAAGATAAAAAAGCCGCTTGGGAGTTTGTGAAAACCAAGGGAGAACTGAGATTCTTAAGCAAATTCCATAATCTTCTCCAAAAATCTGTATCCCACTATACGTTTGATGAGGGCGGTTCCGAAAGATTGATGCTTAAGTATTATGAGTATCTTCTTAAAATTAAGGTATTTCTCAAAGAAAAGTATAATATGGACGTTCTTGAGAATATTGATGATTTCCCATTAAACTTAGATGACAATTTGATGGAGTACTATAAACAAATTGCTGTTCGTATTGTTAAGCCGAGTCGTTATGCAACACGTAATCCTTACAATGATCGTGCGTACATACAGAAAATCAAACCTTTTTTCGTAAAGCATCATATTTTCTACGAAGTAACATTTACAGTAGCAAATGATAAAGCTAGCAAATTTGATAGAGTAATTGCGTTCACCTCTCTTGATCTTTCTGATAATTATGCAGTTAGACTTTCCATACACAACGATGTAATCGGCGTGCTTGGGAAAGTTATGCCTATTCAAATTATTGATAGTTGGGAAGTATCCATAAGACCTTGTGAAGTTAATCGATTTGCCGATTTTTTTGGCAGTCACACTCAAATTGGTGCCGGCAATAACGAGTTCCGTGATCTGATGAAATTTCTTACGGACACTCGAATGAGTCTTGTTGATTTGGTTACATCATCAGATTCATATTATTCTTGGGCAAAAGCTAAGTGTACCAAAGAAGCCAAAGTTACTCATATTTTTGATCTGCTTGACAAATCCCGTGACCTTATAAAAGATAAAGCACCCGGTAGCAATATTATTCGTTACTTCCTACACAAAATGAATAATAAGGTTATGCGACGCCAATACAGTAGAGAAACTTGTGAAAGGTTATCTGGTTTGCATCTGCGTTGGGGTTGTATTCCGTTTGATCAAATGCCGTATGCGACATCTTTGATTAAACATAATCCACGAATTTATGATTTATTTGAATGTATTAATTCGGGTAACAGAGAGCACGAATTTCTTGCTCGTACAATACAGAACAATACCGAACAAGGGGGTGTTCTATTTACACCCTTAAGTGAGTTGGAACGATTTGATGATATAAATGGTTTAATAAGAAAATACAACTCTCTTGTATATGCAAGAAAACATGCAGAGCGGTATCTTCGCATTTACAAAGACCATTTATATATGAAGGGGTATGTTGACGATACAACGAAAATCATTAAAAAGCTAAAAGAGTTATCTTCAACTGGAATGTCTGGTTACAGTGATTTCGTAGAATCATGGCTATCTAAGAATCCTTCTTACCGAATTGATAGCAAGGAAAAACTCAATGCTCTTAAAACGATATTTTCTGATTCTCACGTTGCTCTAATTTATGGTTCGGCGGGAACCGGAAAATCAACCCTTATTAATCATATTTCGAATCTCTATAATGATCGCAAAAAGCTGTATTTGGCAAATACAAATCCTGCTGTAGATAACATGCGCCGAAAGGTGAATGCAGGTAATTGTGACTTTAAAACTATTGCTAAATTTTTGTCTGATTATAACACTGATACAGAATGCGATATCTTGTTTATCGATGAGTGTAGTACGGTGAGCAATAAAGATATGCGAGACATTCTGGAGAAGGCTACTTTTAAGCTCCTTGTATTAGTTGGAGATGTGTTCCAGATTGAAGCAATATTATTTGGAAATTGGTTTAGCATTGCACGTACTTTCGTGCCGGAGACATCTGTTTCTGAATTATCAAAACCATACCGCAGTACCAATGAAAGGTTGCTCACCATCTGGGATAGAGTTAGAAAACTTCAAGACGATATTCTTGAACCGCTGGTTAAAGGTAAATATACTGTAAAGTTAGATGAATCAATTTTTGAGCACTCGGAAGATGATGAAATTATATTGTGTTTAAATTACGATGGACTTTACGGAATTAACAATATCAATAGATTCTTGCAGAGTAGTAATTCAAATCCTGAAATTGTTTGGGGAATCAATACATATAAAATTGGAGATCCTGTTCTATTCAATGAATCGGACAGATTTGCGCCTTTGATATACAACAACATGAAAGGCCGCATAAAGGATATTGAACCAACCGAAAACAAAATCCGTTTTGATGTAGAACTGGATATTGCTATTACTGATTGGGAGGCAGAAGATTATGATTTTACCTTAGTTGGTACATCTGATAATGGCAATTCTATTATTAGTTTTTGGGTGGACAAGTATCTTAGCACCGATGATGATACTGATTCTTCAGATGCTATTGTACCTTTCCAAGTAGCATATGCGGTATCAATTCACAAAGCTCAAGGTTTGGAATATAAATCAGTAAAGATTGTTATTACAAATGAAGTTGAGGAACTTATTACCCACAACATCTTTTACACTGCAATAACTCGTGCAAAAGAAGATTTAAAAATTTATTGGACTCCGGAAACGGAGAAAAAAATTCTTGAGGGGCTATCCTTAAGGAATTATAAAAAGGATGCGGCTCTGCTTGCTGCAATGCAGAACTTGTAATACGAAAGGGAAGACTATGAATAACGATGTTAAAATTTTAAGCTCAACAACTGATTTTAATGCATACTTTAATACAATTTCTATTTCAGAAGATACTCGAAAAAAATTTGAAACTACAGATTTTTTAGTTGTGCCTTCAGAATATAAAGAAAACGAGTATTATTTTGCGCAAGAGTCAATCAGTTTTGTAAAATTCTGTCGTCAAAACAATCCTGAAAACAGCATTGATATACTTGCAGATTCCGATATTCAAGTACGCTCTTTACACTCTTTTGATATATGGATGCCTATTATTTGGGTTGCTGGAAACATCTTATTGCCCATTGCCATAAATCTTGTTTCGGACTACATAAAAGATAAGCTTAAAGGGCGTGAAAAAGAAGAAGCGAAAGTAGACGTTACATTTATTGTGAAGCGAGACGATGAAGAAAAAGTTCTTCATTATTCTGGTGATGCTAAAACATTTAAGGAATCCTTTGAAAAGATCGACCTAAATAAAATGTGAGGGAAGTATATGCTTAAATATTTTCTTCAAAATAAAGATATAAGTCAAATCGATACAGTATGTTACCATCTCAACAAAACCAAACATAAACTGTTAGAAAACAATTGGAATAACCCTACAGAAGATTTTGAACTATGCGCTGATCTTTTTTCGGAGATAAAAGAAATTGCAATTCAAAGAAACGATGAACAGCTTGCTAATTCACAATTCATTTTCAAGGATTATTTTAAGCTATTTTGTAATCTGCTTCGATATTTTAAAATGCTTGAAACTGGTCAATATAAAGAGTCTTGGAACAAGCTACAAGACTGTCTTGATGCGATAAAATATATTGGTCGTTTCACAGAAATTGATAACAGGCTAGAACTAAATGAGCTCTATGATCTCTTGGTTCAATATGAAGAACTATACCCATACACTATTTTTGCCAGTAGCGAATATGTTATTTCAAAATCTCATTGCAGTATATGCGGTAAATCCATGCAAAGTTTAGACTGCCATCACATTAAGGGAGAACTTTATTGGGGAGAACCGGCAATAGAATGTATCGATAAGATAGATGTTATCCAAGCGATTTGTATTGTATCGCATCCCGAAGATAAACGATGTGTTCTGGAAATATCGGATGATACAAGACCTGAAAAAGAAAAATTCCTTATGCTGGATCAGTACTTGAAACTTAAGCAACCATATTTACAGAAGGTTACAATTAAAGGAATTAAAGAACAACGCATACGAGAAGATATTGAAGTGGTCGGAAGAAAGCAACCTTGTCCGTGCGGAAGTGGAAAGAAATTTAAACACTGCTGTGGAAAAAATATGTACTACGAACATACACGATATGTTGTAACACCATCATCTGTAGTTGATATAATAAAGGTTTGATAAATAGCAACAGGCACGAGAGATGAGTTTCCGTGCCTGTTGTCATTTTGTGTATTTGATTATGAGCTCATCGACGCCGTCGGTGTACCTTCTTTGAGATAATAGTTTATTTCGGTACTCCAGCAAACATTGAATTATAAGGCGGTGTTCGGTGTCGGTTAGGCGTAGATAGTATTTTCGTTTTCTCATACAAACACCACTTCTGAATTAACAACCTCTGTTGCTCGCTCACGGATATTGTTCATCCTAGGCACCCACGCCATTTGGTTGGCGGCTTTGAGTTGTTCTGAGACGCCTTCCTTTTCGGCGTATTCTTTTACCAGCCGAGAAAAGAGTTGTTGTGCCTGTTCTTCGGTATCGGCAAGGTGGGAATGGAGCGTTCCGGAAGTGAGCAGATTGTAATACATAACTTTGTGGTGTTGCTTCAAATATCGAAGTCTGCGCTGTCCCCATACGCCGATAGGGCGTTCATCTTCGGCGGGTAAGGTTATATTTGGCAAACGGTAATCGCCTTGCATTGTGTATGTGCCGCCGGATTGTTCAAATATTGATTTCATATAGTAGACCTCCTATTGCGCTTAAAATGATTGCCGAAAATGCTCAATTACAAAAAATACAGCGAACATTCCGCTGTTCATGCCACTTTTTACGACGAACATTGAAAATGAGGCGTTTTTTCGGAATAGAATTACTCTTTAAGCAAATCTTGAAATGGTGTTTCGGTTGAGACAAAAGCTTCATAGGCGAAGTTTGCGCCGAGGCGGAAGCCCATAATGAAGCTATCAAGATTGGATTCGCCGTTGACAACTCCCCAAGCGTTCACATAGTCGAGGAACCATTTCTTCGGCTTGTCGGTCAGGGCGTTGGTCAGCAAATCTTCGTTATTCATCAGGATTTCCATTTGCTTCTGCACCGCTTTATTGTCTTTTGTACTGCGTGCCTGCGGATCAATATTTCCGTAGTAAAATTCTTCTATAAACCGTGACATAAATAATGCACCTGCCTTTCGATTACAGTTTAGCAAAATCGAAAAACAGGTGCGAGTATGCGAATTTTTAAATCGCACATTGATATTGTTTTAGTATCTGGGGGTCAGTCATCATCTTCATCATTAAATAAAGAATAGCGGCATTCTTCCTCTTCTTCATCGTGACGATACTCGCTATCATCCCAATTGTAAACATATTCGCCTCGGTCAATACTGAAGCCATCCTTTTCGATGTATTCATATTCGCCGGACTCATAATTAAAACACCACTTGGCCATTTTTATTCATCCTCCATTCCGAGCACATAAAAAAGCATTCTAAAAGCAGAATCTTTCTTTGCTTCTTTTTTTGATGAGGATGTCCCATCAAAGTAACAATCTTCTCCCGCTATATGGCATTCACAATTCCAAATGGGATTACCATTGTCATCATATGTTTCCTTGAACTCATAAGTTGGAATGGAAAAATAACCTCTTCGAGCCAATGTTTCCAGTTGGTTAATAGCATCATCACGGTTAGGATTTTCAATTTCGTCACGGATAGATGGGAGCATATCATTTCTCTCTAAATACTCATACGCTAATTTGCAAGCAGCCATTCTCGCTTCACGGATAGACACACCGAAGCCGCAAAACACCGGTAGAGAATCAAGCAGTTTAAGGTAGCAATGATATTTAAGCTTAGAATAGTTGTAATCTAACGGAAGGCTTTGATATATAGTGTTATCCTCTTTTAAATACCAAGTCGATGAGTAAGAAGTTTCTTTGTATTTGTACCAAGGAATGCACCCATTCTCGTTCATTTCCCATTCCTGAATAAGTCGCACATAATTGGTGTCGATATCATCAATTAGAAAGTCTTCGGGAACAAGCATTGCTTCAACCACTTTTTGCAAGTCCTTCAGATTCCATCCTGAATCGATTGCAACAGCTCCGATAATAGCTTCAAACAAATCTTCTTTTACAGAATCTTCTTGGTTGATATTATTCTGTATATCGCCCTTACCCATAATAAGATGTTCGGAAAAACCAAGTTCATCCATTCGGCGAGCCAATGCTTTTTTATTCACCATTCGACTTTTGATTTTAGATAAATTATCTTCGTCATAGTCACAGCCGAAGCTATTTACTACCGGCGCTTCGTAACCCGCTTGATTACGTTTGAATTCTTGTTCCCAAACAGAAGGCTTTGTTCCGTCAACCGGATCCCCATTTGCTAAATGCCCGTACTTCTGAATAAGCAGTTTAACAATCACAAAATCAAGTGCTTTGTCTCCAATGAACTCGAGCACCTCATTGTTTTCACCGCCGTTCTCTGCGGTATATGAGCGACGGGTGAAAGCTTGCTGCAATAAATCAAGGTTTTTAAAATCATACCCGATTTGCCCTTGCACCATTTTCCATACTAATTCTTTTTCCATAAAAAAATCCTTTCGGTAATGTATTTTACCAAAAGGCATAATAATAGCCTGACAAAAACACTTTCCCCGTGAGAATAGGAAAGTCAATGCCAGACATATATCATTAAATATAATTCTTTGTTTCCGTTTGTTTACTCGGGTTCACTTTCATAAACAGGAATAAACACTAAGATACAATGTTTCAAATTTAATGTATTACGCCTTTAAGCATAATTATTATACCTCTATCACGAAAACAATGCAAGTATTTTATTAAAAAATCATCTCCTTTGTGGCTATCAAACACAAAGGAGATGCAGAAATATATTAAGATTTATTTTTTATGTTTCATCTTCCGTTGAAAATCATTTAGCGTTTGGATATGCCACAGGCTTTTGCGGGTGATGGAACGGAATGTCAGGGAGCAGAAAAAGTCGATGAGAAAGATTTTCGGTATGTAAAAGAGTTGTCCTTTGCGGAACGATTTAAGCTCCCCTCGGTTGCACCAATTATTTACGGTGGTTTTGGCGTAGCCGGTCAGGGTGACAACATCCTGCACGGTCACGACATCCTTATACTTGCTGAGCAGTTTGGCGTAATAGTCGTGCATTTGCCGGAGAACATCTTCTGGCAGTTCCTTTGAGAGCTTTGCAACATAGTGACCTCCGTACCATCCCCTCGGTGCGGAATAAAGTTCGGGATAAACGGCTCGCTCCTCAAGGTACGCCCGAACATCCTCTTTTTTGATTTTATAGCACCGTGTTTTCTTGCCTGTCCACTCGCATGGCACCTTGCCGCTTTTGAGCAAATGCAACGCCGTGGATTTGCTGATATGGCAGAGCCTATAAAACTGATCCTTGTTCATCACATCGGGAACGCTGTCCCAGTCAATCGGTAGATTCTTCATCTGATACACCTCAAAAATAGATTTCGTCAGTTTGAAGTCCTATTCTGCGGTGTATTGAATTTTGTATTGCCTTCTCTCGTGATTTCTCTCCTGTCTCCCCTGATATCTCTCCAAAATCGGCAAAAATGCCGATTTGAACCCACTTTGAAAAAACGCAGTCGTAACAAGGCTTCAAGGGCGAAAAAACCTTATTTTATGCGTGTTTTCGCTCAGACGAGACGACCTGAAACTGACACGAAACGACCGGAAGTTGACACGCTGACTAAAAGACTCGAAATGCTGTGTTCCCAAAAGGAACCTAGGGTTCGAATCCCTAACTCTCCGCCAAAAAGTCCAGTAAACAAGCGGGTTTGCCGGACTTTTCTTTTTTGCTCGTTTGCTCAAAATCGGCTCAAAACTATGGAAAGAACAGTCCGTTTTTTGGAAAGAACAAGGCGATTTCGGGCATTTTGGCGTATTCGAACCTTAAAAATCAGTTCTTTCCGCCATCGTCTGAAATTTCAGCCCACTTGCTGCCGAAATTCACCGATTCGGGAAGTGCCATTCCGCTGACCATTGCCTTTGCCGAGGAAAGTTTTGTAGTGTAGTCAAGGTGGGCATAGATGTTAACGGTGGTAGAAAAATCGCTGTGTCCCAGCCACTCCTGAATTTGTTTCAGCGGAACGCCGTTCGCAAGAAGCAGACTTGCACAACTGTGTCTTAAATCGTGAAAACGCATTCTTTTACAGCCGTGCTTTTGAATATACTGCGGAAAATAGCTTGTCAGATAATCCGGTCGCATTAAATCTCCCAGCTCGTCCACAAAGACATAACCGTCATATTCGTAGTTGTAGCAGTTTCCGCAGACCCTTTTGTTGACTTCTTGTGCCGCTTTTACTTCTTTGAAATACTCAGCAAAGCTGCCGACAAGCGGAAGTGTACGCATACTGGATTTTGTTTTTGCAGAGTCCTGTGCGTACATTTTTGTTTTTCCGTCCACTTGCAGCGATGTGACCGTGTGCCTAATAGTGATTGTGCCACGCTCAAAGTCAATGGCGTCCCATTTCAGTCCGCAGACCTCGCCACGACGCAAGCCGTAGAAAGCGGCGACTAAAACAGGAAGTTCCAGCTTTTGGATGTATACTAAAAAAGTGGACAAGTGTGATAAAATAAAAGACAAGTAAAAAATACTGAAAGGATGACACACAATGTCCAACAAAAGCAGTCCCA
>CADAVL010000002.1 GCA_902791335.1 Oscillospiraceae bacterium
CGGGGCTCATTCATGATACCTCCGGTTCGGGCGCGACGCTGTTTATTGAACCGATGGCTATCGTGGAGGTCAACAACGAGCTGCGCGTGTTGAGAAACTGCGAGGCTGACGAGATCGAACGTATTTTGACAGAAATGAGTAGGGAAGCCGCCGATTTTGCCGACAATATTCGCTTATCTTTTGACGCGGTCGTTTTACTTGACCTTTATTTTTGCAAAGCAAAATATGCTTTTGACCTAAAAGCAGTTGTGCCGAAGGTCAATGACCGCGGCCGCTGTCTTTTAAAAAACGCGCGGCATCCGCTTTTGAAAAATCGCGCCGTGCCGATCACCGTCATGCTCGGTAAATCGTTTGATACGCTCATTATTACAGGCCCCAATACCGGCGGTAAAACCGTCACCTTAAAAACGGTCGGTCTTTTAACGCTGATGGCACTGTGCGGTCTGATGATTCCGGCCGACGACGGCTCCGAGATCAACGTATACAGCGGCATTTTCGCCGATATCGGCGATGAACAGAGCATTGAGCAATCGCTTTCAACCTTTTCTTCGCACATGACGAATATTGTTTCCATTTTGAAAAAACCGCTAAGAAACAGTCTGGTTTTGCTTGATGAACTTGGCGCCGGAACCGACCCGGTTGAGGGCGCGGCACTGGCCAGATCCATTATAGAGGAACTGCACAAAAAAGGTGCTTACGTGATTACCACCACCCACTATGCCGAGCTGAAAAGCTACGCACTGGACACCGATCGCGTGGAAAATGCTTGCTGTGAATTCGATGTTGTTTCCCTGCGGCCGACCTATCGGCTTTTGATTGGTGTACCGGGGCGGTCCAACGCCTTTGCAATTTCCGAAAAGCTGGGAATTTCAAAGGAGATTATTGAAAACGCCGCTTCGATGGTGTCGGAAGAGGATAAGCGATTTGAACGCGTTGTCGCCTCTTTGCAGGAGGCCACGCAGACCGCCGAAAAGGAACGCGACGAAGCAACAAGGCTTCGCAGCGAACTGGATCGCCAAAAAGAATATCTTAAAGTTCAACAGGAAAAAATCAAAGCGGAACGCGAAGCAGTCTTAAATAAAGCGCATGAAACGGCGGCGGATATTCTTGAACGGGCAAGAAACGATTCCGCAGTGCTTTTAAATCAGCTTGAAGACATGAAGAAAAAGCTGACGGGCGCAAACGCCAAAGAAACCGTGATGAAAGCGCGGGAGGCTGCCAAACGCTCGCTCAATTCCCTGGAAAAGAGCGCGCATTTCGTGGACGGTGTTGAGGAAAACTATGAATTGCCGCGCGAACTGATGATCGGTGATACCGTGGAGCTTGTGGATATTAAAAAGCGTGCAAGCGTGGTGACCCTGCCGGATAAGTCGGGCAATTTGGAAGTGATGGCCGGCATCATCAAGCTTCGCACCAATCTTAAAAATCTTCGGTTGATCGAAGAAAGCGTCCAATTAAACGGACAGTCAAAACCGAAGCAACGCAAAGTTTCCGGCTTAAAATCCAGAGCGGAGCGCACGGTGGAAAGTGAGCTGGATCTGCGCGGCATGGCAAGCGATGAAGCCCTCTTGGAGCTTGAACGGTTTATTGATAACGCGCTGCTTTCCGGCATAGAAACGGTGCGGATTATTCACGGCAAAGGCACCGGTGTTTTAAGAAAAGCGGTAGCTGCCTCATTAAAGCATAATAAAAGCGTTCGGACCTTTCGCCTCGGCGTATTCGGAGAGGGCGAGGACGGCGTGACGATTGCCGAATTAAAATAGTGTCATATTTCAAGGAATCACGATAAATAATATAATATCCGATAAAAGCGAAAGAAACGCTGTCAAACGGCGCAAAAGTTTTAAAAAACCGCTGCAGCACTTGTCGAAAAATTTCATTGAAAATTCCTGTTTAACAATTAAAAAAGCATTCGCGTAAACTGTACTAAATTCAACCGGAAAGGAAAGTTTCGGAATGCTTTTGCGGCGCAAAATGTTTAAAAAGCGGAATTTTCGGCGCAGACGGCGCATCGTTTTGCTTGTGGTATTCGTTTCAATCCTGTCGCTGGCTTTATATCTTGATTCCACCATTCAAGGTATTGTGGAGGGCCTGGTAATCAAAAATGCGCAGGGACTGATACAAGACGCTGTGAATCAAACGGTGGAGGAAACTCAAAAGCAGCTCAATATTTCTTACGATAATTTGGTTTTGTCAGATGGCAATGAGAAAAGCGCCGCGTCGCTTCAGGTGAATGCGCCGGTGGTAAATTCCATGAAAACCGCGGTGATCAATACGGTGTCAAAGAAGCTTTATACTTACAGAAACCTTGAAACAACGTTTCAGATCGGCAGTATTACCGGCAGTGCGATTTTATCGAACCACGGACCGGATATTCCGATCTACTGCGATTTTTACAGCTTTGTAAACGCCGAGATCGTTTCAAAATTTTCGGGTGCCGGTTTAAATCAAACTGTCCATCGCGTCATGCTTACGGTCACTACAAAATACTGCTTAATGATTATCAACGACCGATACGAGGATTCGGTTACGTCGGATTATTGCCTTGGTGAATCGGTCATTGTGGGGGAGGTCCCCAACTCGTATGGCTCGCTCTACGGTGTGGACACCGACACAAATTAAGAAAACCCCGGAAGGAAGAAAACTTCAATGGACGACAAAAAGCAATCGAAAGTCGCGCTGCAAAGAATTGATTATTTAACCTCGGAGCTTTTGCGGCACGCACGGCTTTACTATGAAGACGACGCGCCTGAGATCGACGACCGCGAATATGATATGATGCTTCGCGAATTGGAAGAATTAGAGGCTCAATATCCAGAATTTCGTCATGAGAATTCGCCCACGGTACACGTTGGCGGTGCTGTGTCCGAGAAATTTTCTCCGGTGATGCATGAAGTGCGCATGGAAAGCTTGCAGGACGTTTTCAGCTTTGAGGAATTAAGGAATTTTGACGCAAAAATTCGTCAGACGGTTGGCGATCCCGTATATTCCGTAGAGCCGAAGATCGACGGTCTTTCGGTGTCTTTGGAATACCGGAACGGTCGGCTGGTGGTTGGTTCTACCAGAGGCGATGGCGACGTAGGGGAGAATATCACCGAAAACCTTTTAACGATTTCTTCTGTTCCGAAAACGATTCCGGAAAAACTGCCGCTGTTGGAAGTGCGCGGCGAGGTTTATATGCCGCACGAAAGCTTTTTGAAATTTTATCGGCAGCGCGAGGAAAACGAACTGCCGCCGCCCAAAAATCCGAGAAATGCCGCGGCCGGCTCTTTGCGACAGAAAAACGCTGAGATCACCGCGCAAAGAAATTTGGATATTTTTGTTTTTAATGTGCAGAGAATTGAGGGTAAGGAGCTTCATTCTCATATAGAATCGCTTGATTATTTAAAATCCCTCGGTTTTCACGTTTTGCCAAGCTACAGGCGCTGCAAAACCGCCGACGAGATCGTTGCGGAAATTGAAAAAATAGGCAGTGAACGCACGGGATTGCAGTTTGACATTGACGGCGCTGTGGTGAAAATTGATGATTTTTCTTTAAGAAATCAACTTGGAAGTACCTCAAAATTTCCAAAATGGGCGGTCGCCTTTAAATATCCGCCGGAGGAAAAGGAAACGGTGCTTCGGGATATTGAGATCGGCGTTGGTCGCACCGGCGCTTTAACACCGACGGCTGTATTCGATTCGGTGATGCTGGCCGGTACCAGCGTCAGTCGCGCTAGCCTTCACAATGAGGACTATATTTTGGAACGCAAGATCGCGATTGGCGATACTGTTGTTGTAAGAAAAGCCGGCGACATTATTCCTGAGGTCATCAAGGTGAAATCGCACAAGCAGGGCGCTGAAATCTTTCAAATGCCAACGCACTGTCCTTCCTGCGGTGCCGAGGTTCATAAGTTACCGCACGAGGCGGTGCTTCGCTGCACCAATCCTTTGTGTCCGGCGCAGATTTTAAGAAATCTTACGCATTTCACCTCGCGTGACGCCATGGATATTGAGGGTCTGGGGCCGGCAAACTTAGAGCTTTTACTGAAAGCCGGAATCATTAAAAATGCCGTGGACATTTTCGACATAAAAGAAGACGATCTATTAAGACTGGATCGCTTTGCCGAAAAATCGGCGCAGAACTTAATTGAAGCGATCAATAAATCCAAATCGAATGACCTTTATCGCCTGGTTTACGGCCTTGGCATTCGCCACATCGGTTTGAAAGCCGCCAAATTGCTTTGCGACCGATTCCGCACCATGGACAACATTATGAAAGCACAATACGAGGATTTTTTGAGTATTGATGGTTTCGGTGAAATTTTGGCCGAGGAGGCGGCGGAGTTTTTCTCGCACCCGCAAACGGCGGATTTAATTCAAGCGTTCCGGGAGCGCGGTTTAAATATGACCGCCGAAAGCATCGCTTTGGACGACCGTTTTGCAGGCATGACCTTTGTGCTGACCGGAACTTTGGACGGTATGACGCGCGACGAGGCGGCCGCGATCATTGAACAGCACGGCGGCAAAGCCTCCGGCAGTGTTTCCAAAAAAACGACCTACGTTCTGGCAGGAGAAGCCGCCGGCTCCAAGCTTCAAAAGGCACAAAAACTGGGCGTTCCGGTGATCTCTCTTGAAGATTTTAAGAAGATGCTGGAATAATGCCGCAAATTGTGAGCAATGATCCCTACAAAAAAGCAGTAACGCAAAGTTACTGCTTTTTTTCTTTATTTAAGTGTCGGGAGTCGGTCGTGCGCGGTGATCGGTCGGTTATAGCTGTTCTTTCTTTGCAGCCGCTGCTTTTGAAAAAGCACAGCCACAGTAATTTTGCCGATAAAGGTGATATTCCCGTGAAAGCTCGCAGGAGCGCTTGTAGCCGTTGTTTTTCTTAAAATCCGAAAAGAGATAGGGAACACCGTACTGCTCGGACAGCGCTTTGCCGATTTCGTTTATAAGAGCGGCGTTCTTGTGCGGACTGATGCTGAGCGTGGTGGTAAAATAATCAAACTGATGAGCCTTTGCCGCCTGGGCAGCCTTTTGAAGTCTTAAATAAAAACACTTTTCGCAGCGTTTGCCGCCTTCCGGTTCGTTTTCAAGACCTTCGGCCGCTTTCAAAAATACTTCCGGTTCGTAGTGCTCAATCAGGATTTCCGGCTTATTTTCCAAAGGCATCTCTTTTAAGAGCCGCTGTAATTCCTCCGCTCTGAAATCGTGCTCCGATTTCGGCGAAATATTGGGATTATAAAAATACAGGGTAATTTGAAAATAATGATTTAAGTATTCCAAAACATAGCTGGAGCAGGGCGCGCAGCAAACGTGTAAAAGCAGATGCGGTCTTACTTGCAGTGGTTCGATTTCTTCGAGTTTTTTTGACAGAAGTTTTCCGTAATTGATTATTTGGTTGTCGTTCATTTTATTTCTCCGCCGAATAAGCGTCCAAAACGTACTGTTGCGAAATATTGATAAAATCCTTAATATAGCGGTTTTTCAAGCGGTCTTTTTTGAGCGCGACGCCGAGTATTCGATAGGAGGCCGGCTCTAAGGGCAGTGCCTTTACACCAATAAAATTACCGGTTTCCATCACGAGTTCCGAAAGAATGCTGATGCCAAGGCCGCAGCCGACCATGGAAATAACCACAGAATCGTCCACTAAGGTGGATTTAATGGCCGGTTTTACATTGTTTTTGTTTAATACCCTTAAAATATCCTTGTCGAATCCGTAAGCAGGCATCAAAAATTCTTTGCCGTCAAATTTGGTTACCGGGAAAGCGCTATCGTTCATTGGATAGTCTTTTGGAAGAATTGCCAGGAGTGGATCGTTGTGCAGGTCGATCCAGTGGACGTCGGGATCGTCCTGTCGGCTGCCGAAGCCGAGGTCGATCTCACCGTTTTTTACCGCTTCAAACATTCCGGCGACGGTGCAGTGACTGAATTCCAGGTTTACGTCCGGATGAATTTTATGAAAGCGGCGTGTGATTTCGGGCAGCCAGATCAGTGCAATGCTGGAATAAGCACCAATGAAAAGTGTAAGCTTCTTTGTGCCGGCAATTTCCGCAATTTCCTGATCAAACCGATTGCCCGTTGCCACGATATCCTTAATGATCGGCAACAGCCGCTCGCCCTCGTGGGTGAGCCGGATACCGCGAAAGTCGCGGATCAGGAGCTTAAAGCCGATTTCCTTTTCAATGCTGTTCATCATGTGCGTAATTCCGGACTGCGTATAGTTCAGCTGTTCGGCCGCTTTAGAAAAGCTGCCGGCATCTACAACGGTTAAAATTGCCGCCAGTTTTTTTAATTCCATTCCAATTCATCCTTTATGGTATTACTATTTCTAATACCCATATTATAAAATGTACGAGTATAAAAATCAAGTGGAAATGAATACTTTTTTTCGTTTGCAAATAATGAAAGCCAAATTTGTTGATTTTTGTAAAAAGAGTGCGCAGGAATTTAACCGTTTGTTGAAATTTATATCATTTTGTGCTATAGTTAATAAAAACGGAGGGAATTTTATGCTGAGAAAGATTCAAACGGTTTTGCCGATTCTTATAATGATAATGTTGCTATGCAGCGGCTGTTCGGGCAGCAATGTTTGGGAAGTACCTTCGGGGAATGCTTCGAGCAATAAGAACAGCATTGTTGAGAAAAACAAAATGCTTTGGAACAGTTCTGCGAGCAGCACGGACGCTGCCGCAGCTTCGTCATCCGTGAAAGTTCTCACGGAAAGCGGTAAATCTTCCGGCAATGTTGTTTCTTCTGTAACGTCTGTTACTTCAAGCGTTTCTTCTGATAAGGTATCTTCTAAAGTATCTTCCTTCGGCAGAAATACGTCGTCCGAAAGCGGAAAGACGGTGAGCCGCTTGTCGTCGGGCAGTGCAAAAGGCAGTTTGTCAAAGAGTGTCAGTTCAAAGACTGCGAACAGTTCCGTGAAGACCACGTACAACACGGCCGATAAAGCCGGCAACATGGTCTGGATTCCGCAAAGCGGTTCAAAATATCACAAAAACGCCGGTTGCAGTAAAATGAAATCGCCCACAAAGGTTACAAGAGCCAAGGCGGAAAGTATGGGTTATACACCCTGCAAGCGGTGCTACAAATAAAGCGGCTGATTGGAGTGTTTTCAGCCCGGTTTTGCACTTTATCGCAGGCTTAATTCTAAGCTTTGGCTTTTTTATTCCTGCTTTTTCAGCTCTTTATCATTCAAACGTCAGCAATCCAAAAAGGGAGGTTCCCCGCGCGGCGCGCCTTTTTTCAGAAGAAAAAAGGCTTTAAAGCGGCCTTTAGGCCGCTTTACCGGCGTTTTTTTGCGCCGGCGCCGCGCGGGAAACCCGCCTTTTTTTGGACGGCTGACGTTTTTTTCATCTTGTGACAAATTCACAAAAAGTTCACGAATTAGCTATTGACTTAGAGTAAACTCCAAGTAATATAATATTTTCAAAGAGAAAACATTTTTTAAAAGGGCAGGGGGCAAATTATGACGATCAAAGAGGTCAGCGAAAAATTTCATATTTCCAGTGATACCTTGAGATACTATGAAAGAATCGGCATGCTGCCGCCGGTCAACCGAACCGACAGCGGGATTCGCGATTATACGAACGAGGATCTCAATTGGCTGGAATTAATTTTATGTATGCGGAATGCCGGACTTCAGATTGAAGCGATTATTGAATACGTCAAGCTTTATTCCATGGGCGATGCGACCTTTGAGGCAAGACTGGCTTTGTTAAAGGAGCAGCGTGAAAAGCTTTTGTGCCAGCAAGCACAGATCATCAAGGCGCTGGATCGCCTGAGTTACAAAATTTCGCGCTATGAGGTTGCCGTAAAAACCGGTAGCTTAAGCTGGGACAACGAAAAGTGTTAGAAATCCGCACGAAGCGAAACCCCCGAAGATTATCCCGATTGCAATTGACATAGCGCGGCACGTTGACAAGACGGAACAACGATTTTATAAAACAATAATTATTAAAAAATAAAGGAGCGATTTTTATGAGAAAGAATTTTGGAGCAAAGCCGTATACCTATCCGCAGCCGGTTTTTATCTTAGCTTCCTACGGTGAGGATGGCACACCGGGTGCCATGAACGCAGCCTGGGGCGGTATCAGCAAGGACAACGAGCTTTCTATGTGCATCAGTGCCGGCCACAAAACCACCAAGGATATTTTAAAAAGAAAAGCCTTTACCGTGAGCATGGCAGACGTCGGGCACATGGTCGCCTGCGATTATGTCGGCATTACATCCGGCAATTCCGTGCCCGATAAATTCCAAAAAGCCGGTTTTCATGCCGTAAAATCCGAATTTGTGGACGCTCCGCTGATTGAGGAGCTTCCGGTTGCAGTGGAATGCACATTGAAAAGCTACGATCCCGACACCTGCCGCATGGTTGGCGAAATTGTAAATGTCAGCGTGGACGAACGTGTGTTGGATAAAGACGGCAATGTTGATATTCGCCTTGTAAAACCGATCACTTTCGATCCGTTCAACAACACCTATGTTGCTTTGGGCGAGATCATCGGCAATGCATTCAGTGCCGGCAAGGGAATTGAATAATTGAGCTCTAAAAATATCATATTGAAAGGTTGGTATTTTTTATGGAAAACTTTACCTATTGCACCCCTACAAAGCTGATTTTCGGCGATGGCGCCATTAAAAATCTGCCGGAGGTTTTAGCACCGTTCGGCAAAAAAGTACTGCTCACATACGGTGGCGGCAGTATCAAAAAAATCGGTCTTTATGACACCGTCAAAGAACTTTTAAAGGATTTTGAAGTTTACGAACTTTCCGGTATTGAGCCAAACCCCAAATATACCACCAGTGTTTTGGGCGGCGTAAAGATTTGTAAAGAGCAGAAGATCGACGTTGTTTTGGCAGTGGGCGGCGGCAGTGTGCTGGACTGCTCCAAGGCCATTTGCGCCGGTGCGCTTTACGACGGTGAGCCGTGGGATCTTATTACCTACAAGGTCAAGGCGAAAAAGGCGTTGCCGCTGGTTGATGTGCTGACCCTTGCCGCCACCGGTTCGGAATACGACAGCGGCTGCGTGATCTCGCGCACCGAAACCAACGATAAAGTCGGTTACCTCGACGAGCTTCTTTTCCCGGTTGCGTCCTTTCTTGATCCGAAATATACCTACTCGGTATCCCGCAAGCAAACAGCCGCCGGTGCTGCGGACGCGATCAATCACATTATGGAACAGTATTTTTGTGCGAAACACTCCACTTTGGCAGACGGCATGTGCGAAGCCGCGATCAGAAGCCTGATTGCCAACGCAAAGATCGCCCTGGAAGAGCCGGAGAATTACGACGCGCGCGGAGAATTTATGGTGGACTGTTCGCTTGCCTGCAACACGATCTTATCAATCGGCAACAGCTATTCCGGTTGGCCGTGCCACGGCATGGAACACGCTTTAAGTGCGTATTATGACATCACGCACGGCGAAGGACTTGCAATTTTAACACCGCGCTGGATGAAATATATTCTGAACGATTCCACCATGGAGCGTTTTGTCAGCTTCGGCAAAGGGGTATTCGGCATGGATCCTGCCTTGTCCGACCGCGAAATTGCCGAAAAGACCATTGACGCGGTTTACAGCTTGTTTGAGTCCTTTGGTATGCCCATGCATTTAAAAGACGTCGGCATTGACGAAACAAGACTGCAGGAAATGGCGCACCACATTGCCGAAAACGAGGGCCTTGACAAAGCCTGGGCGCCTTTGAAAGAAAACGATATTTTGGAAATTCTGAAAGCTTCGCTGTAATATTCCAACCCACAAAGCCCTATACGGACGATGACCTTGATTATAATAATGATTAATACCGTGTTTCAGCTGAAAGCCCTTTCAAACGGCGGCGCCTGGAAAGAGGGACAGCGGTTTTCCTCCGGTGTTGATTCTGCAACGGTGGTTGACTGGCTGAACCAAAAATAGACTTAAAAAAGCTAAATAAAAAACAGAGCATCGGATCTTTCGGTTCGATGCTCTGTTTTTTTATTTTTGAAAATTTTAATTAGATCTGGTTGTACTTTTTAAGAGTCGCTTTGATTCTGTCCACAGGATTTAAAAGATTGCTGATCGAATTGTCATAATTCATGGTGTCAACAAGGTAAGCGATGTATTTCGACATATCCACGCTGACGTACCATTCACGCTGCAAAAGTTCTTTGCGAGAGTAAATGAGGTTGGTGGTGAATACGCGGTCGATCAGACCTTTTTTATAATAATCGTCAAACTTTTCAAAGCCGCTTGTGAAAAGGCCGAAGGTTGAAAAAGCGAAAATACGTTTGGCATTCATGGCTTTCAGCTTTTCGGCAATATCCAGAATAGAATCGCCCGAAGCGATCATATCGTCAACAATAATTACGTCCTTGCCGGAAATGTTGCTGCCGAGAAATTCGTGTGCTTCAATGGGGTTGCGTCCGTTAACGATTTTGGAATAGTTACGGCGCTTATAGAACATACCGAGATCCAAGCCTAAAACAGAGGAATAATAAATACATCTTGACATGCCGCCTTCGTCGGGTGAAATGATCATGGCGTGATCCTTGTCAAGCTTTATGTTGGGGACATTCTTTAACATGGCTTTGATCATCTGATAGGTTGCCTGCACATTGTCAAAACCGCCGAGCGGAATGGAATTCTGAATTCTCGGATCGTGTGCGTCAAAGGTGATGATGTTCGATACACCCATGCCGATGATCTCCTGCAGTGCCATGGCGCAGTCGAGCGACTCTCGAGCGGTCTTTCTGTGCTGACGGCCCTCATAGAGCATGGGCATAACCACGGTGATGCGGCGTGCCTTACCGCCGAGCGCCAAAATCACGCGCTTTAGATCCTGATAATGGTCGTCGGGGCTCATTGGTACGTCTTGTCCGTACATTTTGTACGTGACGCCGTAGTTGAAGCAGTCAACCACAATATAAACGTCTGTGCCGCGCGCGGTGTGATTTAAAACCGCCTTGCCTTCACCGGTGCCGAAACGGGGAAGATCTACATTTACAATGTAGGTGTGCTCCTCCGGCATTCCGCGCCACTGTAAAAGATAGTAGTCAACCTTGGCCGCAAAGGCCTCGCAGCCTCGAAGCGGAATGATCGCAAGGTCACCGAATGTGGAATGTTTATTTTCTGATGCCATAGAATGTCCCTCCATTTTTTTCTTTCCGCTTAATATATTAACACACAATGAACGGTTAGAAAAGAGGTTTTTTACTACTTTATAAAAAAATCGTCATTTTTTGCAAGCGTTGGTTGCTATTAGACGTTTTTTTTGGTATAATGATAAGCAATAAAATGATATAAAGTGATAGTGTGAAGAATTATGCTATCCGCAATTTAAGAATTCCGGCAGATATTTCTTTCAGTGTTCCGTAAACTGCACACCTTTTTGGGTCGGTTTTTGTCAGTTCCGGCACCCAAAGCATCTTGCGTGTGCGGCATACCTTATCTGTCAATTATAATTTTGTTCTGCCGCTGTCAAAATTATAAGCTTCTTAATTTGTATATCACGTTTGCGGCAGAGGAACGGAGAAAAGATTATGCCTAATGTTACCTTAATTTCGCACACGCCCGACCCTGAAAAGGTGGTGGCGGCCGCGGCCAAGCTTTGCTATTCTCATTCGGACGTTACCGAGATCAGCGAAAATCTCACCGAAGAAAGCACGGCCAAATTTGTAAAAATGCTTTCAAGCTTTGGCCATGAAAGCCCGATCGAACACGTCAGCTTTACCTTTGGTATTGAGGGCGTTTCAAGAGCACTGTTAGCCCAGATCACAAGACACCGCATTGCCTCTTATTCCGTGCAAAGTCAGCGGTATGTCACCATGGACGATTTTCCGTTTGTGACGCCGCCGGAAATTGAAAACATTCCCGAAGCCAAAGCACTTTTTGAGGAAGCCATGGCGGCAGATCGGAACTATTACGACCGGCTTTCAAAGCTTTTAAAAGCGCACCATAAAAAAGAAAACCTCAGCTTAGGGTTGGACGAAAAGGCCGCCGATAAGGCCGCCGAGAAAAAAGCGAACGAGGACGCGCGCTTTGTTTTGCCGAATGCCTGCGAAACCAAAATGGTGGTTACCATGAACGCGCGCAGTCTTTTGAATTTCTTCAAGGTGCGGTGCTGCAGCCGCGCGCAGTGGGAAATTCGCGAGGTCGCCGAAAAAATGTACAGCCTTGTATACGCTGTGGCGCCGAATTTGTTTGCCGCCGCCGGTCCCTCCTGCGTAAGCGGTGCCTGCACCGAAGGAAAAATGACCTGCGGAAAGGCCGCAGAGGTTCGCAAAAAATACGAAAGCCTTAGAAAAGGGGAGTAGGATCTTGGGAAAGCTCATTGTAATCGAAGGCCTGGACGGTTGCGGCAAAAGTACGCAGCTTCAAATGCTTATTGACCGTCTGACGGCCGAAAACGTCGATTTTCGCGCAGTTTCTTTCCCAAATTATGCGTCAGCGGCGTGCGAACCTGTGAAAATGTACTTAGCCGGAGATTTTGGCCAAAAACCGAACGATGTAAATGCCTATGCGGCCTCCACACTTTATGCGGTTGACCGCTACGCCTCTTTTAAAACCGACTGGGGAGATTTCTATGACCGCGGCGGATTGATTGTTTGTGCGAGGTATGTTACCTCCAACGCCATTCATCAGTGTTCAAAGCTGCCGCAGGAACAGTGGACAAGTTTTACCGAGTGGCTTTATGATTTTGAATATTGTAAAATGGGCATTCCAAAGCCCGATTGCGTGCTGTTTTTAAAAATGCCGCCCGAAATGTCCGAAAAGCTTTTGTTAAAGCGCTACAAAGGCAATGCCGATTTGGAGGATATTCATGAAAAGGATCGCGCGTATCAGGAAAAATGCCGTGAAGCGGCGCTGTTTTCCGCCGCGTACGGCCATTGGATCGGCATTGACTGCACCGAAAATGAGGAATTCAGATCCCGCGAAGCGATTCACAACGAAATATATAAGAATATTCAAAAATATATATAAAGGTCAATGGAGAGTTTTAAGGAGAATTTTATGATATATGTTTTTTTGGCCGACGGCTTTGAAGAAATGGAAGCCTTGGCACCCATAGATATTTTACGACGCGTCGGCATAGAGGTTGCAACGGTCGGGGTGACCGGTACCGCTGTTACTGCGGCGCACGGTGTTACCTTTCAAACCGACTTAAGTCTGCGCGATATTTCAATGGAAACCTGTGACGGCGTACTTCTGCCCGGCGGAATGCCCGGCACGAAGCATTTAAAGGAAAACCAAACGGTTTGCGATTTTACGTTGGAAGCGTATCACAAAGGCGCTTTAGTGGCTGCGATTTGCGCGGCACCTTCGGTGCTTGGAAGCTTAGGAATATTAAAGGGCAAAAAAGCCACCTGCTTTCCCGGTTTTGAGGAAGCGCTTTCCGGTGCCGATGTTACCGGCGACTATGTAACGGTCTGCGAAAATTGTATCACTGCGCGCGGTGCCGGTGCTTCCATTGAGTTTGGCCTTGCGCTGGTGACTTATCTTCTTTCAGAGGAAAAAAGCGAGGAATTGAGGGCGTCAATGCAATGCGTCCGATAGATTTAAGAGAATATAAAAACCGCCTGAGAACCGAAGTTAAGGCCTGGCGGCGCGCACTGGACGCCGAGAAAAAAGCAAAGCTTGACGCAGGCGTTTTATCGAATGTTTTAAAAATGCGCGAATACAAGCATTGCAATACGGTATATATTTATGTATCGACCCCAATTGAGGTGGATACAAGAAATATAATCACGGCGGCGTTAAACGGCGGAAAAAGAGTTGCCGTGCCGCGCTGTATTCCCGATACAAGGCAAATGGTCTTTCATTATATTACCGGTTTTGAAGATCTTGAACCGGGCACTTTTGGGGTCTTGGAACCGTTCAGTTCCTTGCCGACGGCCGAGGATTTCGGCAATTCTTTAATGCTTGTACCGGCAATGATGATCGACCGCTACGGTTATCGTCTCGGCTACGGCAAGGGCTACTACGACCGCTATATTTCCAAATATCACGGCGTTACGGCCGGACTTTGCTATCTGGAAAATCTGAAGCCGAAGCTTTTGCACGGAAAATACGATCAAAAGCTTGACTATTTTATCACCGAAAAATATATCAGAAAAACAATGAAGTAATTTAGAAAGCGGCAAAAGAAAGGAAGATGATCGTGGACAAGGAATTCATGACCGGTGAATTTGTGCCCGGTGCGGCCGGCTCTACAAAGCAGGCCGGGGAAGAACCCGGATTTGATATTATGAGTGCGGCCGACAATGCGCCCGAAACCGCGGCGCACAGCGCACCCATTCCGGAAAATCCGGGGAATACCGCGGATAATGGCGAAACTGCAAGCGGCGATGAATACGTGATCGGCGGCGGTTTTGAGATTACGCAAACACCCGATGAGCCGAACAGGAAGTCGCAAAAAAAACGCAGAAAAAAGCCGCGCGGTGTTTTTCGCACCGTCTTTTGGGTGGTTTTGATTCTTGCTGTTTCTGCCGGTATCGCGGTGGGCGCAATTTTTTGTGTCATTGATTATATGGGCCTCGGTGCTTCCAATTCGGTCACCGTTACCATCACAAAAGGGGAAAGTCTGGACAGTATTGCCGACCAGCTGCAAAACGTCGGCGCAATTCGGTTTAAATTCCTTTTTAAGCTGTATGCCGAGAAAAAAGGCTATTACAACGAATTCAAAGAGGGTATACATACTTTTAAAACAGACTATGGTTATGCAAACATTGTAAATGAATTTGTTCACGTTCCCGGCCAGACAGCAAAGACCACCACGGTTACCATTCCGGAGCTTGCCACGGTGGACTCTATTGCAGAGCTTTTGGCGGATAAGGGCGTCTGCTCAAAAGAGGACTTTTATGACGTGGTGCAAAACAGCACCTTTAACTATGACTTTTTAAAGGATATTCCCTTAAAATCCGTTCACTATCGGCTGGAGGGTTATCTTTATCCCGATACCTATGAATTCTATGTTTGGAATTCCAAGGAGGGTGCGGAGGCCGCCGTTACCAAAATGCTCGACAACTTTTATTCAAAGTATACAAAAGAGCTTCGAGAGCAGGGAGAAAAGCTCGGCTATACCACCCATGAGATTTTAACCATGGCTTCCATTGTGGAAATGGAATGCAACGGTTATTATGACGAAATGCCCAAGGTTGCCGCCGTGTTTTATAACCGCTTGAAATATTGGGGTGACGAACCGAAAAAGCTGGGTTCCTCTCCCACGGCAAACTATCCTTACGGCAGCGGAAATTACGACACGAACAAAATTGAAGGTCTGCCGCCGGGTCCGATGTGTTCCACCGGGATCGAGGCCATCAAAGCCGCCACAAATCCGGACGAGTCCATGAAAAAGAAATATTTTTATTTTGTGACCGATACAGACTTTAAATATTATTATAATGAATCGTTGGCACAGCATAACGCCACCATTGAAAGCCTGAGAATGAAGGGCAAGTGGGGAGAAGATTAATGGATAAAAACCCAAAGCATTCTCTTGAGCTTTTGTGTCCGGCCGGTGATCTTACAAGGCTTTATGCTGCGGTGGACTACGGCGCAGACGCGGTGTATCTTGCCGGCGAGGAATTCGGTATGCGAACGGCCACGGCAAATTTTTCAAATGATGATCTCGTCACCGGCATTCAATACGCACACAAAAACAATGTGCCGGTTTATGTGACCTGCAACACAGTGCCGCACAACGATGAAATAAAGCGACTGCCGCAGTTTGTTTCGGTTTGTAAAGAAGCCGGTGCGGACGCTTTCATCGTTTCCGATCTCGGAACGATCTCGGTGATCCGAAGCCTTATAAAAGATGCCAGAATTCATGTATCGGTGCAAGCAGGCATTGTAAACTATGAAACTGCGCGTTATTTTGCGGACATGGGCGCCGAAAGGATCGTCGTTGCGCGCGAACTGAGCCTTGATGAAATTGCCGAAATTCGCATAAAAACGCCAAAGACGCTTAAAATCGAGGCGTTCGTCCACGGCGCGATGTGCGTCTCCTATTCCGGCCGCTGCCTGCTTTCAAGCTATATGACCGGCCGCGACGCCAACCGCGGAGATTGCGCTCAGCCGTGCCGCTGGAGCTACGCGCTCATGGAAGAAAAACGCCCCGGGCAATATTTTGATATTTCCGAAACCGAAAAGGGCAGTTACATTTTGAACGCCAATGATCTGTGCATGGTGGAACATCTTGACAAGCTTGCGGCCGCCGGCGTGGACAGCTTAAAGATCGAAGGACGCGCAAAATCCCATTATTACACGGCTGTGACCGCCAACGCTTATCGCGGTGCATTGGACGAATATTACCGCGATTCGACGCATTACAAAGCGCCGCAGTGGGTTTTGGAGGAGCTTTCCAAGATCAGCCATCGGCATTATTCCACTGGTTTTTACTTTGGAAAACCGCAAAACGAGCAGACCTATTCCCACGCGGGCTACGAGCGTGATTATGCTGTGGCCGCTGTGGTGGAGGGGTATCAGGACGGCATGATCTTGGCGCGCCTTAAAAATAAATTTTCTTTGGGGCAGGAGCTTGACTGTCTTGAGCCGAAATCGCCGCCAACGGTGTTTAAAGTCTCAAAAATGTTCGATAGCAGCGGTGTAGCGATTCAAGTAGCCCCCCATCCGATGAACCTTATTAAAATTCCGTTTGAGCGGCCCTTAAAAACGGGCGCTTTGCTGCGAATGAAAAACAACAATCAGAATTAAATTCCGTTGCTGCGAATAAAGACGGCAATCAGAAATCAACCCCATTGGTAAGAATGAACAAACTGAGGCCAAAATCCGGTTGCGTTACCAAAAACGCTGTCGAATTTTTACTGTACTGCTAATACTGTAAAAGTGGTGCATAAAATTAGACAGTTCCTTTTGAAAATGAACAGCTGTGACCGGAATTAATTCGCGCTGGGGAAAATGCGAAACGGCGACCGGAATCAAACAGTACCGCTAAGAATAAAACGGTAATCGGGTGCTGTGATCAAAGTGAAGCCGTGCGGAAATCTTTAATCATTTCTTTTCGTAGATTAAGGATTTAAGCGCGAAATCGACCGGATTGTGTTACAATTTGTAGATTTTTCTAAATTCTGAGAAAAAAATGCAATAATATGACGAAAAATTCAATAATATTTTAAATAAATATTAAAAATCTATTGATTTTTCGTGCAAATGTGATAAAATAGATTGCGGTTAAATATGACAAAGGTAGATTTGCGCCCTTTCCAATGTGTAAATTCACTAAATATTTCACAAAGAATTGTGCAATATTTACTTATCCTACCAAATACTCCCAACAGTCTTGCACAGCTGTGGGAAATTTAAACAAATTGTTGTCGTTTTAACTGTTAGTTCTTTATCTTCAAGTATTATTTAGGAGGCTAAACAATGCGAAAAAGGTTTTATTGCTTAGGATTAAGCGTGCTAATGGCTGTCACTTGTCTTGTGGCGCCCTTGTCTGCTTCCGCGGCGTCCGCGTCCGGCAGTAATGGCAGCACGGATCTGAACAGCAAAACTAAAAAAATTGTTGATTCGTACGATCAAAACAGCGAATCCAACTCTTACTATGATTATTACAATCATTTTTCTTCCAAAAAGTCGTATTCGGGCTTTATTGATGTTAAGGCCACCAAGTATGCGAAAATTGAGCATGCAAAAACCGGTACATACGACAAGAAAAAAGCCGTTATTTTAGACGACGGCAACAAATGGGTTGAATACAAGGTTACCGTGCCCGAAAGTGCAAAATACGGTATTTCCATTGACTATTATCAGCTTCCCTATAAAGAAAAAGATATTGAACTAACGGTATATGTTGACGGCAAGTTACCCTACACGGAGGCACAGCAGATCTCTGTGCCGCGTATTTGGGAGGACAGCATCGACAAAAAGAAGGTGCCCGAAGGCGGCTACTTTGAATGTGCAAACAAAGACGGCCTGGCCGACGATACCCGTCCTTCGCAGAAAGAAAAACAGATCTGGACAACGCGTGACCTCATTAACGTCCAGGGTCTTTATACCGAGCCTTATCAGTTCTACCTTACAAAAGGTACGCACACTCTGCGCTTCAAGCTGGAGCGTGAGGCGCTCGCAATTTCTGATATTCATGTTGGTAACGAAAAGGCTGCAATTTCCTACAGCGATTACATCGCTCAGTATTCCGACGCCGACTATGTTAAGAACGAGGGGAATAACGATCTGTCGATCATTCGTCAGGCGGAGCAGACTTTCTCCAAAAACAACATTATCATTTATCCTACATACGACAAATCCGGTGCTTCAACTCAGCCGAACGATCCGGCTTATACAAAGCTCAACACCATCGGTCAGAGCAACTGGTCCACAAACGGCGACGAGATCGTTTGGAGCGTCAATGCACAAAAGGCCGGCCTTTATCGACTGGTCATGCGCGCAAGACAGAATTTCAATGCCGGACTTTATTCGTACAGAACCCTGAAGATCAACGGTAAGGTTCCGTTTGCAGAGGCAAATGAGATTCGCTTTAAATATCAGCAGGGTTGGTACATGCTCACTTTGGGCAATGGCGAAACCGGCGACAAACAGCAGGATTATTATGTATATTTAAACGAAGGTGAGAACAAGTTCTCACTGGCCTGTACCACCGGCGAAATGAGCCAGGTTCTTCGTAACATTCAACAGTCGGTTCTGGATCTCAACGAGATCTATCGTCAGATCATTGCGGTTACTTCGGCCGATCCGGACAGCTACCGTGACTATACGCTGGATCAGCAGATTCCCACCTTGACCGACGACTTAAAAGCCGCTTACGATTTTCTGAACGACACGGCAAAGATCGTAAAAGGCATTACCGGTACGGACGGTTCTCAGGCAGCGTCTGTAAACTACGTTACAGGCATTATCAAGGATTTCTATGAAGATCCTTATATTATTCCGCAACGTTTAACCACCTTTAAAAACGGTATTGAAACGCTCGGCAGCTTGATCACCTCCATTGGTAAGCTCGCTTTGGAGCTTGACTATATTGCATTCCTTCCGAAAAACGCTGAAACTCCGGCGGTTGGCAACGGCTTTTTGAATGCCGTCAGCTTTACTTGGAAGCAGTTTATTTCTTCCTTTACGGTTGATTACAACATGACAAGTACCGATGACGGAACCGCCACCGAAAACGCTGACGTTGTTAAGGTTTGGGTTTCCACCGGTCGTGACCAGGCGAAGATCATCAACCGCTTGATCAGCGATAATTCCGAAAAGCTGGTCACAAAGAGCGGCAAGAAAGTGGCCGTTCAGCTGAGCATGGTTGATACCGGAGCTACATTGATCAGAGCAACTTTGGCCGGCAAAGGTCCGGACTGCGCGTTGATGATCGGTGAAGATACGCCGATGAACCTTGCCGCGCGCGGTGCTTTGATTCCGCTGACTTCTTACAAAAAGAACCTTGAAGGTCAGTTCTACTCCTGTGCATGGATTCCGTTCTATTATAACGGTGAATACTACGCCTTGCCGGAAACCCAGTCCTTTGATTTAATGTTCTATCGGACCGACGTGTTCCGCGAGCTTGGTATTAAAGCCCCCAAAACGTGGGATGAATTTTACCGCGTCATGGAGGTTCTGCAGAACTCCAACCTGAAAGTCGGCATTCCGGAAGTTAACTCGGCAAACGCCGGTGTGTCCTCAGGTATTACCACTTTCGATCGCTTCTTGATTCAGAATGGCGGTACCTATTATACAAAGAAGCTTGACAAGACCCTGTTTGATCAGGAGGTTGCTTATTCAGCCTTCGAGCAGTGGGTGGAGCTTTATTCTAAATACGGCCTTGACCGTTCGTTTGACTTCTACAGCCGTTTCAGAACCGGTGAAATGCCGCTTTCTATTCAAAACTACGCATCTTATAACCAGATCAAGTCTGCGGCGCCCGAACTGAACGGTCTTTGGACCATTGCGCCGATTCCCGGCACCGTGCAGAAAGACGGCAGCATCAATAACTCCGAAACTTCGGTGGTTACCGGCTGTATTATGTTAAAGAGCGCACAGAAAAAGGGAATAGAGGAGGCCGCTTCCACTTTCTTAAGCTGGTGGGTTGACTCCGAAACTCAGGCGGAATACGCCCGCGAACTTGAGGCGACCTTGGGTGTTGCCGCCCGTTACGCACCGGCGAACAAACTTGCCTTTGAGACCCTCGGTTGGACGGCAGAAGAAAGTGCTGTTATTAAATCGCAGTGGAAGAGTGTTACCGTTATGAACGAAATTCCCGGTAACTACGTTTTGAAGCGTTCTCTGACCAGTGCATTCCGTGCAGTTATTGCCGGCAAAAACAGCGCCCGTCGTTCGTTAACCATTTATAATAAGGATATTAACGACGAAATCAAGCGGAAACGTAAAGAATTCGGTTTGGAATAGGAGGCAGCTAATCAATGAGTAAAGAAAACACTGCAATAAAAAAACGCCGCCCTCTTACCAATCAGCGGCCGTTTCTGGTACTTCTCGCACCGTATTTGCTCTTTTTCTTCGTTTTCACGATTTTACCGGTGTTATCCTCGATCGTGCTGAGCTTTACGGATTTCAACATGGTTACCATTAACAACTTCGTTGGTTTTGATAACTATATTCGGTTGTTTTTGGAAGATGATATCTTCACAATTGCACTGAAAAACACCTTGATCTATGCTTTGGTTTCCGGTCCGGTCGGCTTTATTTTGAGCTTTGTGATTGCATGGTTTATCAATGAGCTTAGCAGAGCGGTCCGCACAGTTGTTACCTTTATTGTATACAGCCCTGCACTGACCGGTAACGTGTTCGTTATCTGGACCTACATCTTCTCGTCCGACAGCCGTGGCTTTGCCAATGACTTTCTGATGAAGCTCGGCATTGTCAGCGACCCGATCGAATGGCTTTCCAATACCGATTATTCCTTTGGCATTGTAATGTTGGTTATCATTTGGATGAGCTTCGGTACCGGATTCCTTTCGTTCTGTGCCGGCTTTAAATCTCTTGATCGCACTTACTTTGAGGCGGCTGCGATCGACGGACTGAAAAACCGTTGGCAGGAGCTTTACTATGTTACGTTCCCGCAGATGGGACCGCAGCTGTTGTTCGGCGCTGTTATGTCAATCTCAAGTGCGTTCGCTGTAGGTAACGTCAACCAGGTCCTTACCGGTAACCCCAGTACGAACTATTCGACCCATACAATTCTTTTGCACATGACCGACTACGCGACCGTTCGTTTTGAAATGGGCTACGCGTCCGCCATCGCCGTTGTGCTGTTTGGTATGATGCTGTTGTTCTATGTTGTCGTTCATAAAGTATTGAGTAAATTTTCTGATTAGGAGGTGGAAACATGGAAAAAATGTCGTTTTGGCGCAGAGTGCGCTTTAATCACAATTCAAAAAAGACCGTTCTTCTTTCGAGATCCAAAGCGGGTAACTTCGGCGTATTCCTGTTTCTGCTTCTGATCTGTGCTTTCATGGCATTGCCGATGGTGTATTCTATCATTCAATCCTTGAAGCCGATCGATGAGATCTTCTTATATCCGCCGAGATTTTACGTAAAGAACCCGACCTTTGAAAACTTCGTGCAGGTCATCGGCCTGGCCGCAAGTCTTTGGGTGCCTTTTACAAGATACCTTTTCAACAGCCTTTTTATCACGATCGTTACCACAGCTGTGTATTTGATCATTGCTGCCATGGCCGGTTATTCACTGGCAAAGGGTAAATTCCGCGGCCGTGAAGCGATTGCTCAGACGGTTACGCTGACCTTGCTTTTCCGTGCTGAGGTTACGGCAATTCCGGCGTACTTCATTGTTGCAAAGCTGGGCATGATCGACACCTATTGGGCATTGCTTCTGCCGCCGCTTGCAGGTTCTCTCGGTGTTTTCCTTATCCGTCAGACCGTTACGGTTTCTATTCCGGACGAAACGCTTGAGGCTGCCAGAATTGACGGTGCTTCGGAATACCGCATCTTTTCAAAGATCGTGATTCCCGGCATTAAGCCCGCGCTCTTAACCACGATCATCTTTACCTTTCAAAGTATGTGGAACAGCGCCGGTACCTCGCAGTACATTTTCAGTGAAGCGCTTAAAGAGTTGCCGACCGTTCTTTCTACGATCGCCGCCGGCGGTATTGCCCGTCAGGGTGCGGCTTCGGCAGTTAGCGTTATTGTTATGATCCCGCCGATCATCGTTTTCCTTATCTCTCAAAGCTCGGTTATGGAAACGATGTCGCATTCCGGCATGAAGTAAGGAGGCAGACGATGAAAAAATTATTTAAAAGCTTTGCTGCCCTTGCTGTGTGCTTTGCACTTGTAGCTTCCACCACGGCCTCCGCTGTTACGCCGTCTTATGCGCCGTATGAGGGCTATGAGTACAATTCCTACGAGGAATCCACTGCGGCACCGATCGGTTATTTACCCAGCAATATTGTATCGGGCTCCGACCTTGACTTTTCAGTTAAAGTTTCAAGCGTAACCGATATTTGCCTTGATGCCCATGACCCCGATTACTACTCCATGTTCTTATTGGACAGCGTCGGCGGCGTGGTTTACAAAACCGACACCTCTTTAAATATTAAATCTATCTTCAATAATTTCACCACGCAAAGCGGCAAGGCGGTCAGCTTAAAGGGTGCCAAGCTTCTTGCCTGTGACTTTACAAACGCATATTTTTATGTGTATAAATCCGGCAAGATCTATATTATCAGCTCTCTTTCCAAGGTTGTAAAAACGCTGAATGTCGGCAATGTTGTCACCATGGCAACCTATGCCGCACCGGTCGGTGATAATTATGACACTTATCTTTTAGTTACCACCTCCAATGCTCCCGGGAATATCACAATCTATTCCCACATGGGAAAACGTGTTGGCAGTGTGAAGGCCGGCACCTCCATTAAAGACATTTCCATCAGTTCAGATGCCGGAAATATTCTTGCTTTGGACGCCGGCGCCAACCGCATCGTAAAGCTTATGGCCGATACGGAGATGGACGACGACGGCAACGAGATCGTTACCGGATTTTCCGTTGATTCGCGTTTAAAAGCAAACGTAAACCTTACCGGTGCAACGGCAATTTCCTCCGATTCGAGCGACCTTACATATTATCTGACAATGCCTGATAACCGCATTGCCTGCGTTGATTCGGAAAGCGGCGACGTTTCGTATATTACGAAGTCAAGCATTCCGAGCAATGTTTCGGTTCGCTCCACAAATTATACAAATCTCTGCGTTGCTACCGATACCGATACGATTTATGCATTGTCCAATGATAAAGGCCCGGAGATTTCAAGCTACAACTCTAAAAAAGGTTTCTTAAACAGTGATTACTCGTTGTCCACTACGCTTACAAACCCGAGTGATATGCTGTATAAAGGCAAGTATATTTATATTCTTGACAGTGGTAACTCCCGTATTTTAAAGCTCGACCGCGACTTAACAAAGGTTTTGGGCATTTATGCGAACTTCCACAACAAGAAAAAGGGTTATCTGAGTTTTTACGGTGCAAAGGGCTTTACGGTTGACAATAAAGAAAACTTCTATATTGCCGACACGGAAAATCACAGGGTCTTGGTGAGCGACAACAAAGGCAACGTTCGCCTGATCATCACAAGACCGGATCAGCAGCTTGCCGATACCGATGCGCCGTTCCGCGCCACCAAGGTTCTTTTGGATCGCAAAGATCAGATTTATGTTATTTGCGATAGTATCAACCTCGGTGCGTTGGTCTTCGATATGGACGGAAAATTCTTAAACTTCTTCGGAAGTAACACCGTTCAGGCAACGGCCGAAGTGCTGTTACAGTTTATCAGAAAACGGTTTATGACGCGTGAACAGCTGAAAGCAAACTTTAAAATCACGCCGATTGCCTTAACGAACTTTGACATTGACGCTGACGGATTTATTTATACTGTTACCGAAACCGATCAGACCAACCGTAACACGACCTTTACTTCCATGCTTCGTCGATTGAACTATCAGGGCGATAATGTTTTTGAACTGACTGATAACACGCCCGGCTTCGGCGATTTTGAATGGGATCGTCAGCAAACAACAACCAACACTTCGTTCTGCGACGTGGATGTTGACAAAGACGGTTATGTGAATCTGATCGACTCCGGCCGCGGCAAGATCTTCCAATACACGGACGACGGTAACCTTGTCACTGTATTCGGCGGATTTTCGGCACAAAAGGGAACCTTCTCCGAGCCGGTGGCTGTGGAAAGTGTTGGCGATAAAATCTATGTTCTTGACCGCACAGACAATAACATTACTGTTTTCAAACCGACAGGATATGCCAATGCGCTTCGTAAAGCGTTTGCACTGTTAGACAGTAGCGATGCTGACGCAGCACTGGCGGCATGGTCAGCGGTTATCAAATACAACACCAACAATCAGTATTCATACTACGGCATGGGCAGAGCCTATGAAATGAAAAATGACTATGAAAATGCCATGAAGTATTTCAAGCTTGCCAATGCCCGTGGCGGTTATTCCAAATCCTATAAAGAATACCGCAAATCCTATATTCACGATAATATCTGGTGGATGGCACTAGTTGTGATCGCCGTGGTTGTTTTGTTGGCTCTGCTTTCAAAATACCTCAAAAAGAAAATGGTTGCAAAGCACGGTGAAGCCTATTCGCCGCTGGAAACCAAATGGGGTATGCCGATCTATACCATTTTGCACCCGGTTGACGGATTTGAGCAGTTCAGAACCAGAAACATTGAATCCGTTCCCATTGCCATAGGCTTGGTTATTTGTTGGTTCTTAGTTCGCGTTGTTCAGTTCTTCTTTACAGGGTTTGCATATAATTCCAATCGGTCGATTGACTATGATCTTGTGGCAAATGTTGTGGGAACTGTTGGCCTTTATGTACTGTTTGTTATTGCGAACTGGGCGGTCTGCACCTTGGTGAACGGCAAGGGCCGCATGAAAGAAATTTTGTGCGTTACGGCCTATTCACTCACCCCGATGCTGATTACTTCGCTGATCAATGTTGTTCTTTCAAACAACCTTTCGTTAGACGAAGCGGCATTCATTTCCATTGTTAATATGATTGGTATGATCTGGTCGCTGGCAATGCTGTTGCTTGGCCTTTATACCATTCATCAGTATTCATTTGCAGGTACGATCGGTACGACGTTTCTTACCGTTGTCGGTATGCTTATCATCGGCTTGCTTGCAGTTCTGTTCTTCACATTGTTACAACAGTGTTTCTCATTCTTTGTTTCACTCGTTGACGAATTGAAGCTACGCTGACATCAGCACAATTTATAGAAGTGGAGGTTATAAATTTGAAAACAATGACTAAAACGAAACGAAATCTTGTGCTGATCATCACCATTGCTCTTATTCTTGCAACAGCGATTGCGCCGGTTTCTGCAAAAAACAGATCCGGCGTGGTCGATACCGCAACAAAATCCGCCGGCAATTTTTCGAATATGAAGCTGTCGGATAATTATGAAGAGGTTGCAAGCGATGGGGAACTGACGCTCAGCGCAGATATGCAATCCGGTTTGATTGCTTTAAAAAACAAAACAAACGGTTATATTTGGTACGGTGTGCCGAATGACACAAAGTATGATGGTTTTTCAAAAGGTGAAATTCAGCGTTTCAGCAAATCACAGCTGATCGTTGGCTACGTAAATGCGGAGGACGAGAATTCTACCGCGCGTGTTGCGTACCTTGACAGTGCTTCTGCGGTTGAAACCAATGTTGAAGCGATCGACAACGGTGTTCGCGTGAGCTACACCTTTGACGTTGATCTGTCAACCAATGTTTCTAACACCGATAGTGGCTCCGGCGACAATGCGAGCAGCGGCGATAACACTGATGGTGATGCCGCAGACGATGACAGTGCTGCCGAGGAAGAAGATGTTATTAAGATCGTCCAGGTTACAGTTCCAGTGACGTTCCAACTGGTAGACGGCCATTTTGAAGGTGCGGTTGAATTCAAAAATGCCAAATTCACAAGCGACGTTATCTTGACTGATTACGCACTTTTGCCTTACTTTGGCGCCGGTAACTGGACCGACAGCGGATACATTTTTGTTCCGGACGGCAGTGGTGCTTTGATCAACTTTAAAGGCCACGAAAATGATAAGGAATACAGCGAAATGGTTTACGGCAATGATTTAAGCTTGCAGACCGAGCTTAAAACTTCCGTTACCGAAACCATTCGTATGCCGGTCTTCGGTATCGTTCACGATAACCAGAACGCCTTGTTTGGTGTTATTTCAAGCGGTGCCGCGGCATCTTCGATTGTAGCTTCTCCTTCGGGTTCTTCCAAAGGCTACAGCACGGTTAACGCAAAGTATAATTACAAGCTGACTTCCTCTATTACCATGTTTGGCAAAAGCTCCAACAAGCAGGTTGTTTACCGTCTTTCCGATGATCTTAAAGATGCACCGGATTTCAAGGTGAATTATTATCTGCTTTCGGGCAAAAATGCCGATTACATCGGTATGGCAAACACCTATCGGAAATATCTTGAAGACAACAAAATGTTAACGAAGAATATTTCCGAGCCGGCACTCAATGTGGACGCTTACGGTGCGGTTGAAGTAAAAGCAAACCTGCTTGGCTTCAACTATGATAAGCTGACAGCGCTCACAAGCTATGAGCAGCTCGGAACGATGTCGAAAGAGCTAAAATCCACCGGTATTGATGATCTTGCCCTTCGGTATATCGGTTGGGGCAATACTGGCGTCACCAATAAAAATATCACTTCAAAAGCAAAACTGCTCGGCTTATTGGGCGGAAAATCGAAGTATAACGATCTTTTGAAGGTTACAAAGGATCAGAATGTTACGCTTTATCAGGACAGTGACCTTCTGACCTTTACAAAGGGCAGAAATAAATACGCCGCAAAAACCGGATTTTCTGAGGTTTATTATGAATATCAGTATCTCCGTTCGGTGTATGCGACCGATCTGAACGGTATTGCGAAAAAGCTGTTACTTCCGAGCGCCTTACCGAATTACTCTGAGAGCTTTATCAAATCTTATCAGAAGCTCGGTAATAAAAATGTATCGTTCTCAACCCTTTCTGACATGGTATACTCACACCTGAAGAAGGGCGAAAACGAATATCGTACCGAATTCCCGAAGGCCGCCGCCAAAACCTATGAACAGGCAAAAGCGGCCGGATTGAATGTTGCCGGCGATACCGCAAACGACTACACGTTCAAATATCTCAACAAGATCTATAAAGCTCCGCTTTACAGCAGTGGTTACAATTTATTCGATTCCGAAGTTCCTTTCTACGAAATCGTTTTGCACGGTTATATTCCCATGACCGGTGATTCCATTGTTCAGTCTGTTGATTCACAGACAACCTATTTGAAATGTGTAGAAGCAGGCGTGGAACTTCTTTGGGACGGCATCTACGAAGATTCAGCGCAGCTCCGCGATACAAACTACGACGATTTGTATGGTTCGACTTACACGCTGTGGAAAGAAGACGCTGCGGAAAAGTATAAAGAATATCAGCCGCTGCTCAAAAAGATCTATGATCAAAAGATCACAGAACACAGTGAAGTGGCCTTTAATGTAACAAAAACGGTTTATGAAAACGGTATCAGCGTTTACGTAAACTATTCGGACGATGCAGTAACGGTAAACGGAGTGAAAATTCCGGCCCGTAGCTTTACTTATAAGGAGGGATAAGAATGAAACGCAAACCCATGAGCCTTGCAGCACGAAGCGCCTGGACTGCCCAGATATTCATTCTTCCTTTCTATTTGGGCTTTTGGTTTTTCTTTCTGTCACCGTTAATTCAGTCGGTCAGAATGAGTTTTAGCTCGGTATCGGTTGACACCTCGACCGGTTATGTGCTTCAGAACGTTGGTTTTGACAACTACAAAACTGCATTTTTAGAAGATGCGAACTTTACAACCAACCTTTTAAATTCCTTTGCGAAAATGGCTTGGCAGGTACCGGTTATTTTGGTTTTAAGTCTGTTTTTAGCTTTGATCCTGAACCAAAAATTCCACGGTCGTGTGTTTGTTCGTGCAGTCTTCTTTTTACCGGTTATCTTTGCTTCCGGTATTGCGTTGAGCATGATCTCCGGCGACTCGATCGCCAGTACTGCACTTTCCGGCGGTACGGTTTCCGGCGGTGAGATCACGCAGAGCAGTGCGCTGAAGGATATGTTGGTGAATGCCGGTTTTAACGACAAGATCATCAACATTGCCACAAGCATTGCAAACAGCCTGTTCTCAATGGTTTGGCGTTCCGGTATCCAGATGATCATTTTCCTTGCCGGTTTGCAGAGCATTCCGCCGACATTGTATGAAGCGTCCTCCATTGAGGGTGCTACTTCCTGGGAAAACTTCTGGAAGATCACTTTGCCGATGCTGGCACCTACTATTATGATCAATATGGTTTACACCATTGTTGACACCTTTACCGATTCAAGCAACAGCATCATGCGTCAGATCACCAATTTGATGACCAGTCAGATCAGTAAGCTTGGCTTGGCATCTGCGTTTGCATGGACCTACTTCCTGTTTATCGGACTTATACTTTTAGCAGTGTTTGGTATATTCCGCTTAATCAGCAAGCACACATCTTAAGGGAAAGGGGCGTTTATCTATGTTTGAAGCAACAAAAGATTTTTTTGAAAACAAAAAGTATCAGAACCCTTACCTGATGAAAAACAAAACAAAGTCGTTTTTCTTTAAGCTGTTTCGCTTACTGTTTATCATCGGTTTGTCCTATCTGTTCCTGTTTCCGCTGCTTTATATGATCGTCACAGCGTTCCAGGATCCTGCAACTGCCAATGACCCCTCGGTTATCTGGATTCCGAAAAAGCTTTCCTTGGCCGGTGTAGTCAATGCGTGGTACTGTTTGAGATTCAGTGAATCGGCCACCTTAACAGCGATCATCACACTGTTTGGTACCGGTGCTTCGGTTGTTTCCTGCGCAATGGTTGGTTACGGCTTTGCCCGTTTTGAATTCCCGCTGAAAAATGTAATTTTTATTCTGGTTATTCTCACCATCATTGTTCCTACGCAGACCATCATCATGTCGCAGTACCTAAACTATTGGTTCTTCGATTTTGGCGGCATTTTGAAACTGATCCCCGGTCTTAAAAACGTAAATCTTTTAAATACGGCATGGGTTTTCGTTTTGCCGGCAATATTTGCAACCGGACTTCGTAACGGATTGTTTATCTTTATTTTCCGTCAGTTTTTCTCGGGTCAGCCGAAGGATCTGGAGGAAGCCGCCCGTATCGACGGTTGCGGACCGTTCAAAACCTTTGTTCGCATCATGGTCCCCCTGGCAGGCCCTGCGTTTGTTACGGTAATTCTTTTCTCTGTTGTTTGGCATTGGAACGATTACTATAACTCCGCAATCTACTTCACGAATGATATTAAGCCGGTTTCCTGTATGCTTAGTAACCTGAGTGATGCGCTTTCCATGGGCAGTGCCACAATGGACGGAAAGGTGTTGTTTAGCAGAGACACCACAAGATATGCCATTCGTATGTACTTAATGGCCGGAACCATGCTGTCGGTTCTGCCGCCGTTGTTACTGTATCTCTTTACTCAGAAGTTCTTCACCGAGAGTATCGAGCGTACCGGTTTGGTTGGATAACTTTTCGACAGTTTGTTTGACGGGGCCAAATTACGTCCTATCAACCTATTGATGAACCGTTTAATTAAAAGCAGTCGTTTGTTACTTTATTTCGTATTTTTGCAATTTTTCTGCAAAAGTTCTTAATATACGATCGGCTGCTTTTACTTTTGCTACGTTTGATTTTTGTCACTTTGGTCTATCCTTCGCTTGATTGTATTGTCTAAATCGGCAAAAGCTTCAAACCGTAACTGGCTGCAACGCTCATTTTCAGAACCAACAAAGGATTTTTTGAAAGGATTGATATACTTGAATATCGTTTGCCTCGATATGGAAGGCGTTTTGGTGCCGGAGATCTGGATCGCTTTTTCAAAAGCTTCGGGTATTCCGGAGCTTTGCCGCACAACACGCGACGAGCCGGACTATGATAAGCTGATGAAGTGGAGATTATCGGTTTTAAAGGAACACGGACTGGGATTGCCGGAAATTCAAAAGGTAATCGCAACCATTGACCCCATGGACGGTGCAAAAGCATTTTTAGATGAATTGCGCCAGTTAACGCAGGTCATCATTCTCAGCGATACTTTTGAAGAATTTGCAAAGCCGCTCATGCAAAAGCTTGGCATGCCGACCATTTTCTGCAATTCACTCACAGTGTCCGAAAACGGTGAGATCACCGGATATAATATGCGCTGCGCGCAGTCAAAGCTTACCACGGTCAAAGCCTTGCAGTCGATCGGTTATGAAACCATTGCAGCAGGCGACAGCTTTAACGATCTTGGTATGATCAAAGAAAGCAAGGCGGGTTTTTTGTTTAAAAGCACCGACGCAATCAAAAAAGACAACCCGACTTTGGAAGCCTTTGAGACCTACGATGAGTTGCTTTCAGCCATAAAAAAGGCGCTGTAATTTTTTGCATTTTAAAATTTTTACAAAATTTTGTGTTTTTAACCGCACGTTTTCATTTCGGTTGGTTAGGAATTTTGCCTTTCTACCGTTTGCGTGCGGTTTTTTTGTTGTATTTTTTAAGGCCGGCACATTGGAAACGGAATTTCGTGCATACTATGGTTGCGTTGTCGAAACAGAGGAAGCTTTGCTCGGCACAGGAAACGATTATTGTATATCTTATGAGGGTGTCGCCAATGAATACAAAGCAAAAAGCCGCTACACTGATCAATTTTGTATTTTACACGGTCGCGGCCGTGATCGTCTATTTCATTTTTAAATATGCCGTCAGTTATCTTTTGCCGTTTATTTTAAGTTTTGTTCTGATCTATGTCTTACAAAAACCGATGATTTATTTATCGGCAAAATTTCATATTCATAAAAAATATCTGACGATCGGCGTTTTGATTCTTTTGGTGCTGCTTTTCTTAGCAATTGTGGCAATCGTGATCTATAATTTAAGCGAATTTCTTCAAAGAATCATGAGCGATACCGATACGTTTTCGTCGCTTTATGAGATGATCAACCGTTATGATGAATGGGCGGTAAAGCTTCTGTATCGACTGCCCAAATCTCTCAGAGTGCAATTGAGTTTCCGATCCTCGGACTTAATTCCGGTCGTCACGGACTGGATACAGCGATTCGCCGGTAATTTAATTAAAAGCATTGCAAAAGAGGCGCCGAGATTTTTGATCAGCATGACGGTATTCTTTGTGTCTGCCTGTTTTTTTGCCGTTGATTACGACAAATTCATAAAATTTATTAAAAGACAGCTGCAAGAGAATACCGTTGAATTTATTAAAAAGGTGAAAGCCGCCGTGAATTCAGGAGTTGTCGGCATTGTCCGCGGATATTTTATTTTATTCATGTTCACTTTTGCAGAAATTTTTTTAGGACTGCTTCTTTTAAGAGCCCGGCATGCCGCAGCGGTGGCATTGCTGATAGCAGTAGTGGATCTTCTGCCGGTGCTCGGCACCGGATCGGTGCTGATTCCCTGGGGGATCATTATGCTGATCAAAGGGGAAACCGTTTTTGGTATCGGACTGATCATCCTTTATCTTGGGTATTCGGTTGCAAGATATTTTACAGAGCCAAAGGTGATCTCCGGCAAGGTGGGGGTCCACCCACTGATTTCTTTGCTCTCCATGTTTTTAGGGCTGCGGTTCTTCGGCTTTTTCGGACTAATAATTCTGCCTTTAAGCGTGGCGGTATTGTCTGTTTTACAGCAAAACGGTCTTGTAAAGCTGTGGAAATAGCGATTTTTGAGCCGACCGTTCCGCACTCGCATAAAATGTAGTGCTATCATTGTGTTGCATTCTCTATTTGCTGAGCCGATCTTTAAAGCATCATTCATTCGACTCGGCTTTAAAGACCGGCAGCATAATACTACATTTTACGGAGTGAAAAAATATCATGGGAAAAAGTATTATAAATACTGGAACGGTTACCTACGCATTGCGCGGCAGAGATCTTTTGCGCGCAAAAGGTTATTCGGCATATATGTTCAGAACGACAGGAAAATCGGCGGTCGGCTGCGGCTACAGCATTTCAACGGCGGCTGACGCTGAGACGGTAAAAAGTATTTTCGGTGCTGAGGGGATCAAGTATATTTCCATCGAATCGGGTGAGGGGCAATGATCTACCTTGATAACGCCGCTACAACTTTTCCCAAACCCCGTGCAGTAACGCTGGCGGCAGACAATTGCCTGAAAAACTATTCTGCAAATCCGGGAAGAAGCGGTCACGCTTTGTCGGTACGCGCTTCGGAGGAGGTCTACAATTGCAGAAAAAAGCTCGCCCAGTTTTTCGGGGCCGGGAAGCCGGAAACGGTAATTTTTACCGAAAACTGTACCATGGCGATCAACACGGTGCTGAAAGGTGTATTGAATGCCGGTGATCATGTCATTTGTTCCGGTCTTGAACACAACGCCGTTTGGCGGCCGTTGAACCGATTGAAAGCCGAGGGCGTTGCGTTTGATACGGCCAGAGTGTTTTTGGAAGATCCGGACGCCACGGTGAAATCCTTTGAGGCGCTGATCAGGGACAATACCAAAATGATCATCTGCACGCACGCCTCCAATGTATTCGGCACGGTGCTGCCGATAGAAAAATTGGGAAAACTTTCTGAAGCGTACGGGCTGTTGTTTTGCGTGGACGCGGCGCAGTCGGCCGGTGTACTGCCTATTGACATGGCTCGCATGAATATTGATTATTTATGTATCGCACCGCACAAGGGCCTTTATGCGCCCATGGGCACCGGCGTTCTGATTGCTTTAAAGGGTATTGATAAAACCCTGATAGAGGGAGGAACCGGATCGCTGTCGATGCTTGAAACGCAGCCCGATTTTATGCCGGACAAATTTGAAAGCGGCACACTGAACCTTTCGGGCATTGCGGGACTTTCCGCAGGGATCGACTTTGTAATGTCAATCGGTATTCAAAAAATATATCAAGCGGAAATGAAACATATAGGAATGGTGTATCGCGAACTGTCACGAATGAAAGAAGTGGAACTTTATACAGATGCGCCGCGGCCACAAAGCTCTGTGCCGGTTTTATCTTTTAATTTAAAAAAATTAAGCTCTGAAGAGGTATCTCAAAAGCTGGACGAGAAGAGCATTGCAACAAGACCGGGACTGCACTGCGCGCCGTTGGCGCACAGAATGTTTGGAACGATCGAACGCGGAACGGTGAGAATCTGTCCGTCAGCCTTTACAAGCGCCAAGGATATCGCCATGTTTTTGTCCGCTTTGAAAAATATTGAAAGCAAGGCAGACTAAAATCAAAACAACTTTAAGAAAACGGCATATGAAGAATTCTTAAAACTGCCATTAACGCGTAAATTTCTTGCAAAATTCATGCATTCTGCACTTGAATATCCCAAAAAATATGTTAAAATAATAATAGGAAAATTTTTAAGTGGCAGGTGATACCGATGGAAAGCTTTTGGAACAATATTGCAGTGTTTTTGTATACCGTAAAGAACACGATGGTTTCGGTTTTCTCCGGTATTGGCTTTTTTGATATTATTGACATTATTATTCTGACCTTTGTGGTTTACAAAGTGATTGAATTCTGCCGCGACACCAGAGCGAAAACCCTGCTGAAGGGTATTTTTCTTATTATCATCATGTATGCGCTGTCATCCTGGCTTGAAATGACCGGCGTCAACTGGATTCTTGATAAGGTCGTGACCTACGGTCTGGTAATTCTTGCAATCGTATTCCAGCCGGAATTGCGCCGCGGTCTGGAGCGGGTGGGGCACAGCAGTTTTGGCTTTTTCGGCAAGGGTAATATCGGCGTAAATCAGGAGGTTGTGGACAGCATCAATCAGGTATGCAAAGCAGTTCACAGTATGAGTGACCAGAAGATTGGTGCACTGATCGTATTTGAAAACGAAACACCTCTCGGAGAGATCGTCAACACCGGAACCGTGATCGACGCGGAGGCATCGGCATCTATGGTTGGCAGTATCTTTTTCCCGAATTCACCGCTTCACGACGGCGCCATGATCATTCGCGGCGGCCGTTTGTATGCCGCCGGCTGCATTCTTCCGCTTACCTCAAAGCAGGACATCAGTCAGGATCTCGGTACAAGGCACCGTGCCGCCATTGGTATCAGTGAAAATTCCGACGCGGTCACGGTGGTTGTTTCCGAAGAAACCGGCACGATCTCTTTAACAAGGAACGGGGAAATTACCCGCGGATATAACAGTCAGTCTTTGCAGCAGGAGCTTTATGGCATTTTTGTCGATACAGCAGTAGAGACGGGCAACCCTTTTTCAAACTTTTTGAGCATTTTCAAAAAAAAGGATAAGGGGGCAACGCGGAAATGAACAACACGCAAAAAAAGTCGATTTTTTCGTCAAAACGCATTACCGCCTTGGTTTCTTTCATTATTGCGGTCATCTTTTGGGTGACGATCACCCTGGTGGAAAATCCGGAATCCACAAGAATTATCAGTTCGGTGCCGATCTATCTTGATACGACGGACACGATTGTTGACGAGCAGGGGTTAAGTATTATCGGCCTCAATGAAAAAAACGCGGTTTGCAGCGTCAGAATCAATGGTGCAAGCTATGTTGTAAATTCCGTTTCTGCGGAGGATATTTTGGTAAAGCCCACGTTTGACGATGTGAGTGCCGCCGGAAAATATACTTTAAAGCTTTCGGCCACAAATAACACTTCCAAAAAGTTTACCATTGAATCCGTTACGCCGGACAGCCTCGTGGCACAGTTCGATTATATTGATACGGTATCTTACGATATTCAGATCAAGGTGAAAAACGCGGTTGCTGCCGACGGACTGATTTTAGGTACCGAACGGTTTACGAATTCCGATAGCGCGGCTTTGGAGGTCAGCGGTCCGCGGTCGATTGTCAGCAGAATTTCCACGGTTACCGCGGTTGTAAAGGCCGATAAAAAGCAAAAATTGACCGCCACAAAAAGCTACGACGCACCGATCAAGCTGTATGACTCCGACGGTAAAACAATCAGTTCCGACGGGTTGACGCTCAGCATGAACACGATCAGTGTTTCGGTTCCGGTGCTGAAGACCAAAACCGTGCCGATCAGATGCACTTATACGAACAAGCCCGGCGCTTATACACCATCTGCCGGAATTACAGTGGATGGCAAGTCTACGTCAAGGATCGAAATTGAGGGCACGCCGGATATTGTGCACAAAACTGAGTTTATTGAGCTTGAACCGATCGACTTTTACTCCGTTTCAAAATCGGCAAATACATTTAAGAAAAAATTTGTTTTGCCCAGTGGTATTTCCACAGTAAGCGGTGCCGAAAGTGCAATAGTTAAGCTTTCCACTACTTCATTAAAAACAAAAACCTTCACGGTATCCTCGGCGGTGGCCGTAAACAACGACAACAAATTCAAAGTAAAGCTGACGCAGCCCATTAAAGTGAAGATCTGCGGTCTAAAAAGCGTTATTAACGATTTGAAGGCTTCCGACTTGTACGCTGAGGTTGATCTTGACGGCAAGGCTGTGGGCGATCAAACGCTTTCAGTAAAAATCAAATCCCGCATTAAGGATAATATCTGGCAGGTTCAAAATTACGAAGCAAAGCTCGCGGTAACAGAATAAGTTTTTATCGGCTGTAAAACCAAATTCCGGCAATTACTTCCGGTTCCTGGCTTTACAGTCGATTTTTTCTTTGCGTACTCTTCACATCGCGTTACTTGGCGGTGCAGAGATATTGCTACAGTCGCGGTGATTGCTCTATGTCGGCATTCACACCGAAAGTATTCGCAGCATAGAATGCTTTTGGGGTGTTCATTTATGTATTTTCTTTACATACTGCTGATGTTTTTAAGTCTGCTCGGTTTGGTGACGCTTGTAAAAGAGATGTTCTCCTGGTTCTTACATATTAAAAACGGATGCAGCAAAACTGTGCTGTTTCTTCCGTTTTATGAAACGGAAAAAGGTGATTTTTCGCTTGAAGCAGGCATTGCTTTGTCCAGGGCAAAATGGTATAATATGAATCATATTGACAATGTTTTTACCGTAAACTGCTCGCTGTCAAAGGAAAATGCCGATGTTTTAAAAGAGCTTTCGAGAGCTTATGACATTTGTTATATTGACGAAAGTGAGATCGGCCGGATTATCAGCCAAAAAGCGTCACTTTTAAAAAGCTGAAAGTTTTCTTAAAGAGTTCGCTGACAAGTATAAAACCTGTTGGCTGAATCATATGGATATTTGAAAATTAAAGGGGGTATGCGTATGAGCGACGGAGCTTTGGAGGAGACAGTACTTTCCGGTTCCGTGGAACACATTACCTACAGCAATAAACAAAACGGATACTGCGTTTTTTCTTTGAAAACCGCCACCGAAACGATCACTTGCGTTGGCACTGTACCGGAGCTTCATGCTGATGAGTCCTTGAAGGTTCACGGCGTTTACGGAATTCACCCAACCTACGGTCAGCAATTCAAGGTCACAGCCTATGAACCGCTTGCACCGGAGGGCAGTGCCGAAATATTACGCTATCTTTCGTCCGGCGCGATCAAGGGAATCGGGCCTGCTACGGCAAGAAAAATTGTGGAACGGTTCGGCTCGGATACGCTGGAAGTGATTGAAAACGATTATGCGCGCTTGAGCGCGATTCGCGGCATTTCACTTTCAAAAGCAAAGCAGATCAGTGATAGCTATAAAAAGCAGCATGGAATTCGTGATGTAATGATGCAGCTTGGACGCTATGGAATCACGCCGGAGCAGTCAAATAAAATTTACGGGCTGCTCGGCAAGGACTGTGTTGCAAAAATTGCGGAAAATCCGTTTGTTTTGTATCATGACGACCTTGATTTCAGCTTTCAAAGGGTTTGTGATATTGCGGCGCAGTTCCATGTTGAGAACGACTCCATGGGTAGAATTCGCGCCGGCATGCAGTACATATTAAAGCACAATCTTTTAAACGGCCACACCTGTTTGCCGCACCAAAAGCTGATTGAACTGAGCACTTCTCTTTTACAATGTGAGGAATCGGCAGTCTTGGCCGCTTATGAGGAAATGCAGCGTGACGTTCTTTTGAAATGCGTGCAGATTGACGGCAAGGATTACGATTTTTTGCAGCGCTATTACACGGCAGAAAGGTATATTGCCACCAAATTTAAAATTATGCTCGATATTAAGCCGAAACGCCTGAATACGCCCAAAGGGTTTATTGAGGCTTTGCAGAAAAAATTCGGCATTGTTTATGAAAAAAGACAACGGGAAGCGATCAACATGGCGGTTGATAAAGGACTGCTCGTGTTGACCGGCGGCCCGGGTACAGGTAAAAGTGTGACGCGTTCCTGCGTGAAAAGCGTAGGCCTTGCGGCTTGGAATTTTTAAAAAATTGCCGCATGAGAACTGATTTTTTGACGGACAGAATGACGGGGGTAACGCTCTTATAAATGTCCGCTCTGCAAACTGCGACGTGCGCGTGTTTTAAGTGATTTTTAGAATCTGCTTTTTAAAATGTGCGTTCGATAGCTCGCCAAAGTCGGCAGACGTTTTCCTAAAGCAAAGCCATGGAAAGCAATATGCCGGGAGTCTTTAAAACGTCTATGGTCAGAATGCCGCATGGTGTGGCTGACGAACCCGCGAATGTACGGACCTATAGTACCAATACTGAAAAGTATGCTGCAAATGTTGCGGCGTCAGTGAGGTTGAGTATTCTTTTTACTGAGAAAGACCTTATACCGTTACAGGCGGTATCCGGCTGACAGGTTCAGAGTGGGGACCTACGGGCGATAATAGGAATATGATAGAAAAATCGGAACGCGGAAAGCTGAGGAACAAATCGGCAATTTAAAAGTTGTCGATTTGGCGGCGGCGAAGAAAATAAGCGCCCTTATTCTTAGTGAGAGCGGTGCCACAGTACCTATGAAACAGTGATAACAAGCTGCGGAGGGATAGGCACCAGTCGCAAGCAGGCTTGAAAATGTATAAATATACAAATTTTGTATATTTTGAAACCTGTCTGCGAGGGAACGCCGTATGAGGGGAAACTTTCACGTACGGTGTGGAGCGGGGGAAAATCCGGAAGTTTTTAATGAAAGGATTACCTATCGCTATCAACGACCTTAAAAGGGGTTATCAGTCTTTTGGAAACCTCCGGTTTTGACGTGGCATTAGCGGCACCCACCGGACGCGCTGCTAAAAGAATGACCGAGCTTACCGGTCGCGAGTCAAAAACCATTCACCGACTTTTGGAGGTGGAATGGGACGAGCATGACAACCAGGTATTTACAAGAAACGAGCACAATCCTTTAAGCTGCGACGCCATTATTATTGATGAAATGTCTATGGTGGATTCGCTGCTATTTGAATGCCTTTTGCGTGCGCTACCGCTGGGGTGCCGCATTATTATGGTCGGCGACGCGGATCAGCTGCCGAGTGTTGGTGCCGGAAACGTGCTCAGTGATATTATCTCTTCCGGTGTGGTGCCGGTGGTGGAATTAAAAGAAATCTTCCGCCAGGCGATGACAAGCCTTATTATTACCAATGCTCATAAAATTGTGGGGGGCGTACATCCGGAGCTTGACAGCAAAACCGGCGATATGTTTATGATCGACATTGTAAATCCGCGCAGTGCCGCGCAGTATATCAATGATCTTTGTGTGCGGCGACTGCCGAAAGCTTACGGTTATGACTGCATCAGTAACATTCAAATTCTGTGTCCCTCTAAAAAAACGGCGCTCGGCACGGTAACGCTCAATAATATGCTGCAAAATTCCTTAAATCCGCCGGACGAGCGTAAACCCGAAATTTCCTTTAAGGGCTACGTTTTGCGCTTGGGCGACAAAATTATGCAGATCAAAAATAATTATGATATTGAGTGGACACGTGACAACAACGAAAAGGGCAGCGGCGTGTATAACGGCGATATCGGTGTGATTACCGACATCAATACGCTGAGTATGAAGCTGACCGTTCGTTTTGACGACAGGGTGGCGGTTTACAATGTGGAAGAAGCAAATCAGCTGGAGCTTTCCTATGCGGTCACCATTCACAAAAGTCAGGGCAGTGAGTTTGACTGCGTGATTTTGCCGATCCTCGACACGCCGCAAAAGCTTTGCTACCGAAATCTTCTTTATACGGCCGTTACAAGAGCCAAAAAGCAATTGATCATTGTGGGCGACAGAAGGCTGGTTCATGAAATGACCGACAACTATCGCCGAACCCTTCGCTATACCGGATTGGATGCGTTTTTGAAAAATGAGTAATTTTCTGAAAAAGCTAAAACGGGAAGTTATTTGTCTTTTCTTTCCGAACCGTTGCGCTGTGTGTAACCGCGTGGTGGATTCTTCCATTCGCTATTGCTGCGACTGTGAGGAAAAACTGCACCGCGTGCCTCCGTATATTGCCGAGATCTGCTCATTTACCGGCAATAATCTTATGAGGACTTCGCAAAAGGCGGCGTTCGACGGCTATGCCGCGCCGTTTTTCCACGAAGCCGGCGGCAGAGAGCTGATCTATAATTTTAAATTCCACAATCGGAGCGAACTGAAAGAAGTGCTGGCGGACGAAATGGCCGACAGCTTTCGCAAATATCTCTCGGAGCATTCTTTTGATTTTATTTGCGGTGTTCCGTTCACCTTTTCCGGCAAGCTTCGCAGAGGGTACGATCAGGTGGATTTGCTATGCCGCGAACTGTCGAAACGGCTTTCGATTCCTTATGAACGGCTGCTGAAACAGGTTCGCCGAAAGAAGCCGCAGCACACTTTACGCGCCCATGGCAGATTTTTAAATGTTAAAGGCATTTATGCGCTGAGAAAAGGTGTGAATATTAAGGAAAAGACAATTTTATTGGTGGACGATATTATTACGACCGGCGCCACGGTAAATGAATGCGCGAGGGTTTTAAAAAGAAACGGCGCAAAGGCGGTTTACTGCCTGCTTTCAACGATCAACCACTGAAAGGGAAGCTTTTTCCGGCTGTATTTTGCTTGATTCGTCTTGTAAAATCCGGCAGAATATTGTATAATGGAAAAAGAAAATCAATCACCGCTTATATTGCGTTTTGTTATTTTGCATTTTAAGGAGAGCAGTTATGCCTACCGATATTGTTATGGACGCCGGAACCTACAAAACCGTGCTGTATTCCGGCGGTAAAATCGTTTTGGAGCAGCCGTCGGCTGTTTCGGTGGATACGGATACATACGAGCCGCTGGCATTCGGTGATAAGGCCAAAGCCATGTTTGGCAGAACGCCGCCGAATATCACCACTGTTTTTCCGGTGGAGCGCGGCGTGATTTCCGACTATCAGGTTGCTGAGGCCATGATCGTACATTTTATTAAATCTATTTTCGGCAATCGGATCTTTAAGCCGAGGGTAATCGTTGTGGTGCCAAGCTATGTCACCACAGTTCAGCATCATTCGCTGGCAAACGCTGTGGCGGCGGCCGGTTGCCGCAATATCAGTACCATTGAAAGCTCGGTGGCCTCCGCTGTGGGGCTTGGCATTGATTTTACGAAGCCGCACGGAAGTATGATCGTTGATATCGGCGGCGGAACCACGGATATTGCCACGCTGTCGCTCGGCGGTGTGGTTTCAAATGATACGTTGCGCGTGGGGTCGATCGACTTTGACGATGCGATTGAAAAGTATGTCCGCCGCGAGAAAAATATCTTAATTGGCGGCGAAACGGCCGAGCATATTAAGAAAACTATCGGCAGTGCTGTGAAACGTGATTTTTCTGTTACGGTTACTGCAAAGGGCAGACACTTGTTTTCGGGATTGCCGGAAACCTTTGAAATATCCTCCGGTGAGGTTTATGAGGCGATTTCGGATCAGCTGGGGCTTATTAAAAAATCCTGCCAAAGTGTTTTGGAAAAGTCTGAGCCGGACGTGGTGGCAGATATCAGCCACGACGGTATCTATCTGCTCGGCGGCGGCGCAAGGCTTTACGGAATGGAGAAAATGCTGTCGGATTATTTGGACGTGAAAGTCAATTTCATTGACGATCCCAGGCGCAGCGCGCTGAACGGTGCGGACAAGGTACTGAAGAATCCGAAGATCGTGAAAAACAGCGATTATCAGTATCGCTCCATTCAGAATTTGATTGTGAACGACGTTTTTTAAATGTGTAGATTCAATGAGGGTCAATACTTTGTAGATCACGAAATTAAAAGAGCGAACCGCAAAAAAAGTGGATAGCTCTTTTCTTTTTTACAATGTAAACCGTTAAAAACTGCGATAACGCACAAAAAAGCAAAAGCGGCAGTCTCCCGCGCGCCGTCGCCGAAAGGCAACCGCCAAACTCGAAAGAGTTTGGCGGCGGACGTTTTTTAAAACGTCACGGCGCGCGGGAGACTGCCGCTTTTGCTTTTTTGTGCGTTGAAACCGGGATAGTGGGATTTTG
>CADAVL010000003.1 GCA_902791335.1 Oscillospiraceae bacterium
CACCACGCCAGCAGGATTTTTAGGTCAGGTGATCTTCGGCATTGGGTGCGGCTTCTTTACGGTAGTGATCCGCTTGTTTGCCACCTTGCCGGAGGGCGTTTCCTATTCTATTTTGCTGATGAACCTGCTCACGCCGCTCATTGAGCGCGTTACGGTGAGAAAACCGTTTGGATGGGAGGCGCGTAAAAATGGCTAAACCTACGCCCCAAAATATTCTTCTGCCGTCGGCGGTTCTTTTGGCAATTTGTCTTTTGATCTCCGCGGCGCTCGGTTTTACAAATGAGATCACCAAAAAGCGCATTGCCGAGATCGACCGGCAAAACAATATTGCCGCCATGGCGGAGATCTTTACCGAGAAAAATACAGAATTCAAGGATAAAACGCTGACGTATCAAAGCGCAGACTACGCTTATACGGAGGTATCCGAGAGCGGAAAGCTGCTCGGCTATGTCTTTACATCCTCCAATACCGGCTACGGCGGCGCTGTCAGTGCAATGACGGGTATTAATGCTGACGGCACGGTGCGTTCGGTCAAAATCACCGCGGTGGACAACGAAACACCGGGACTGGGCCAAAGCGCCAAAGGGAACACGGCATTTTTAAAGCAATTTGAAGGAAAATCCAAACAGATTTCCACCGAAAAGAACGCCGAGATCGACGCGCTGACCGGTGCAACGATTACCACAAAGGCGGTTATTAACGATGTCAACACCGCTTTAAAGCTTTTTGAACAGGTGAAGGGAGGGCAGAAGTGATGTCTGACAACATGAAGGTTTTGACCAACGGCATTGTGAAAGAAAACCCCACGCTGCGCTTGGTACTCGGCACCTGCCCGACGCTGGCAGTCACCACCTCTGCACTCAACGGTATCGGTATGGGGGTGGCCGCAACACTGGTGCTGATCTGCTCAAATCTTACCATTTCACTTTTAAGAAAGGTGATACCCGACCGTGTACGCATTCCGGCGTTTATCACCGTTATCGCCGGCTTTGTTACGGTGGTTCAAATGCTTGTAAAAGCGTTTGCGCCGGCGCTCAACAATTCACTGGGCATTTATCTTCCCTTGATCGTGGTGAACTGCATTATTTTGGCAAGAGCCGAAATGTTTGCCAGTAAAAACCGCGTGTGGCCCTCGGTGCTGGACGCAGTGGGCATGGGCATCGGTTTTACGATTGCGCTGTTTTTAATGGGCTTTATCCGTGAACTGATCGGCGGCGGCACCGTTTTGGCCGGTACGCCCTTGAGCTTCACGGTAACCAAGACCCCCATGCTTGTGATGCTATTGCCGCCCGGCGGATTCTTTGTGTTCGGTATTTTGGTGGCGATCTCCAACAAAATTTCAAAGCGCATGGGTAAAAAGCCGGTGGAAAAGCTCGGCTGTGAGGGCTGTCACGGAGATTGTGCCGCCTGTGGGGAAGGAGAGAGGACTTAATGGATATTGGTAAAATTTTAACCATTTTGCTTGCCGGTATCACTACCGACAATATGGTTCTTTCCAAATTTATGGGAATCTGCCCGTTTTTGGGCGTTTCCAAAAAGATCAATACCGCGCTTTCCATGAGCGTTGCGGTCATCTTTGTTATGCTGATGGCCACGGCCGCTACCTATCCCATTTATTCGGGGCTTTTGGAGCCGAACGGACTTGGTTATTTACAGACCGTGGTGTTTATTCTGATCATTGCGGCGCTGGTGCAATTGGTGGAGATCGTTTTAAAGCGATTTATTCCGCCGCTTTATTCAGCACTGGGCATTTATCTGCCGCTGATTACCACCAACTGCGCGGTGCTGGGTATTACACTTTTGAATTTCACCGATGCACGGATCACAAACTACGGCGAAGCGCTTTTTAACGCGCTTGGTTCCGGTCTTGGTTTTTTGATTGCCATGGTGCTGTTTGCCGGCGTGCGCGGCCGACTGGAGGAAAGCAGTATTCCCGAAAGTCTGCAAGGGCTGCCGATCACGCTGATCTCCGCGGCGATCGTTTCACTTTCGTTCCTCGGCTTTGCCGGCATTGTATAAAGGGGGCGGACTGATTTTATGAATTCAATCGTTCTTGCAATTCTCATTGTTTCGGCCATTGGCGTGATTGCCGGTATCGGACTTTCGCTGGCCTCGGTGGCACTGGAGGTGCCGGTGGACGAAAAGCAGGTTGCCGTTCGCGAGTTGTTGCCGGGCGCAAACTGCGGCGGCTGCGGCTATTCCGGCTGTGATGCTTACGCCGAAGCCGTGGCAAAAGGAGAGGCCGAACCCGGTCTTTGTGCGCCGGGCGGCGCCGAAACGGCCGAGAAAATTTCCGCACTGATGGGCGTCAGCGGCGGAGCGTTTGTGCCGCACGCGGCGTATGTGCGTTGCTTTGGCGGCTGCGCGCATACAAAAAAGGTGTTTTCTTATCGCGGTACAGAAACCTGCGCCGGCGTGAACACCCTGTTTTCCGGCGACAACAGCTGTAATTATGGCTGCCTTGGCCGCGGCGACTGCGCGGCGGTTTGCCCCACCGGCGCGATCTCGGTAAATTCGAACGGTGTGGCCGAGGTGGATGACATTCTTTGTACCGGCTGCGGAAAATGCGTGAAGATCTGCCCCAAAGGCATTATTGATCTGCGTCCTTTGAATCGGCCGGAGCATTTAGAGGTTACCTGCAGCAATAAGGACAAAGGTCCGCTGGCGAAAAAGGCTTGCAGTGTTGCTTGCATCGGCTGCGGTCTTTGCGTGAAAGCCTGTGAATTTGACGCGGTTCATGTAACCGATCATTTGGCGGCCATTGACCCGGGAAAATGCACGCGCTGCGGCAAATGCGCCGAGAAATGCCCGGAAAAGTGTATTTTGGTGTTTGATCATTAAAAAACTTCCCGGAATGAATTTTCAATGAAAAAATTTTTAAACAGGCCTTGCAAAACGCGTTTTTGCAAGGCCTGTTTATTTTTTGCAAAAACCGTCCGCAAAAAAACTCAAAAAAGCCAAACCGACAAAGTTTTTTCGCGGCGCGCCCTGTCGCCCCACAAGTGGGGCGACAGCAAAGCCCCCGAATTTGCAAAAGGCTTAAAAGCAGCGGTTTTTCACAATAAAATAAAAAGGACAGCCGCGGCGGTTTTTTAAGGGGGCTTTGCCCAATTTTGAAACCGCAGGTTTTAAAATCGGGCGCGCCGCAAAGCGCATGAAAGTTCTGGCTTTTTTGAGGTTTTTTCGGCGGACAGTTGTCTCTTACTCCCCGAATATCCGGCGAGCTAGCCACGGCAAACCGTTTATAATACAGTTCATACAAAAAACCAAGAAATAACGAAAACAAATTTTCAAAAATATACAAAAATATAAGGCGCTATGTTAAAAATATCCAAAAATATAAGGCGCTATGTTAAAAATATCCATTGAACGAAATCTGATTTATGATACAATAAAGGCAACTTTGAATTTGTAATGAAGGTGACAATTCATGAAAGCAACAAATTTTAATCGCGACTGGCAAGGCGGCGACGCCGTTCCACATTTGGGATACAATATTCTTGAAGGACTTCGACCGAAGCTTTGCGACCTTGACGGCAACCCCATGGTGGTACATAACCGCAAAAATCACCCCGACGAAAACGCGATTTTGCAGATGACCGCGCCGTATGAAACGGAAGAACACATTGATATTCGCGGTGAAAACTGCAAAATGACCTTTGACCTCGGCCGTTCGATCGGGATCGACCGCGTTTTTGTGTCGGGCTATTGGCACCCCACCCTTGACTGTATGCTGGCGGACTACGAGCTGTTTTTCTCAGATGATGAAAACAATCTGTTTTCTCCCGAAAATCGGCTTTGCCACGTAGATAATAACGGTCTTTGGCAAAAAGGCACACCGCGGCAGTCGGAACTGTTTATTGACGCCGAGGGCGTTACCGCGCGGTATTTCGGCATGCGCGTGAACAAGTCCTGCGCTTTTGACGATATTATCCGCATTGGTTGTCTGGCGCTTTATAGCAACTGTCTTGACCGGGAAATGCTGTTTATCCCGAAGCATTTCGACCACAATATTTTAAAAGCGGACGACATTAAGATTTTGGGCCTTTCCGACGATTTTGCAAAACTTACAGACAGCGTTTGCTTTAGAAAAGACGAGGGCGTTCCCCTGCCGCAGGGCAAGCTGGTGCTGCACCCTCAAAAGAGCGTGAAAGCGCTCAATTTTATTGGACTTTTCGGTGATTACACCGTTTCTACCGCCGACTGCGAGGGAGATCTGTTTTTGAAAGCTGCCGACGGTACGAACGAAAGCCTTTCAACCGACGGTGCCGAGGAACGCGCGGACACCTTCATTTTTTCCGACGCTTCAAAAAAATATATCGGTGTTGCTTTTGACGGTGCCGACGCGCTGATTGAGCAAATCACCGCCCTTACGGAAGAACGCGAGGCGTTTGTGGATACCGAAAAGATCCGCACAGAGGATTTCATCGGTATCGGCGCAAACGATCTTCCCATGGCGCGTATGCCGGAATCCCGTCAAAAGGGCTTCCGCGACGTTTACTGGCCGGTGTACCGTCACCGTTTGATAAAATCTCAGCCGGCGGCTTTGCGCGTGTGGTTCCAGCTGGACTGGGTGGTGGACAACGAGGCCGATTATAACTGCGGCAAGTGCAATTTTGAAAGCGATAAAATGCACGCCTTTTACCCCTATTTGGACGCTTACGAGGCCGCAGGAATTGAGGTTGAATTCAACTTCGGCTGGAAAGCCGGCACCACCATTCAGGAGTGGTTCAGCGTTCCGGAAACCAGCGTGCCCAAAGAGCACGGCGGCGGAGACGGCAGAGCCGCCTCTGCACCGCGCAATTTTGAAGGCTTTGCAAAGTGCTGTGCCGCCACGGTAAAGGAGCTTTGCGAAAGCCGCGGCTACACCTGCATTAAGCATTTGACTTTTTATAACGAGTCCAATTACGGCGACAGTTCGAGAGTTCACGGCGACTTTTTGGGTTATTACGGACATTCCAAAGAAATGTGGGAGAAAATGCTTCGCCTGGTGGACGCAGAGCTTCAGAAAAACGGCGCGAAAAAATATGTGGATTACTGGCTGGCCGAGGAATCCGGTTTGGACGAAATCGAGCTTGAGTGGATGCACTACATGAAGACCCACTGCAAGGAGTTTTTATCGGTCAACACCTTCCACCGCTATTTCCGCAAGCACGACGACCGTTTGGATTATTTCGGAAAGATTCGCCGCGAGTGTGAGGATAAGCCGGCTGTGGCTTCGGAATTTGCGGTTTATCTGGATACGCCGCTGTGGAACATGAACAATATTGAATACGTCATGTCATTGTTGCATTCGGGCTTAAACGGTGGTCTTTACTGGATTCTACAGGGCGTTATGCTGACCGATCCTACCTGGCTTTATCTGCGCGGCAGCGATATTTCAAACTGGTGGCTGCCGGCTTACGAAAAAAATGGTATGACCACGGAAACGATACCTTACCATGAATTCAGCCTGTTTACCCACTATATGCCGCGTCATTCAAAGGTGCTTTGTGCCGATACTTCGGAAAAGGACCTGAGAATTGAGGCCATTGAAACCCCGGACGGCCATTATACTGTATTTTTGGAGTGTAACGATACCGCTTTCGACAAGGAAGTTACCGTAAAATTCCCCAAAAATATCGGCAAGACCTTTTATAAGCACGTTTACCGCCGCGGTGTAAAGCGTGACGGCAACCTTGCTGTACCGGCGAGCGAAAAAGCGATTGCAGTGGCTGATACTTTAAAAGACAATGTCGGCAAGGACTACAGTTTGGTGGCTTATACCACCATGCCGGAGTTCTTACAGGTCAACATGGAAAAAACGCTGTATCAGGTAAAACCCGGCAGCAAGACACAGCTTTCAGCCGATATCGTGGGCACAGATGGCGCGCTTTTGTGGAAGATCGAAACCGAATCCGGCCCCCATTGCGAAATCTCGTCCGACGGTGTTTTTACGGCCTCCGAAAAATCTCAGGCCGGTGACCTTTATTGCGTCAGCGCCACGTTAAAGGACAATTCCGCAGCCTTCGGTGTTGCAATGATCGAAATAATATAGTATACTAATGGTGTGAAAACATTTTTACAGTTTCCCAAATAAAAAGATGTTTTCGCACCATTTTATATTTGGAGGTAAAAAATTTATGGAGTATTTTCTGATCGGGTTGGGAATTTTGCTTGTGATTATCCTGTTTTCCAACATCCGTATTGTGCCGCAGGCAACCGAATATGTCATTGAGCGGCTGGGTAAATACCGCGCCACCTGGAGCGCCGGTATCCATGTAAAAATCCCGATTATTGATAAAATTTCAAAGAAGGTTACCTTAAAGGAGCAGGTTCTGGACTCTCCGCCGCAGCCGGTGATTACAAAGGATAATGTTACCATGCAGATCGACACGGTGGTATATTTCCGCATTTTTGACGCCAAGACCTACACCTACGGCGTGGTCAATCCCATTAACGCGCTGTCGAACCTCACCGCCACCACACTGCGTAATATCGTGGGTGAGCTGGAGCTGGACGGCACGCTGACTTCACGCGATACCATTAACGGCAGAATGACCACCATTTTGGACGAGGCGACCGACCAGTGGGGCATTAAGGTGACCCGTGTAGAGCTGAAAAACATTATTCCGCCGGCGGAAATTCAAAACGCCATGGAAAAGCAAATGAAAGCCGAACGCGACCGCAGACAGACATTGTTGCAGGCCGAGGGTCACAAAGCCGCGGCTATCACCAGAGCCGAGGGCGACAAGCAGGCTATGATTCTGGCCGCCGAGGGTGAGCGCGACGCACGCATTGCCCGCGCCGAGGGTGAAGCCCGCGCGATCTTTCTTTCAAAACAGGCGGAAGCCGACGGTCTGCGCTTATTAAAAGATGTTGGCGTGGATCTGGGCGTTTTGGAACTAAAAAAATACGAGGCACTGGTGAAAATGTCCGACGGCACGGCCGCAAAGCTGATTATTCCCACCGACGCTGTAAAAGCGGTGACAAACAATGTGTTGTTCAGCGAAACCACCGGCCTTGGAAACGATACAAAATCGAGTTCCAAAAAGGCGCCCCAAAAGCCGGCGGACGCTTGCTGCGAGCGCTTTGAAAACGACGAGGACGACGAATAAGTATAGAAACGAATAATTCTAAAGCAATAATTCTTGAAAAATAAAATCCGGCCGGAATGGACAAAAATAAATCCGGCTGCAAGTGCAAAAGTGCCGAACCCTTGAGGAACAAACCAAAGGGGTTCGGCACTTTTTCTTTTGTTCTACGATTTTATAAAGAGCCACTTTTCAGTGTATTGGCTTTTGAGCGGCTGGGGGTTGGCTTGGTAAAGGCCGCAAAATGAAACGTATTTTGCGGCAACATTCGCAAAGCGACGAAGATCGTTCGGTGTTATTTTGCTTTCTTCACCGTTACGGCACGAATGACGAACAGGGCCAGAAGCATGAGCACAATGGCAACGCCGAGGGAGATAAACACGTTTTGTACAAACGCCGCTATAAGGTAGGAAACCAGCGATACGCCGGCCACGGTAATGGCGTAGGGCAGCTGGGTGGAAACGTGGTTGATGTGGTTGCACTGTGCGCCGGCAGAGGACATAATGGTGGTGTCCGAAATGGGGGAGCAGTGGTCACCGCAGACCGCACCTGCAAGGCAGGCAGACATACCAATGATCATCAGCTTGGAATCGGCCGGGAAAATAGCGGTAACAATGGGAATGAGAATGCCGAAGGTGCCCCACGAGGTGCCGGTGGCAAAGGAAAGACCGCAGGCAACCAAGAAGATGATGGCAGGCAGGAAGTTGAAAAGTCCTGCCGCGGCGTTGTTCATTAAGTCGGCCACAAATACCTTTGCGCCCAAAACGCCGGTCAGATTTTTCAGCGAGGTTGCAAGGGTGAGAATCAAAATAGCCGGAACCATGGCTTTAAAGCCTTTCGGAATGCACTCCATGGCTTCTTTAAAGGTCATCACGCGGCGGGCGATCATGTAAACAACCGTGACAGCCAGCACGATCAGTGCGCCCCAGGGCAGACCTACGGCGGCGTCGGTGTTGGAAAAGGCTTCAACAATGTTCATGCCTTTGAAGGTGTTGCCGTTGCCGACGTAAACCAGCGCGATCACGCAAACAACAATTAAAAGAAGAATCGGAAGCACGAGATCGAACACGCGGCCTTTTGAGGAACCGGCTTCTTCCTCCTCGTCAACAGTGCTTTCACCGCTTGTAAAGAGATCGCCTTTTTCAATGGCATTCTTTTCATGCAGGCGCATGGGGCCGTAGTCGAACTTCATTAAGGTGATGGCAATGATGAATACAAAGGTTAAGATGGAATAGAAATTATAAGGAATGGCGCGGATAAACAGGGAAAGACCCTGACCCTCCTCCGCGTAAGAGGAAACAGCGGCGGCCCAGGAGGAAATCGGTGCAATCATGCAGACCGGCGCAGCGGTGGCGTCGATCAGATAAGCCAGCTTTGCGCGGGAAATATTCTGCTTGTCGGTGACCGGACGCATGACCGAGCCAACGGTCAGGCAGTTGAAATAGTCGTCGATAAAGATGAGCACGCCGAGCAAAAATGTGGCCAGCATGGAGCCAACGCGGGAATGAATGTGCTTGGCCGCCCAGTTACCAAAGGCTCTGGAGCCGCCGGCACGGTTGACCAGCGCAACCAAAGCACCCAAGATCACTAAGAACATGAAAATACCGGCCGTGTCGGAAATTGCGGAGATAAAGCCGTTGTTGATCACGGTGTCCATGGTTTTGGTAAAATTGAAATTGGTAGCCAATAAGCCGCCGAATAAAATACCAATGAAGAGCGAAGAATAAACCTCTTTGGTAATTAAGGCCAGCGCAATGGCGATGATCGGCGGCACAAGCGCCCAGAAGGTGGCATATTTGGAAAGATTTTTCCGCACGACCTCCAGTGAGGACGCAAGGTGTTCTTTAAAATTAGCGTCTTCCTTTAAGTTGGTGGCGTAATCGTCCAAATAAGCGTGGGCGGCCTCCTCTTCTGTGATACTGTCCGAAACGGCGGCTTCGGGCGCGGCCGCAGCGTCTGCGGCGGAATCGTCGGCAAATACGGTTATACTCAGCGAAAAAACGGTCAGTATAACGCAGAAGAGCACCGACAAAAGCTTTGCGGTCTTTTTCATGAAACAAACCTCCAGTAAGAATAAAAAATCACGGAGCGCCGCAAAAACGCACCGTGACGAAAAAAGAAAAGTCGGAGTTGTCGCCCCCTGTGCGCTTTTTCGGAGCATGACAGCGCACAAAAAGCCATTAAAATCCAGCCTTGCTACCCACAAAAGCCGTTTAAAAAAAGAAAATTCCAAAAACGTCGAAGCAACAGAGGTTCCATGAAAAAAAGCAAAAATCAGCCCTCTGTCATCATTCAGAACGCTTTTCATTTATTGTGCCGCTTGTCGATCCAATTCTCGCTTAGTATAGCACCAAAAGCACCCCACTGTCAATAGTTGGCGGCGAAAAAAGAGAAAAACTGTAAAATGTGCAAAGGTTCCGGAAAATTTAACCGACGGAAGGCGATTGATCGTCACGTTGCAAAAAATGCTTGTAAAAAATAGGTAGCTGTGGTATGATAGAAAATATTGTAAAAAATATGTCCTTAAATGTTTTTTTGTCACGGCTTTTTGATGGGAAAGTGCGCCTTTTTTTGAAGGGTACTTTTCGTCGGCGTGGCTGCGGCTCGCTTTTTTTGAAGATGAATTCTTTAAGGGCAGAATGGGGTAGGAAATGAAAATATCCAAAAGAGTGCTTTCGTTTATTATGGTGTTTGTGCTTCTGTTTTCGGCAACGGTCTTTTCCGGCTTTACCGCGGGACCCGAAAATGCCGGCGGCACAAAAAAGGTAACGCCGAAAAGCTATCAGCTGACTGCCACCACCGCCGTATATAATGGCAAGGCGCAAAAGCCTCAGGTGAAGGTTTATGAAAAAAACGGCAAAAAAATTGCGGCAAAGCATTATACCGTGACTTATAAAAACAATGTAAAACCCGGCAAGGCAACCGCTAATGTGCGCATGAAAAACAATTACGAGGGTTCAAAAACGCTCGGCTTTAAAATTCTGCCGAAGAAGGCTTCAAAGCCGACACTTTCAACCAAAAAGCAAAAACAGCTTACCGTAAAATTAAAGGAAGACACCACCGTTTCGGGGCATCAGATACGGTACAGCACCTCGAAGAAATTCAAAAACGCCAAAACACTGCACCATACGAACAGCGCAGGACTTCACAAAACGATTTCAAAGCTGAAAAATGACACGACTTATTATGTGGCAGTCAGGGGCTATAAATATATCGACGGTAAAAAGCACTACGGCGCCTGGAGCGGCACACAAAAGGTCAGGGTATCGTCGGCCGCCGCGCACCCGAACCTACCCGACGAAATGCTGGACAGCTATGTTATGGATGCCATGAAATATGTGGGTTACAAGGCGGACAAGCAGGCCAAGGCCGGTACGCTTTTGCAGGACTGCGGCAGCGGACCGCGCACGCCCATGCGTTTCCGTTCCGGTATTCGCTACGGCGGCGGACCGCTCGGCACCGAGACGGTGAAGGACAAAAAATCCCCCACCGGCAAAAAACCGGATATTTCGCGCTTTAAGCAAAACGGCATGGTTTGCTCCAGCTTTGTGACCTATTATTATTTGAATTATCTGCCCAATGTGGCTGGTGTGAATACGAATGATATCCGATCCGCCATGAAAAAGAGCGGCGTGAAATTCAACAACTGCAATTCCTGGGGCTATGCCGCGGAATACCTTGTAAAGCGCGGCAAAGCGACGTTGGTGGATTCGGTTAAAAAGGGGCGCTCGCTGCCGGCGGCGCATTTGAGCCGGCTCAAGATTGGGGACTTAATTACCTTTAGAATTCCAAATGAGGGACTCGAATGGGGGCACGTTGCCGTTTATGCCGGCACGAATAACGAGGGCGATCATTTTGTGGCGCACGTCGGTAGTGACGAGGGTCCGGTCTTTCAAACGCTGGAGCGCTTTGAAAATGTTGTGAACGATCACGACGGCTGTGCGTATAAAAATGTTTACCGTTTTAAAAATCTGCCCTCCTCAAAGTATCAGTACACCGTGAAAACAAAATCGGTTTCCTATAAATATACAGGAAAAGCCGTGAAGCCCACCGTTTTGGCAAAGGACGCAATCGGCAAGACGATCTCACCCAAAAATTACACGCTTTATTATTCAAACAATGTCAAGCGCGGCACGGCTACGGTGAAGGCCGTCTTTAAAGGAAAGTATGTCGGTGTGAAATCTGCGACCTTTAAAATAAAATAGAATAAATTCAAAGTGAATTTCAAAAAATTCGGCGCTTTTGCGTCTTACGTCCGTCGGTTTCATCGCTGCCGGAAAAGACGCGCGCCGCCGGGCGACGGAGTGCAAAAGCACTCCGACGCCCGAAGAACCCCCGAGCAATTCACGGCCGCACAAAACGCGGCCGTGAATTGCTCGGGGGTTTGTCGCCTTTTGAGGCGACGCGGCGCGCAGATCTTTCGGCGGCGATGGAACCGGCGGACAACGGCACAAACGGATCACTCGCCGGCCGTTTGCAGCAAGGCGATCTTTTTATTGCTTTGTTGAAGCCGGCCAAGCGGCCGTTTCGTTCGTTTTGGCAAAGTTTTTTAAAACGGGTAAAGCAGCCAAAACTTTAAAAAAACGGATAAAACGAAAAAGGAATCTCAAAAATTCCCTCTTTACAAGCCGCCTTTCATGGAGTATACTAAATATATAAGAACAAATGTTCTCAGAACAATATCGAGCTTTCGGACGAATTTTCGGCCGCACGTTCACGGCAGCAATAAAAGAAAAAGGGGAATTTCATGGAACGCATTATACTGCACTGCGATCTGAATAATTTTTATGCGTCGGTTGCGTGCCACGATCACCCCGAACTGCGTAATCGCGCTGTAGCAGTCTGCGGCAGTGTGGAGGATCGCCACGGTATTGTATTGGCCAAAAATATGGCGGCCAAAAAAGCCGGCGTGAAAACCGGCGAGGCAATCTGGCAGGCCAAAAATAAGTGTCCGTACCTTGTCACGGTGCCGCCGGACTTTCACCGTTATCACGAATTTTCCGAGCGCGCGCTGAATATTTACCGTGAGTTCAGCGATCTTGTGGAGCCGTTCGGGCCGGACGAGGCCTGGCTCGATGTCAGCGGCAGTACCATTCTTTTCGGCACCGGCGCGCAAATGGCCGACAGTATCCGCAAAAAAATACGCGAACAATTGGGGCTTACCGTGTCGGTTGGCGTGAGCTTTAACAAAACCTTTGCAAAGCTTGGCTCTGATCTTAAAAAGCCGGACGCCACAAACCTTGTAACCAAGGAAATTTTCAGGGAGGTTGTTTGGCCGCTTCCTGTCGAAGCAATGATCGGTATTGGCCCGGCTGTAAAACAACGGCTGAACAGCTGCGGCATTTACACGCTCGGGGAACTGGCGAATGCACCCGAACCGCTGCTTTTGAGAAATTTTGGCAAAAACGGAAAGATGCTCAGAGCGCTCGCTCGTGGGGAAGACACCGCCAGAGTGGCGCCGCAAAGCTATGTTCACATGCCGAAAAGCATTGGCCGCTCCACCACGTTTAAACGAAATCTTGAAACAGAAGACGACGTTTGGCAGCTGCTTTTAAAGCTTTCGGAGGAGGTTGCTTCGGAGCTCCGGCGGCATCGGCTCACCGCCACCGGCGTGCAGCTGCATCTAAGGACGGATCAGCTTGTCATCACCGAGCCGCAAACAAGGCTTGAAGCGCCGTGCCAGCTCGGTATTGAACTTGCAAAAGCCGGTTTTCGCCTTTTTAAGGAGGAATACGATTTTTCAAGGCCGCTGCGGTCTATCGGTATTCGGGCCATCGGCACGCAACCGGAGGCTGAGGGCGGCGGTCAGCTGTTGTTGTTCGGCGATAACGAGGAGGAACAGCATTTGCAGGTGATCGAACGGCAAATGGATTCTCTGCGTACCCGTTTTGGAAAATCCTGCATTCAGCGCGGACGGCTTGTATATACGGATATCGCGGCTTCGGCGCACCGTCCGTTCTCGACTTTGTATAAGTAGCTTTTTAAAAAGGCTTTTATTTGGTGCAAAGCTTTTCGGCGCAAAGTCTTAATAGAAAGGCAACTTTTAAACGGTTTCTTTTTGGGGAGAAAAGGGAAAACCCGGCAGGGGGCAGCTTTTGTGCTTTTTCGCGCGCCGCGTGACAAAAAGCGGAACGCTTTTTTTGTCACGGCCGCCAATGAAGGCCAAGCGCGACGGCGCTTGGTCTTCATTGGCGGCCGCAAAGCCCTTCGGGCTTTCGCGGCGCGCGACCCGACCTTTTTGCTCCCTGCCGAAGCTTCATTTTTTTGAAAGCCAAAACAAAACCACTAAAAGAAAGCCTTTTTGAAAAAAGCATTTTTGCGGCTTTCAAAGAAATTAAAAAACATCAAAAGAGCAAAAACAAAGAATCGCAAAGCGGAAGCTTTCAAAAAAGATGTTTGCTTTTAAAGCGGAATTTTGCTATAATAAACCTAAAACGACCAGCCCGATGTTTTTAGTGCTTTTTTAAGGAGGATTACCGCGTGTTTTTATCGGCGATCATTGTAAATAAACAGTACGACGGCATCAATCCGATCCAGTTCGGCATGGAGGACTGCGCGCCGGATTACGGCTACGGCCCTGCGGTGCGGACGTTTTGGATTCTCCATTTTGTTCGGTCTGGGCACGGTATTTTTCGCCGCGGCGGTCGGGAATACAAGCTCGGCGCCGGTGATATCTTTGTAATACCGCCCCTGGAGGAAACATATTACGTCGCCGACCACGACGACCCGTGGCATTATGAATGGGTGGGGTTTTCCACCACTAAAGAGGTGCCGTATTTGTTAAACCGTCCGGTGATTCATTGCCCGGCGGCGGGGCATCTTTATGAGAAAATGTCGCGGTGCATGAATTACGAAAACGGCCGCAGCGCTTATTTGTGCGGCTGTATCTGGGAGCTTTTGGCACTTTTTATGGAGGAAGAAGGCCCGCGCGATGATTATATCCGGCAGATCATCAGCTGTATGCAGTCGGAATACAGCTATGGCATCACCGTGCAGGAAATCGCCCGTCGGCTGAACCTCGACCGCAGTTATTTATCCACGCTGTTCCGCTCCAAGGTCGGTATTTCGCCGCAGCAGTATCTTCGGGACCTTCGCATGAAAAAGGCCGCGGAATTAATGACGCTTCAGGGCTTAAAGCCCTCGGCGGCCGCCACCTCGACTGGCTATTCCGATCTATATAACTTTTCAAAAATGTTCAAGCAGTATTACGGCGTTTCGCCGAGAGCGTATATTGCACGCTTCCGCAGAGAGTCTGCAGAAGAAAAGTAACGCTCGGCGGGACCTTTTCGCACCGCACTGTCTTTGAATGCAGTCCGGCGGTATAAACTGAACATTTAAATGTTGAAACAATAAAATCCACCGTAACCGAAGCAAAAGTGTCGTCGGTTGCGGTGGATTTTCGTTTGTTTTTATTGCTTTTTTGGCACCCGTGTTTTATAGCTTGCCGTCAATCCTTTAAAAGCTTCGGTGTAGACAGTACGCCGAGGGGGCGCAGGTGGTATTCGTAGCTCCAGCAGTCGTCCTCGGTGCGCCAGCAGTCGGGGCCTAACCAGCGCATAGACTCGTTCGCGCAGTGAACGTGACCAAACGCGTTATAGCGGTTGCCGAACAGCGTCAGCTTTAGAATCGCGTGATCGGTCTTTGTGCAAACGGCCGCGTTATACGGCGGAATCATAATATTCTGCCGCCCACAGTCGTCCGCTACACTGAGAATACCGCCGCGGTAGTGCGGCACGTGCAGGGTGTAACGTCCGGCACGTTTTACGGGAATCTCATAGGTGATATTGCCGCCGTAGAAGGGCAATCCCTGGCTTACAATATCGCCGAAATATAATTTTTCCGGAAGTTTTGTGATCCGCTTGCCCTGACCGAATACCCGAACGCCGAAATCGCCGACAAGGTAGCACCATTCAAGGCCGACGCGCTCGCTCAGTGGCAGGGTGACCTCCAGCGTGTTTTGTCCGGCGTTTATCATCGGCAATAAAACGGTTTTGATCGCGCGGTCTACATAGTAGCCGTCGGTGCGGTTGTCCACCAAAACGCCGTTTAGCTTGATTTCAGCCTTTTCGGCATCCTCCAGTGCAAGGTGCGCGTCGGGAACACTGATTTCGCTGTCCACGGTAAAGCGGAGCGTTACTTTGTGCTTTTCCGGGTGATCCGGCACGACCCACGGCTGTGCCACGGCGGCGCAGCGGCGCGGCAGCCCGATCTTGTCACGTACAAGGTTGTCAATTCTTAAAATTTCTTCTTCGGGCCCGAACGGCGCGCCGTCGATACTGAATTCCGCCAGATCCAAAAGTAGGGCGTTCGGTTCCGAAAGGGTGTAGTTTACGGCGCACGGCAGACTCAGCAGGTTTTCGCTCTCCGCTGTTTGCGCACACGCGCAGCCTTTCATCGGAGTTTCTTCGCGGTCGCAGTTCTTCAAAGAATCCGCCGCGCACGCTTCTTGGGCGCTCGGTTCGTATTTTAAAAGCAGACTGCCGTAATCATAAAGCTCCTGCCGAATTACCGTAAAGCCGTTTTGAAGCTTTTGGGGCAACTTTTCGGTTTCACCCGTCATGGTGTTGTAAAGCGTTACGCTGTACGCGCCCTTTAAGGCAATATCCAACGTGTATTTGTTGGCCACAAAGGCGCTTTCAGGATCAACACATTGCGCTAAGAACAGCCAGGTGCAGTCGTTGTCCTGCCTTAACTGGTGGCAGTAGCGCTCCGCCGGTTTTCCGTCCGAAAAACGAACGCTTAAAATGCGGTCATCGCTCAGAGCTTCCAGCAGTGCGTTTTTGGTGAAATCAATTTTTTCTGAACGGTCGTATAAAGCTTTGGCGCGCGCGGAGGGCTTTGCGTCGCAAAGGGTGGGCGCAGACCCCATAAAGATGAGCTTGCCGCCGGCATTTTGAAACTGCTCTAAGCGGTCAAGCGTGGTGCCGCGCAGGGTTTCGCACCCCGGCACGATCACGGTGTCGTACTGCATTTGACCCACCGTCAGCGGCGCACCGCCTACATTGCATTGCTCCGGCAGTAAGGATTCGCAAATAAAATCGAAGTCAACAAGTCCGCGCGTGAGCCAACCGGTGAAGTCAATAAAATTGCGGTTCAGTGCGTCAAGCCTTGCGCCCTCGCGGTCGTTCGGCCCCCAGTGAAGCCAACTGCTTTCGATGGGGTGGATCACGCCAACCTTTACAAGCGGCTTACCGCGCGTTAAAGCGGTGTTGACCCGTGCAAAATGATCCTCCACCGCGCGGTATTCCGTGTACCACGGCGACTGATAACTGATCGACGCCGGATAATCGCGCTTGGCTTCCCCTTTCATGGAAACCCATGAGAGATGCTGAACGCGGAGCGTTACACCCAACGCCGCCTGCCAGTCACCGTGCAGCTTGTGAGAACGCAGGTCAAAATCCCAGCCGGTCACGCCGTAAAGCTCGGAAAGCATGGCCTCCTTGCCGTACTGATGCACGGCCGACTGCGCCTGCTTTGCCGTGGTGAATTCGCGGTTGCCGCAAAGCATATCAATGCCGGGCAGCTGAAAACTGCGGTAGTTGCGCATGGCTTCGCCGTGGGCGCGGGTCTGTGAGATGAGATCCTGCTCCTCCATCATGTGACCGGTCAGCATTAAATTGTGTTCTTGGCACCAGCGGCCGCAGTTATCGGCAAAGGCCGCCACAAACCGCGCCGCGACGTGGTCGTGATAATGATAGCGCGAAGTGGAAATTTTACCGTTCGGCAATTCCCAAAAAAGCTCCGGAATGGCCTTGATAATGTCCTCGCCGTAGGTTTCTTTATAGGTTTTTTCAAAGTCCGTTGTCCAGGGAATGGTAGCGTCTTTTAAATCGGTGGAATATTCCAACCGCTCCTTAAAGGACACCTGCGGTTCGTCGGTAAAAATAGACGGCACGACCTTGCCGAAATCTTCGCCGCAGGTTTTTAAGTAAGCGTTGTAGGTAATATCAATAAAGCGATCCATGGCCGGTTTTGAAAGGGTGTCAATATAGGACTGATTGTTGAACCAGGCGGATTTTTCGCCCAGCTCCAAATAGGCGTACCAGCGCGTACCCTCTACAGGATCGGTTTCGCCGACCTCGCGGTAGCTTTTCAAGCAGCCGTTTTCGTCCAGCACAATGTCAAAGCAGGTTAAAAGCGAGCCCTCCTCGGTGCGATTGTTGCTGTCGCCGTAGTCAAGGAACGGGGAATGCTCCGCTTCTTTGTCCGAATAGGGAACGGCGGTGATCCGCAGACGTTTTTTGCGGTATTCGTCGCTTTCGGCGGTGACATAGCCGCCGGCCGTGCCGGACGGCCAACGATCCTCGTCGTAAAGGTAGGCAAGCATGTTATTTGATTTTGCCTTTTCAACGCATTCTTTGATATAGCCCAAGAATTCGTCGCTTAAATATTCGGTTTCCATGCCGGTGCGAACGTGCATGTGAAAGCCGCCCAAGCCCATCTCTTTGAAAATGTCGATCTGGCGGAGCAGTTCTTTTGGTTCCAGCTTGCAGTTCCATGCCCAAAAGGGCGCGCCGCGGTATTCGGCGGTGGGGTCGCGGAACAGCTCGTCGGAAAGCTTTTCGGCTTTGTTTTTTTCGTAATACATTGTGGGGACACCTCTTTTAAAATGTTTAAGCATTTTTTGTGGCAGTAAAGCCGGGTTCTTGCAGCAGTGAAGCTGATTTTTGCGGCAAGCAGGGGTTTTACACGGCGGTAAGGACGGTTTTGCGTCTGTCCGGCCGCCGATGTGAAATCCGGCCGGCCGACAGGCTTTTGTGCCGAAGCACTTTTACAGGTTTCATTATAAAATATCCGCTTTTTAAAATCAACGGTTTAGAAAAAAAGCTAAATATCGCCGTCCGTGGGTACAAATTTTCATCATTTTCGGCGCATAATCCGGACAAAATCAGGAGCAAAAAAAGGCTGCAAAAAGCAATTGCTTCCTGCAGCCTTTTTTGATGTTATTCAATAGCCCGGCTCATGGGCGTTCTCACACGGCCGAGGAAAGATTCGTCAAACCTTTTCAATCCCGATCGTCACCGGCTCACCGTTAATATCCCAGTCCTTTTTGAAGCCTACGGGTTCGGCCACCGCGATCGAATCACCCAGCGTGTCGCCGGTGATCTCTTTCGGCATCTTTTCAACAAGCGCCATGATCTTTTCACTGCCGGACACGGTGATTCTAATGTGATCCATCACATTGAAATCGGCGTCTTTTCGCATGGTCTGAATTTTGGAAACCAGCTCGCGCACAAAGCCTTCGTCAATCAGCTCCGGCGTCAACACGGTGTCGATCGCCACGGTCACGCCGCGGTCGGAAAGGGTGTAATAACCTTCCTTTTGCTCGGTGCTGATGAGAAGATCCTCCGCACCCAGTACAACATCGCCGCCGGGCAGTGCCAGCTTAATACTGCCGTCGCGGTCCAGTTCGTCCTTGGCGGCAGAGGGCAGTTTGGCCAAAGCTTCGCGGATCTCGCCGAGCTGCTTGCCGTATTTCGGGCCGACCGTTTTGAGCTGTGGCTTAAATACATAGCTTACAAAGTCCTTTAAAGAATCCTTAAATTCTACGTTTTTCACATTCAGCTCATCTTTGATAATGTCGGTAAAATCGTTGCCGAGCGCGTGATCGCTTTCAATAAACATGGTGCGGAGTGGCTGACGGTTCTTTCTGGAAGCGCCGTTTCTTGCGGCACGGCCGAGCACCACGACCTCCAAAACCTTTTCCATGTTGTATTCAAGGTCTTTGTCGATCTCCTGCTCGTTGACCTCCGGGAAGCTGCACAGATGCACGCTTTCGGGGGCGGTGGCGTCTACGCTGCATACAAGATTTCTGTAAATGCTTTCCGCCATGAATGGAATCATCGGCGCGGCGGCCTTGGCCGTGGTGACCAGTGCACGGTAAAGGGTCATATAAGCCGCGATCTTGTCGTCGGTCAGACCTTCTACCCAATAGCGCTCTCTGCCGCGGCGGACATACCAGTTGGAAAGCTCGTCAACAAAATCCTGCAAAGCGCGCGCAGCCTCCGGAATGCGGTAAGCGCAAAGGTTTTCGTCCACGGATTTTACCATGCTGTTTAAGCGCGAAATGAGCCACTTATCCATCACTGTCATGGCTTTCGGGTCTAATTTGTGGGCGGTGGGGTCAAATTCATCAATATTTGCATAAAGCACATAAAACGCGTAGGTGTTCCAAAGGGTATTCATGAATTTGCGCTGTCCCTCCACCACGGCTTTTCCGTGAAAACGGTTTGGCAGCCACGGTGCGGAATTTGTATAGAAATACCAACGGATCGCGTCGGCGCCGTAGGTGTTGAGCGCCTCCATGGGATCCACGGCGTTGCCCTTGGATTTGGACATTTTCTGGCCGTTTTCATCCTGCACGTGACCCAGAACAATGACGTTTTTAAAGGGCGCTTTGTTGAAAATGAGGGTGGAGATCGCCAAAAGGGAATAGAACCAACCGCGGGTCTGATCCACCGCTTCGGAAATGAAGTCGGCCGGATACTGCGACTCGAAAAGCTCCTTGTTTTCAAACGGATAGTGATGCTGGGCAAAGGGCATGGAGCCGGAGTCAAACCAGCAGTCAATGACCTCCGGTACACGCTTCATTTCGCCGCCGCATTTTGGGCAGCGAAGCGTGACCGCGTCAATATACGGGCGGTGCAGTTCAATATCGTCGGGGCAGTTTTCCGACATACTTTTCAGTTCTTCAATACTGCCGACGGCGTGACGGTGACCGCAGGAGCATTCCCAAATATTTAAAGGCGTTCCCCAATAACGGTTTCTGGAAATACCCCAGTCCTGCACGTTGGCCAGCCAGTCGCCGAAACGGCCCTTGCCGATGCTTTCGGGGATCCAGTTGATGGTGTTATTGTTGCGAATGAGATCGTCCTTGACGGCGGTCATTTTAATAAACCACGATTCGCGCGCATAGTAAATGAGTGGTGTGTCGCAGCGCCAGCAGTGCGGATAATCATGCTCAAACTTCGGTGCGTCAAACAAAAGACCCTTTTCCCGGAGATCCTTTAAAACCAGCGGATCGGCTTTTTTCACAAAGACACCGGCGTAGGGGGTTTCGGCGGTCAGGTTGCCCTTGCCGTCCACAAACTGCACAAAGGGCAAATCGTATTTTCTGCCGACTCTTGCGTCGTCCTCACCGAATGCAGGAGCCGTGTGAACAATGCCGGTACCGTCGGTCATGGTGACATAGGTGTCGCAGGTGATATAATGGCCCTTTTTGTGCTGCTTTTCGCAGACAGGAATCTGACAGTCGTATAAAGGCGTATATTCGCGGTATTCAAGATCGGCGCCTTTCATGGTTTCAAGCACTTCGTATGCCGGGGTTTCTTCGGTAGCAAGCTTGCCGAGAACGCGGTCAAGCAGTGCCGAGGCCATATAGTAAACGCAGCCGTCGGCGGCTTTTACCTTGGCGTATTCCTCGTTGGGGTTTACGCAAAGCGCCACGTTGGAGGGCAGGGTCCAGGGGGTCGTCGTCCAGGCTAAGAAATAGGCGTTCTCTCCCTTCACCGGGAAACGCACCACGGCCGAGCGCTCTTTCACGCATTTATAGCCCTGCGCTACCTCGTGAGAGGAAAGCGGTGTGCCGCAACGGGGGCAGTAGGGTACAATTTTAAAGCCTTTATAAAGAAGCCCTTTGTCATAGATCTTTTTCAGCGCCCACCATTCCGACTCAATAAAGCTGTTGTGATAGGTCACATAAGGGTTGTCCATGTCGGCCCAAAAGCCAACGGCTTTGGAAAAGTCTTCCCACATACCTTTATATTTCCAAACGCTTTCCTTGCAGTGGTCAATAAATGGTGCAATGCCGTATTTTTCAATCTGATCCTTACCGTCGAGCCCCAGGGTCTTTTCAACCTCCAGCTCCACTGGCAGGCCGTGGGTGTCCCAACCGGCTTTTCTCGGAACCATACAGCCTTTCATGGTGCGATAGCGCGGGATCATGTCTTTGATCACGCGGGTAAGAACATGGCCAATGTGCGGCTTGCCGTTTGCGGTCGGAGGTCCGTCGTAAAAAACATACGGCGTGCCTTTGGCGTGGGAATCAATGCTCTTTTTGAAAATTTGTTCCTTTTCCCAAAAGTCGGCGATCTCCTTTTCCTGTTCAACAAAATTGACATTCGGCGAGATACTTTTGTACATAAAAAGGCTCCATTCTGCCGCCGTTTTTTAAAAGCTTTTTTAAGTCACATTTTTACTGTGGTTTAAAAAAGCGTTCGCGGTGCGCCAAACTTCGGCGGCGTTTTTTTGATATCGGCGCGGTACGCGGATTTTAAAAAGAAAAAAACAATCATATAAAAGGAGGGCAAAAGAAAACAAAAAAAACGGCCTGATCGCCCATAACAGGACGAAAGCCGTTTTAAAAAATCAGTCTTTCATAACCACCCATTACAGCATACCAACATATGCGATCCGAATAACGGCGGAAAACCGGCGAAATCTACTGAAACCAAGCCTTCAAAGGAAACCGAAGCTTTTTAAAAGATGTTTTTTCAACTTGCAACTACGGAGTGATCTTCGCCCGACGCTACTTGTACCGAACTTCCACTGTCATCGGCTCGCTGCCCGACCGGTTACTTAAAAGTCATCGGCCGGAACTTTCACGCTTCGGGGTACTCTCTCCATCATCGTTTTTATCTTTCTAATCTATATTTTAGCACATTATTTTTATAAAAGCAACTGTTATTTTTTCAAAATGCGGCGGTGAAAAAGCTGTTGCCGCCAAAGCGTGGAAAAAGCACCGGTGCCGAAAAATCGGTTCGGATTCGGCACAGGAACATAGGACCCGGGGGCGGGGGAAAGTGCTGTCAGCTTTGATGACGGCCGCGCGCCGCCGCGGTTTTTTCGGGCCGAAAGGCCAAAAAACCGCGGGCAAGCTTTATTCGGGAAAAGGCTTTGCGCCCAAGAAGGGCGGCGCAAAGCCTTTTCCCAAATGAAGCTTTTCGCTGTCGCCCCGAAGGGCGACGCGGCGCGCGGCCTTTGCAGGAATCGTTGTACTCTGATTGCTTTGTCTACAGCACCAACAAAAAGAGACCGTCCCTTTGAAATTACAAACATTCAAAAGAACGGTTTCGATTACAGTATTGTTTTTTCGCTTTTGGCAAAGGTCTGCCGGCGTCAGTAAAAGCCCTTACCGGTTCAAAGTGTCCGTAAACCGCAAAAATGCCGCTTTGCCCTCCGGCGTTCTTTTAAACACACCGGCGTGCTGCAACACCGTCTTGAACACCTCGCCGATCTCTTTTTTCAAGATCTCCTCGCAGTTGTCCGCCGTAAAGGTGTATCGGCCGCGAAGCTCTTCTACCCAGTCGGCATGTTTTTCCAAAGTTGGATCGCTTTTTATATCCCGGTTTTCCAAAATCGCGGTTTTTAAAAGCGCCATTTCGTGATCCAGTCGCGCCGGAAGCACTGCCAGACCCATTACTTCGATCAATCCGATGTTTTCCTTTTTAATATGGTGCAGTTCCTTGTGCGGGTGATAAACGCCCAATGGGTGTTCTTCTGTGGTAATATTGTTCCGCAGCACCAGATCCAGCTCGAATTTATCGCCGCTTTTGCGGGCGATCGGGGTGATCGTATTGTGCGGCTCGCCATTTGTTTCGGCAAAGATGAAAGCTTTTTCGTCGGTATAGCTGCGCCATGCTTTTAAAATTTTGTCGGCAAGCGCAATGATGCGGTCGGTATTGTCGGCGCGCAGTCTTAAAACCGACATCGGCCATTTGACAATGCCGCTTTCAATATCCTCAAATCCCTGAAACGGTACCGCCGTTTCAATGGGCGCTTTTGCCATGGCAAAGGTGTAGTGACCGCCCTGAAAATGATCATGGCTCAAAATGGAACCGCCCACAATGGGCAGGTCGGCATTGGAGCCCACAAAATAGTGCGGAAACAGCTTTACAAAGTCGAAAAGCTTTTGAAAGGTCGCGCGGTTAATCGCCATGGGTGTATGCTTTGCGCACAGCACAATGCAGTGTTCGTTGTAATAAACATAAGGCGAATATTGCAGCAGCCAATCGCTGTTATTAATTGTCAGCGGAATAACGCGGTGGTTTTGCCGCGCCGGGAAATTGCTCCGTCCGGCGTAGCCCTCGCTTTCGCGGCAAAGCGCACACTTCGGATAACCGCACTGCACCGCATTTCGGGCGGCGGCAATGGCTTTGGGGTCTTTTTCCGGTTTGGATAAATTAATGGTGATGTCAAGATCGCCGTATTCGGTTGGAACTTTCCACTTTTTATCGCGGGAAATACGGTCGCGGCGGATATAATTGGTATCGCCGCTGAAACGGTAGTAATCATCGGTCGCGGCCTTTGGGCTTTCCTTATAAAGCTGCCAGAATTTTTGGGAGACCTCGGAGGGTCTGGGAGTCAGAAGTCCCATCAGCTTGGTATCGAACAAATCGCGCGCGGTGATGCTGTCCTCAATCAGACCCGATTGCACGGCGTAGTCCAAAAGCGGTGCCAAGATCTTTTCAAGCGACGGCAGTGCGCCGAGATCGTTCGGTTCTTCGTATTCGTCCAACCGCAAAGCCTCTAAAATGCGGTTGATCGCCCAAACGCGGTCGTCCTTTGAAATCAGTCCTTTTGAAATGGCGTAATTCACAAGCGCCGCAATACTTTTGTTGATCATAAAAAACATCCTGTTCTGTTCTGCCAAACCGTTTTGACAGAGAATTCACGCCGTAAAACCGGCACGCTTTTTCATTAGTTTCATTATATCGCCGAGAGAAGAAAAATTCAATAACAATCGGTCGTCGATCTTAAAATTTCACAAATTATTTACAGTTACAAAGAAGCCTTTTGTGCGCGCGGCGTTGACAAAGCCTGATACAGCGCGTCGGCGGCCGGCTTTTCTGCAAGCCACACAGCATAGGCGGTGGCACTACCGGCGGCCACAGCGTATTTTAAGGCCTTTTCATAGTCCGAAAAGCTTGTAAATCCATATAAAAATCCGGCGATCATGGAATCTCCTGCACCAACAGTGTTTTTGCATTCACCCTTTGGTACGTCTGCGTGGTAGCTTTCGCCGCCCTCGGTCAGAAGCAAAGCGCCGTCCGCACCCATGGAGATCAGCACGTTTTGTGCGCCCATACTTTGCAGTTTTTTTGCATAAAAAAGAATGTCCTCTAAAGTTTCAATCGGCTCGCGGAACAGGTCGCGCAGCTCGTCGATGTTCGGTTTTATTAAAAACGGTCGGCATTCCAGCGCGCTTGCAAGCGGCTCGCCGCAGGTGTCCAGCACAACGGTAACGCCCTTGGGCGCGCTCAAGATCAGTTGCTTGTAAATATCGCGGTCTGCGCCGTTCGGAATACTGCCCGAAAGCACCAGCGTATCGGTTTTTTGAAGCTTTGAAATGCGGTTTTTCAAAGCGTCCAGATCGTCCTCGTCCAACGTGATACCACTGCCGTTAAACTCGGTGACTTCCTCTGACACCAGCTTTACATTAATACGCGTAAAGCCGTTTTTCGCCTCAATAAAATCGCAGCTGCAATCAAGATCTTTCAAAAGCCGTAAAAGCTCTTTGCCCGTAAAACCGGCCGCAAACCCAAGCGCGGTGGTGGGCAGGCCCAGCCTTGATAGCATTACGGAAACATTCAGCCCTTTGCCGCCGGGGACGATATATTCATTTTTGGTGCGGTTGGTCTTGCCGAAATTCATGGTGGCCGCGGCGGCCGTATAGTCCAAAGAGGGGTTCAGCGTTACAGTGTAGATCATTCTAAATTGGTTCCTTTTTTGAAGATTTTCGTTTTTCTTATTATAACGCCTTAAAAGGATTTTATCAATAGAAGATAGGCGCCAAAAGCCTTTCTTCGTGTTTTGCGGTTTGCCTTGGGCAAACGCAAGCTTTAAAAAGAGGTTTCAATCAAAGACATTTTCCGCCCTTGATTTTTGCGAATGGGTGCTTTATACTCATAGATAAGAATTTATACGCCGTGTAGCAGATCTCCATGCGGCACGGATTGAAAGCGAAGAATTTTATGACACAAATTTATTTAGTACGGCACTGCGAATCCATGGCAAACCGACTTTGCTCCTTTGCCGGTCGCACCGATGTTGACATCAGCGCGAAAGGCCGCTTGCAGCTTGACTGTCTTTCGGAATATTTTAAGGATATTTCCATAGATAAGGTTTATACAAGTTCATTGAAACGGGCTTATAAAACGGCCGAGGCCATCAATTTCTATCACAGCGCCCCCATTCTGATTGACGACCGCTTTATTGAAATGAATTTAGGCGAGCTGGACGGCAAACCGGTGAGCGCAATGAGCGACGAACAGCAGCGCTGCTGGAATCTGGCACCGCATTTATTCAATGTTGCCGGCGGCGAAAGCATGCAGGAGGTTGCCGACCGCGCTTATGGGGGACTTTGTGCGCTGGTGGCGGATAACCCCGGAAAAACCATTGCAATCGCCACGCACGGCGGCGTGATCCGGAATCTTATGCGAATCATCAAGGGCTACGCACCGGCAGGACTCAAAGAGGTGGACTGGTGTGACAACACCGGCGTCAACCACATCATTGCCGACGATCACGGCGACTTTTTTGTAGACTTTGAAAACAGCACCGTGCATTTGTCCGAGGAGGCCGCGGCCACGCCGGTTTCCGCCTGGACGGAGTAGGCAAACGACACGGATTTTTCAAGAAGGCGCACCCGTTTGTCGGCGTTTTTCGCCGGGGAAACTGAGAAAACGGCGTTTTGCGCTTTGCTTTTTTTAGATGAGTGGCTTGCAAAGAAGAAATGAGGTTTAATAAATGATTATTTTGGGCGTCGATCTCGGCAAAACCAGAACCGGACTTGCCGTTTGCGACAAAGGCGAAAGCTTTGCTTTTCCGCGCGGCATTATCAAGGAATATAACCGCGAAAAGCTGTTCTCAAAAATTGCGGCCGAGGCGCAAAAAGAGGGAGCCGAGCTGATCGTGGTGGGTCTGCCGCGAAACATGGACGGCTCCGAGGGCTTTAAGGCGGAGGAAAGCCGTGAGGCGGCCGAGAAATTGAAAGCTTTGAGCGGCTTGCCGGTGGCGCTTTGGGACGAGCGCTGTACCACGGTCTTGGCGCACCAAAGCCTGCATTTGAACGGCAAAAACGCAAAAAACAGCAAAGATGTGGTGGATACCGTGGCGGCAACGCTGATTTTGGAGGATTACCTGCGCTATCGCAAGCGCGAGCAAAGCCGCGAACAGGATTAAAAAGCAATCGGCGAACAAAACCGCAAGCAGATTTAAAAAACGATCAATAAATATTTTTGAGGAGTGTTTGTTAAAATGAGCGAATTTGACAAAATTCACAGTGGAGAGATCTACGATCCCGGCGACGCGGATATTATGGAATTTCAGCTGAAATGTCTTGAAAAAATGTATGACTTCAATGCTACCAGGCCGTCGGAAATGGAAAAACGCCGGCAGCTGATGAAAGAGATGTTTGCCGAAATTGGGGACGACTGCTATATTGAGCCGCCGTTTTTTGCAAACTGGGGCGGTCGGCACGTTCACATAGGACACCATGTTTATTTCAATTTCTCGGCAACTTTGGTGGACGACACGCACATTTATATCGGTGACTACACCATGCTTGCACCCAATGTTACAATTGCCACGGCAGGACACCCAATCTTACCGGAGCTTCGCGAGTGTGCCATTCAGTATAATATGCCGGTGCACATCGGCAAAAACTGCTGGATCGGTGCAGGCGCAATCATTCTGCCCGGCGTTACTGTCGGCGACGGTACGGTTATCGGTGCCGGCAGCGTGGTGACAAAGGATATTCCGAAAAATGTGGTTGCCGTGGGCAACCCCTGCCGCGTGGTGCGGGAGATTTCGGAACATGACCGGCAGTATTATTACAAAGACCGCAAAATATCTTCCGAAGATCTTTTAAAATATACGAAGTAGGCTTTTTTAAAAGCAGCCTGATTTGGCCTTCCTGCATTTCAAACGGTTACAAGTCCGTTAAACGTCGTTACAAACCGTTATAAAACTGTAACTGCATTGTTCCTTGTTTTCTGTGCTTTTGCGGCATAAAATGGAAGCAGAAAACAAAAGAACAAAAGGAGTTGCCGTTTTATGACCCTTGCGCGTTTCATTACAAAAGGCTCGCAGTCCATTCGTCGTCACAGACTGATTTTTATTGTTTGCTTTACGTCATTTTTGGGGCTTCTTTTTCTTGCCGGTATTTTTGCGTCAAGGGTGGGAATTTCGGCCGACGGATATAACGCCACGGAGCGTCAGCTTCTGGCGGTTTTAAATGACAAGGCGGTTTTTAAGCCGCAAAAGGGCGAACCTCAAAAGCTTTCTCAATATACCGTTTCCGGTGCGGCTTTAAAGGTTTCGCAATATCTGTTCATCGACCTTGACGCCGACGGCGAAAACGAGCTTTTGGTGCGGTTCTCGAACCCGAACGACGGCACGTTGGTCTTGCACCAAAGCGGAAATACGGTTTTCGGCTTTCAGTTTGCAAAAGAGGCGCTTTTAAAGCTGAAACAGGACGGCAGTTTTCTGCAAAAGGACAAAAACGGCGGCTATTTGTATGCACAAATGACCTTTAATAACCGCGGTTTTAAAATTAATGAATCGGCCTATATCGACCACCAAAGGCATCTTTATCGGCGCGCTTATATTGAAAAGCCTTCAAAGGAAGTAAAGGACTATGTAAAAAGGTGGGAACAAAAAGAAGACGCCGTTTGGAAGGATCTTCTTGGCTGACAGCAGGTATCCTTTAGAAAAAGGCAGGGCAGAAAGCCGAAATCGAAAAAACACCAAAATCGACAGAATACCGAAATCGAAAAAACACCAAAATCGGCAGAATAGCTTTAAAAAATAAAGAGAGCCATGCACGCAAAGAAGGCAGGATTTGATGTGTGCATGGCTTTTTTGTTGTTTTTTAACTGCAATTCATTATGATTGGCTTTTTTGAAGGCAGAAGATTTTAAAATTTGAGATTTTGTGACGGGGATCTATGCAATCGGTTCATTGCCTGAACGCTTAATCGTCACAGCCGCACCCACAGCCGCAGGAATTATCGCACTGCGGCGGGAAGAAATCGTCGGTGGGAAATTTGATCTTTGAAAATACATCGCACGGACGGTCGGTCGAGTCCTCGCACTGCTTTTCGGGAATGCAGAAGTCGTAGACCGGCACTAACATTTGCACGTTGCGAATCAGCTGAACAATAGAGAACAGCCCCAAGGTTACCAAAACGGTGGGGGTGCCCAGCTCCTGACACATATTTACAGAGCCGCCGAGTGCATCGCAGACACCCGAGGGAACGCAGCAGCTGTTTTCCGTCATGCTGCGAAGCTCGCACAGTCTTGCGGAAAGCGCAATGGGATCCACTGTCTGCACAATGCAGCGCGGCGTGTTGGACGAGGGGAATGCCTGCGGATCGTTACCGTCGCGGGTGGCCGCATTGGAGAAAATGCGGACATTGCCCTCACTTCCGTAAAGAATGACCTTCTTTTCATAGAAACAAAAGCCTTTGACGCACTGCGGTTTTGTACCCTGCTTTGTAATAACATCAAAATCCACAAGGAAGAAGAAATTTAAACTGCAGGAATAATAGCCGCGGTTAAAGGTGACCGGTTCAACGTCGATATAAACATTAAAAACTTCCGCGTTTTTGGCTCGTATGTTCAAAGCCTGATCTATAATGCTTTGACCTTCGGCCGTAAAATAACAGCGAAGATCTTCCAGACAGTCGCGGTCGCAGCAGGAGTCGTAGACTCTCCCTGCGTCTATACAGACCGCTTCTTTAAAAGCGCCCGACGCCGCCTGGCAGTTTTTGTTATCCGCCATATAAGTTAAGCCTCCTAACGCAATATTTAAAGCACAAACGCGCTTCATGGATAGTATATTCTAAGGGTGCGCGATTTGTTACAGGGGCGTTTGTGGGGAAACGCGGTGCTTTCAAAGCCGGGGTTTTGTCGGGGTGTTCGGCGCGGCCACGCGGTAAAAAACGGTTGGAGGAAAAGGAAAACGCCCGAATTTTTGAAGGGTACATTGTTGGCTTTGAGGGAAAGCTCAAAAGAAAGCTTTTCGGGCTCGAGCGCAGAGAGGGGGTTGCCGTCCGGGTGTTTTTCGCTCGTCCTGCCGCGCGCCGCGTCGCCCGCAAGGGCGACCGCCCGCGCCGAGCGGAACGCTCGGCGCGGGCGCACAAACTAAAAAGCAGCGCTTTTTAGTTTGCGGCGGCGCGCGGCAGGACGAGCGAAAAAACACCGGCCGGCAAAAGGGGAAAGCCCCAAAACGGGCAAAAAATCCACAGACCTTCCCTTTGTCCGCTTTTAGAAACCCTCGTCCAAACCGTAAAAATCAATCCGCCAAACGAAAAAGAGCTTCCTTTTTTCGGTGGCCGATATTTTAAAGAAACTTTAGATATGAAACCGGTATATTTTCCCTTTACGCGCCGTATAAAATATGGTACAATATACAAACGGAAGATACGGCATTTATAATCATTCGACGCGTATTTTCACAAAACCGACCGACGTTCCGACGTTTCAATATTCCGTCGCGTGGCTTTTTGCAAGCTTTTGCCCGGCACGGTTTTACATTTTTAAAAAGCCTTTTTATATGGGGGAACATTTTATGATCGAGATTATTAAGGCGATTTTTTACGGCATTATTGAGGGCGTTACCGAATGGCTGCCGATCAGCAGTACCGGACACCTGATCCTGTTTGAAAACTTTTGGCGCTTCAATTCGGACGAGGCCTTTATTGAGATGTACCGCGTTGTCATTCAGCTTGGCGCGATTCTCGCGGTCGTTGTCATGTTCTGGCCGAAAATCTGGCCGTTCGGCATTCACAGCAAGTATAAGCACGGCGGCGGTTACGCGCTAAAACCGCAGGATAAGCTTTTCTTTGGAAGCTGTGTTTTTAAATGGGATATTTTCACCCTTTGGCTCAAAATTCTGGTTGCCTGCATTCCCACCGTGATCTACGGCGTTTTGTTTGACGACGCCGTGAGCGGCTTTTTCCAAAAGAATTTTGCCGGCACCGATATTAAAATTGAATTCCTGGTTGTTACGGTGATGCTGCTTTTGGTGGGCGCACTGTTCATTGTGATTGAAAACCGCAACAAGCACCGCACCCCTACCGTCACAGCTACGGCGGATATCAGCTACAAAGCGGCGCTTATCATCGGCGCTTTTCAGGTAGTTGCGGCGGCACTGCCCGGCACCTCGCGCTCCGGCGCTACCATACTCGGCGCGTTGATCATCGGCATTGCCCGTCCGGCGGCGGCCGAATTCACCTTTTATCTTGCCATTCCGGTCATGTTCGGTGCCAGCCTTTTAAAGGGGCTTAAATATGTAGCCTCCGGCGCTGTTATCAGCTCCACGGAGATCGCCGTTTTGGCAGTCGGTTGTATCGTGGCGTTCTTGGTGTCGATATTTGTCATCAAGTTCTTAATGAGCTATATCAAAAAGCATGATTTCAAGGCGTTCGGTTGGTATCGCATCGTGCTTTCGGCCGTGTTGATCGCTTATCTTCTGTTCACGGTTCTGGCATAATTTTTTAAAAAGGTTAAAAACCCAAAAAAATCGGCGGCAGTGTTTTTCGCACGGCCGCCCTTTCTTTTGGACGGTTCGGCGGACAAACACCCAAACGATCGGACAAATCGGCACCGAAACGGTCAAACAGGAACGAACTTTTTTACTTTCAAGGTTTACAGAACCTTTAAAATGTTGTATAATAAACTGTAAAATTTTATTTGAAAACCAACGACAACAGATCTTAAAACGGTTTGAATCCATAAAAAGGCGGTGAAGCGGCTTGCAGCAGCTGGAGCTTATTTATTTCAGTGCGGTTCGGTTTATTTTGCCGGCATTGACGGTTTTAATGCTGATTATTTCCGTAAAAACGGTTTTGCACCATTTAAAACGCAAGACCTTAGCGCGGTTTGCCATAGAAAATTATGAAAACGTGGTTGAGATCAAAAGCGCGGAATGCATGATCGGGCGCAGTATTCTGTGCGATGTCCGCTTGAAAAATCCCACTGTGCAAAAGGAGCACGCCGTTCTTACATTAACGGACGACGGCTTTAAGCTTACACCCGCAAGCCGTCAGGCCGAAGTGTTTGTGAACAATTATAAAGTGGACGACGAAGCCTATTTGCAGTCGGGCGACCGTATTCGGGTTGGCGGCAGTACGCTTCAGATCGCCGTCAATCCGGCCATTAATATGAAAGCAAGCTATAAAGCCGATCACGCGCAAAAACAGTGCCGCGCCTGCAACGCCGTCTTGCTCACGCTGTTTCAGCTTTTAACCGTTATTTGCTATATTTTACATAGTCCCAAAACGGCGCTCACCACCATGGCGGTGTTCGGTGCTATTATGGCTTTGGAGTGGATCTATCTGCCCATTCGCGGCTTTAAAAGCAACGTCGGGGTGGAAATTATGGCCTTTTTCCTCACCACGGTGGGGCTGTGCGTTTCCGCAAGCAAAAGCAGCGAGCTTTTGATCAAGCAGGGCATCTTTTTTGCCGCCGGCCTTTTGGCGTTCATTTTTATGGGTCTGCTGCTTTCTCATCTGAATGCTGTGGATAAGCTGAGAATTCCCGTGATGGTGCTGGCGCTTTTACTGTTTTTCTATAACTGCTTTTTCGGCACGGTCGTTTATGGTGCCAAAAACTGGGTCAGCGTATTCGGCTTCCTTTTTCAGCCCTCGGAATTTATTAAGGTTGCCCTTGTATTCGTCAGCGCATCGGCGCTTGATAAAATGCTGAAAATGAAAAACCTCATTACCTTTTTGGGCTTTGTATTTATTTGCTTATTGTGCTTGGCCTATATCCGCGATTTCGGCGCGGCGGCCATCTATTTTGCCGCCATGATGGTGATTTTGTGTTTAAGACTTTGCGACCTTAAAATCGTCCTGGGTCTCGGCGGTGCGGCGCTGGCCGGCTGCCTTTTTATCATTCGGTTTATTCCTTATATCACCGACCGCTTTGCCACCTATTTGCACGCCTGGGACTATGCAAGCTCCGGTGGCTATCAGCAAACGCAAACCATGATGTCCATCGCTTCGGGCGGCCTTTTCGGCTTAGGCCCCGGCAACGGCAATTTAAACCGTGTTTTTGCGGCGGATACCGACCTTGTCTTCGGCGTGATCTCCGAAGAATTCGGCCTTTTATTTTCGCTTTGCGTGGTGCTGTGCTTTGTACTTTATGTGGTCTATGCGTCGGTTTCCATTCCGCGGACACGCTCGATCTATTACGCGGTCACAGCCTCGGCGGCGTCCGCAATCTTTCTTTTTCAAACCACGTTAAACCTGTTCGGCTCGGTCGATCTTTTGCCGCTCACGGGCGTTACCATGCCCTTTGTCAGCAACGGCGGATCTTCCATGATCGCCGCATGGATGCTGTTGGCTTTTATTAAGCTCGGCGGCAGTCAGTATGTGGTTTTACGGTCAAAGGAGGCGTCTTGATGAAACGACTGTCTTTGCGTGCCGGTGTCATGCTGGCACTGGCGGCGATTTTTATGCTGGGGCTGACCTTTTTTTTGGTGCTCTATGTTTCCAACGCCAACAGCTGGGCCATGCACGCCGGCAATACCCATATTTACACAAACGGCGAATTCACCGGCGGCGGCGACGTTTTGGATCGCAATGGCAAGGTGCTTGCCACCACAAAGAAAAATAAGCGTGTTTTCAATTCGGATACCACCATAAGACTTTCCACCCTGCACGCGGTGGGGGACGCAAACGGCTTTATCAGCACCGGTGTGCAGACCGCTTTCCGTGACAAGCTTTCCGGCTATAATCTCATTACCGGACTGTTTTCCAGCACCAGCGGTTTTAATGATGTTACCTTAACGATCGACAGCAATATCTGCGCCGCGGCGTATCAGGCGCTCGGCGGCTATAAAGGCACGGTGGGGCTTTGTAATTATAAGACCGGCGAGCTTCTTTGCATGGTCAGTACGCCAAGCTACGATGTAAACAGCAAAAGCGACCTGAAACGCGCCAAGGACGGCGAGCTCGAAGGCGTTTTTATGAACCGTTTTCTTTCGGCGACCTATGCGCCGGGTTCCACCTTTAAAATTGTTACCGCAATGGCGGCCATTGAAAATTTTGACGACGCGTATACGAGAACCTACAACTGCAAAGGCGGCGGCGAGATCGGCGGCGAAACCGTAAAATGCACCGGTTATCACGGCGATATTTCTTTGGAGCAGGCGTTTGCTGTGAGCTGTAACAGCTATTTTTCACAGCTGGCTGTGGATCTCGGCGCAAAAACCATGACCGAATACGCCGAAAAGTTCGGCTTTAACAAAAAATACGACCTCGACGGCATTTCTGCCAAAACCTCCAGCTTCAACGTGGACAAAGCGCGGAAGATCGAGCTTGGCTGGGCCGGTATCGGGCAGTATAATGATATGCAAAATCCGCTGCAATATTTAACCAGCGTCACTGGGATCGCCAACGGCGGTACGCCGATCAAGCCGTATCTTATCAAATCGGTCAAAAATTCCTGGGGCTTTACGCTGAAAAGCGGCAGTGCCAAAAAAGGCCGCCGCATTTGCTCCGGAGACACCGCCGAAAAGGTTGCAAAGCTGATGGACGGCGCCGTGCGGATTACTTATTATAAAAGCTCTTTTCCGGGGCTCGATGTTTACGGCAAGACCGGCACGGCCGAAGTAGACGGCAAAACGCCCCACGCGGAATTTATCGGATACTGCAAGGACGACGATTATCCGTTTGCCTTTGTGGTGGTGGTAGAAGAAGGCGGCAGCGGCAACTATTTAGCCAAAAATGTAGCCAATCAGGTCTTGCAGGCGGCAAAGCAAAGCTATCAGAAATAACGCTTTCAAAAATCTTTGCGATAAACGCGCAGAACCGCCGGAACTTAGAAAAACCGGATATTTATAAATTCGGAATCCGGAAAGATGATTAATTATTAAAAAATGGGGTGACGCAAAGTGCCGCGAAAAACGAAAAAAGAAACAAACGCGCTTTTGGCGGTGGAGGCTTTAAAACAGCTGTATCCAAACGCAAAATGCTCTTTAAACGCAAAAACGCCGTTTCAGCTTTTGGTGGCAACAAGGCTTTCCGCACAGTGTACCGACGCGCGCGTGAACCTGGTAACACCGGCACTTTTTGAAAGGCTTCCCGATGCAGAAAGCTTTCAAAACGCCCAAATTGAGGAAATTGAAGCACTGATCAAAAGCTGCGGATTATATAAAACCAAAGCGCGCGATCTTAAAAGACTGTCGGAAGTGCTTGTGGAACAGTATTCGGGAGAGCTGCCGAAAACTCTGGAGGAGCTTGTAAAGCTTCCCGGCGTCGGCCGAAAGACGGCGAATCTTATTTGCGGCGATGTTTACGGTCTGCCGGCCGTGGTGGCCGATACGCATTGTATCCGTATTTCCAACCGACTGGGACTGGCGAACAGCCGTGACCCTAAAAAGGTTGAAATGCAGTTAAAAGCACTGCTGCCGCCAAAGGAGTCCAACGCATTTTGTCACCGTCTTGTGCTGTTCGGCAGGGAGATCTGCGCGGCAAGAGCACCGAAATGCGAAGGTTGTCCCATGAACACCTTTTGCAAGGAATACAAAAGCGCAAAGAAGTAAAACGGCAAAGGAATAAAACGGGCGAACACCAAAAAACGGACAAAAGCCAAAAGACGAACGACACAAAAAAAGAAAAATTTATTTTTTAAAACAACGGTCGCGCCGCTCCTCAAAAAAAGGGAACGTCTATGCCGCACCTCAAAATAACGTCAACGGCTGCACTGTAACTCAAAATAATCAGGCTATGACTGCACTGTGCCTAAAAGTTATGCAATGGCCACGCGCGCTGCAAAAAACGGGCAGAGGGTCAAATATCAATCGGAGAATGATCATGAATATTTTATGTATTGGCGACGTTGTCGGTACAAACGGCTGTGAATTTTTGCGCCGAAAGCTACCGACACTAAAAAAAGAACACAAAGTGGAGCTTTGCATTGTAAACGGTGAAAATTCCGCCGAGGGCAACGGCATTCTGCCATCGAGTGCCGAGCATGTTTTTGCAAGCGGCGCCGACGTGATCACCGGCGGCAATCACACGCTTCGCCGACGGGAAATCTATCCGGAGCTGGAAGAAAACGATCGACTTCTTCGGCCTGCAAATCTGCCCGACAGCGTACCCGGCAAGGGCTATTGCGTAGTCGATCTCGGCTATACCTCGGTGGGGGTTATCAACCTTTTGGGCACGGTTTATATGGAAAGCATGGCATCGCCTTTTGAAACGCTCGATCGACAGATAGAAAAGGTAAAATTGCTTGGTGCAAAGATTATTTTGGTGGATTTCCATGCCGAGGCAACCTCGGAAAAGCGGGCGATGGGACTTTGCTTTGATTCAAAGGTCACTGCACTGTTCGGCACGCACACGCACGTACAAACCAACGATTCGCAGATCTTACCCGGGCGCACCGCTTATTTGACCGATCTCGGCATGACAGGGCCGAAGCAGTCGGTGCTTGGCGTAAAGCCGGAGATTGCGATTATGAAAATGCGCGATAAATTACCGGCACGGTTTTATAACGCCGCAGGGGAGTCAATTTTAAACGGTTGGCTTTTAAATGTTGATACCGCCTCCGGCTTTGTTACAAAAGCGGAGCTTATTTCGATTGGCTGATGTCCGACTTCGATTGATGCGCAAAACGGCCAAAAAATAAAACCGACAAAAGCAAAGCCGACAGAAGCAAGGCGTTCGAAAAAGATCGTTAAAAGAGCAGCGCCGCCGTGGCTTTGGTCGGCATGGGCTTAATACAAACACCGGTCGGCCGCAAAATTTTAAAAGGGGAATTTATTATATGCTTACAATGCGTAAAACCGCCGCATGGCTTCTTTTGGTCGTATTATTATTTTTGACCGGCTGCAGCGGCAAGATAGCAAAAGGCAGTACTTCGGCAAATTCCGTCGCAGCGTCCAAAAATACCGCGTCGGACAGTTCCAAAGCTTCGACTACGGTCGGAGTGTCGTTGGCGTGCAGTATTACCGACAGCTTCAACCCTTATTCAGCGCAGACCATGATCAATCGGAATTTAAGTCCTTTGCTTTATGATTCTTTGGTGACTTTGCGCAATGATTTTACACCGCAGAATAAGCTCGCGCAAAAGATCACGGTGGACGGCACGATCGTGACGGTGACGCTGAAAAGTGTTTCCTTTTCCGACGGTTCGTCTTTAACGGCGGATGACGTGGTTTATTGCGCGAACAAAGCCATGGATTCCGGCACGCGCTATTCTTACGGGCTGCGCAGTGTTTGGAGCGTCAACGCAGCTGACGCCGGGACGGTAGTCTTTAAGCTGAAAAAGGAAGATCCTTATTTTGAAAATGTACTGGATTTTCCAATATATAAACAGAATTCCGATAAAAAGATCAGCTCGGATAATATTGCAATACCGCCGATCGGTTGCGGCCGGTATATTATCAGCGACGATAAATCCTCTTTGGTGGCAAACAAGGGATATTACGAGGGCACGCCGAAGATCAAGAAAATTACGCTGGTGAACACGCCCGACGACGAGGCGCTTTCCCACAATTTAGAGGTTGGCAACATCACTTATTATTATTCCGATCTTTCCGACTGTACCTTGCCGCAGGTGCGCGGACACTATAAAACTGTTACCTTGAATAACCTGGTATATCTCGGCGTGAATATGAAATCCGTCTTTATGAAAAACACCGAAATGCGGCAGGCCGTTTCCGCGGCCATTGACCGTGCCGCCATTGCCGAAAACGCTTATTATGGCAACGCCGTGGCCGCCACCGGAATATACAATCCGAAGTGGGTCAGGAGCAATTCTTTCATGCAAACAACCGAAACCAAAATTAATGAGAAGGTTTATCTTGCACAATTAAAGAAAATAGGCTATAATAAGAAAGATAGTAGCGGATACTATGTAAATTCTTCCGGCGAGCGGCTCACCTTAAAGCTTGTCTGCAATAAGGAAAACAGTTGGCGCGGTGCCGCGGCCGAACTTGTCCGCGCACAGTTAAAGGACGCCGGCATTCGCGTCACGGTGGAGAGTCTTAGCTGGAGCGCTTATAAAAGCGCCTTAAAAAACGGCTACTTTGATCTTTACCTCGGCGAGGTTCGCATTGGCAACAATATGGATATTGGCGAGCTTGTTAAAAAAGACGGCAGTGCCGCTTACGGCATTACCTACGGCGCTTCATCGAGATCCGCCTCTGCAAGCGCTTCCGACGGAACTTCTTCTGCCGCAAGCAGTACCAATACCGCATCGGGCACCGGCAAAACGTCTTCCGCCGGCAGTGCTTCCTCATCTTCTTCCGAGCCGGATTATGCCGGTTCCACAGCCAGCGCGGTGTCAAAATTTTACCGCGGCAAGGCCACGGCCGGAGAAGTCGCGTCGGCCTTTGCTACCGAACTGCCCATCATTCCGATCTGCTATCGCACCGGCATTGTCAGCTACAGTGCGGCGCTCAACAACATTGAACCGTCATACAGTGACCCGTATTTCGGGTTGGAAAAATAAATTTTTTATATCTTTCATTCTTTAAGGAGGATACCTATATGATTTCATACGAAACGATGAACGGCACAGTTTGCTTTTCCACTGAATATCTCGAAAAGCTCATTGGCGCTGCGGTGCAGAACTGCTACGGCGTTGTAAAAATGGTTCCCAGCCGTAAGCAAAAAATTTTCAACATATTTAAACGTGACGGCTATCTTGAACAGGGAATTGCCGTTCGGGGGAATATCAGCACCGTGAGTGTGGATCTTCACATTGCGGTGATTTACGGCGTCAATATCAATACCATTGCCAACAGCATTACAGAAGCGGTTAAATACACCGTTAAAAGGGCTACAGGCATTAATGTTTCCAAGGTGATCGTCCGCATTGACGGCATTATCACGGAATAGTCAGCCTAAAGGAGTGTTCAATTTTGATTACAGGTAATATCTTGCGCGATGCAGTGATCTCCGCGGCAAATAATATTTCAAATAACCGCCACGCTGTTGATGAACTGAATGTTTTCCCGGTGCCGGACGGCGATACCGGAACGAATATGTCTATGACCATTGCCAATGCGTCAAAGGAAGTGACGCACTTGGAGGGTCAGCCGGCAAGCGTGGTTGCCAAAACGGTTGCGTCGGCGCTTTTGCGCGGCGCGCGCGGCAACTCCGGCGTAATTCTTTCACTGATCTTCCGCGGCTTTTCCAAAGGCTTTAAGGACTGCGAGGAGGCCGGCGCCGAGGAGGTTGCCAAGGCGTTTGAGCTTGGCACCGAGGCCGCTTACAAGGCTGTAATGAAGCCCACTGAGGGCACCATTTTAACCGTGGTACGCGTGGCGTCGGAATATGCAAGACTGGCCGCAAACGACGGTGAGGACGAATTAAAAACCTTTGCCGCCGCCATTGACGGTGCCAAAAGGGCGTTGGCCGAAACACCCGAAATTTTGCCCGTACTGAAAAAAGCCGGCGTTGTGGACGCAGGCGGCCGCGGTTTGGTGGTTATTTTAGAGGGTATGTATACCGTGCTTTCGGGCGGAGCGATCATTGAGGGCGAGCAAAAGACCGCCGAAGCACCGAAAAATCAGGGCGAGGGCGTGAATGCTGCCGGCGAGTTTGACGGAGATATTACCTTTACCTATTGCACGGAGTTTATTGTAAAGCGCCAAAAGGACTCGGCCGATCCGTCCGAGCTGCGCGCTTACTTAGAAAGCATCGGAGACTGCGTGGTTGTGGTGGACGATGAGGATATTATTAAGGTCCACGTTCACACCGACCACCCCGGCAATGCCTTTGAAAAGGGTTTGACCTTTGGCCAGCTTGTGAACATGAAAATTGAAAATATGCGCGATCAGCACGAGCGCGCAAAGCACGACGCACACGAGCCGAAACCCACAGAGAACCTTGAAAAGACTGAGGTCTACACCCCGGCGGCACAGGAGAATCCTTACGGCTTTGTGGCGATCAGTGCAGGAAAGGGATTGGAGGAGCTGTTCCACGACATTGGCGTTGATATTGTTGTCAGCGGCGGCCAGACCATGAACCCCAGTACCGACGATATTTTAAAGGCGATCGAGCTGACGCCGGCCAAAACGGTGTTTGTTTTGCCGAACAATAAAAATATAATTATGGCGGCCGAGCAGGCGGTACCGCTGGCGACAAGACGGGTTGTGGTATTGCAGACGAGAACCGTTCCGCAAGGAATATCCGCCATGTTGGCGTTTGATCCCGAAACCGATTATGAAACCAACGCGATCAATATGCGTGCGGCTTATGAAAGAGTCGGCACCGGCCAGATCACCTACGCCGCGCGTGACAGCGAGTTTGACGGCTTCAAGATTAAAAAAGGCGAGCTTTTGGCCATGGCAAACGGCAAGATCACCTTTACCGATATTAATCTTGAAAAAACCGTTGTAAAGCTCACAAAATCGCTTGTAAAGAAAGATACCGGTTATGTCACGCTGATCTTTGGCGAAGACGTTTCCGAAGAAAAGGCCGAGGCGATCCGCGACGCAGTTGCGGCGAAGCTCAGCGCTGATATTGATGTAACGCTGATCAACGGCGGCCAACCGGTCTACTACTTTGTGATCTCTGTGGAATAAAACGGCAGCATTTTACCGGTGAAATTGAAGTCTTGCGTTCTTGTTTTGATGCACAGAACGCGGTTCTTTCCGGTATTTATGCCGCTTTGGATTAATTTTTAAGAATGCAAACGGAGGTGCCGCATGGCATCACTGGATATTAAATATATCAAGGGTATAGGCGAACAGCGTGCCAAGCTTTTTCATAAGCTTGGCATTCACTCCGCCTGTGCCCTTTTGCGTTATTACCCGCGCGACTATCGGGATTATTCGGATATTCGGGAGATCTATTCCGCCGAAAAAGACCGCATGGTTACGGTTAAGGCACGGCTTTTAAGCCTGCCGAAGGAGCATTTTGTACGCGCCAATATGGTGCTGTATAAATTTCCCGTAACCGATCAGTCGGCTGTGCTGGAAATAACGCTTTACAATAATAAACATCTTGCAAATTCTCTAAAGCTTGACTGCGATTATATTTTCTACGGCAAAATTTCCGGAAATATCGGCCCAAACCGCACAATGTCCTCGCCCGAAGTTCTGCCGGCAAGTCGGGCGGTCATCACGCCAGTTTATCCCACCACGGCGGGTCTTTATCAGGGGAATATACGAAAAAGTGTATTGGACGCCATGGAAAAAGCAATGCCGCGCGACCCACTGCCGCAAAGCATTTTGGAAAGATACGACCTTTGCGACCTTAACTTTGCCATTCGCAACATTCATTTTCCAAAAAATGAGGAAAGTATGTTGGCTGCAAGAAAGCGACT
>CADAVL010000004.1 GCA_902791335.1 Oscillospiraceae bacterium
ATCCTTTTTAAAAAGACGTTTTATATAAACGCTGTGCCGAAAAAAATATTTTAAGCCTTGAAAAAGAAAAGAAAAAATAAAAAATCAAAAAGTAAAAAATCAAAAAGTAAAAAAATCACCGCTGCAACGCGTCAATAATCTCCTGCACGCGATTTTTCTCAAATGAATCGGTCTGCATGCGATCCTCCACCTTTTTGAGCGCGTGGCCGACCGTGGCGTGATCCATTTTGAATTCCTTACTGATCTGCATATTGGAAATACTGGTGATTTTGCTCGTAATATAAATGGAAACGTGGCGCGCCCAAACAATATCGGCCATGCGCTTTTTGGAACGAATATCCTGCTCGCTCACCTTTAAATACCGGGAAACCTCCGAAATGACGCGGTCGGTGTTAATGGGATCGGGGCGCGCGTCGCTGACAATGTTTTGTATATAGTTTTGCACAATAGAGATAGAGGGCATCGTATTATGTAAATTGATATACGCCTTGATCTGATTGATAATACCCTCGATCTGGCGTGTGTTGGTCTTGATCTGATCGGCGATGTAATAGATCATGTCGTCGTCCAGAGAAATACCGCGCGTGTTGGCTTTGATCTTGATAATGCCGATTCTTGTTTCAAGATCGGGCGCGGAAATATCCGCCATTAAGCCGTTTTCAAAACGGGATTTCAGACGAATATCCATGTCGTTGATATCCTTCGGCGCGCGGTCGGAGGTTAAAACGATCTGCTTTTTGGATTGCAGCAGCGCGTTAAAGGTATTGAAAACCTCCTCCTGCATCTGCAGCTTGCCTCCGATAAACTGAATATCGTCAATAAGCAGCACGTCCACCGAACGAAAACGATTATGAAACAAATTCATGGTCTGCGCCTGCAGGGATTCAAAAAACATATTTGCAAAATCCTCACAGCGGATATACTCAATTTTTTTATTTGGAAAAAGCTTTGCAATGCGGTTTCTGATTGCAAACATTAAGTGGGTCTTTCCAACTCCGCTGGCACCGTAGATCAAAAGCGGATTATAAAGGCTGGCCGGATTTTCCGCAACCGACATGGCCGCCGCCTGCGCGTAACGGTTAGAGGAGCCGAGCACGAAGTTTTCAAAGGTGAATTCCGCGCCGATGAGAGAATTTAAGGGTGTCGGTGTTTCCAGCTCCATTTGATCGTCAATGCCGCGCGTATCGTTTTGATTGACTGTGAATTCCAGATCCACAATGGTGCCCATAATTTGACCGATGCATTCTTTCAGCTTGGCTTTGTATGTATTTTCCACAATGTCCTTGTGAAAGGTCGTCGGCACGGAAATATACATGATGCCCTCTTTGAAATCCATAATATAGGAATCCTTGAGCCACATATTGTAGCCGGGTTCCGTGATATATTTATTTTCCCGCATTTGAAGACAAATCGCGTCCCACAGCTCGGAGTATGAGTTCATTCACCTATCCATCCTTTTTGAGTTTCAATCCAAAATATCGGCACCGGCCGTTTTTAAAAAACAACAACAAATCAATAATATTATACCACATTTTAAAAATATAGCAATGCTTATTTTACCATTATTTTATTAAAAAAACGAAAAATAGGTACAAAAGAACGCACATTTTAACATGGTTGTATTTTTGAAAGCATTCAAAGCCGATTTTTTGAAAACCCAAAAAAGAAAATAAAGCATTTTAGAGATAGTTCCGCTGCCGGCAAAAATCGTGGTATAGAAAAGAGCAAAAAGAAATATAAGTATAGTATTGAAATATGAAATGAACTGTGTTATAATGTGAATAATCAATCAAAAAAGTAATAAACTCTTATTTATTTTGTATACTTTTTACAAATTTTCATTACAAAGCGGCCTTTATCAGGAAGCAGTAAAACCATGGGTCCGTTTTTTGATGATCAAAGGACGCAAATTAAAAAAATAAGAGGGATTTACGATATAAGGAAAGGGTGCAAAAACCATGAAACAGTATGAAACAAAGGACATTCGTAATCTTGCCGTTTTAGGACACGGCAGCTGCGGCAAAACCACCTTGTGTGACGCGATTCTTTATTCGCTCAATGAAACGGATAAGATCGGCTCGGTCGCTGCAGGTACCACCGTAATGGATTATGATGCCGAGGAAAAAAACCGCGGCTGTTCTGTCAGCACTGCCTGCTTTTCGGCGGAAGCAAAGGATTTTAAGCTGAATCTTATGGATGCACCCGGACTTTTTGATTTCAGCGCCGGCGTCAGTGAAGCGCTTTCCGGCGCGGATTCGGTCTTGATTGCTCTTTCGGGAAAAAGCGGTCTGAATGTCGGTAGTGAGCTTTGCTATCAGAAAGCAAAAGACCTTGGATTGCCGATTGCTTTCTTTGTGGGAAAGCTGGATTCTCCGCGCGCACATTTTTACATGGTAATGTCGCAGCTGACCGGTAAATACGGTTCGGCGGTCTGCCCCATTGTGGTGCCTTATGTTGAAAACGACGAGGTGCAGTGCTTTGTAAATTTAATTGAAAACAAGGCCTATCGCTTTGACGGTATCAACGACACCGAAACCGACCTGCCGCAGTCGTCGGATATTGAAAATTTAAGAACTGTAATGATCGAGGCGGCCGCCACCGCCGACGAAGATCTGATGGAAAAATATTTTGAAGGCGAAGAAATCAGCAAGGAAGAATTGATGGCTGCCCTCAAAAAAGGCTTTTTAAGCGGTGAAATCAATCCTGTATTTTCCGGCATCAATGCCACCGGCGCAGCGGTGCCCATGCTTTATGAAATGATAAAGGATATTTTCCCGTCGCCTGCCGACAGAAGCTTTAAAGCGGTAAAAGATGGCGAAAATATAGAGATCGAAGCCAAAAAGGACGATCCTGCGGCGGCACTGGTATTTAAAACCGTGGCAGACCCGTTTGTGGGCAAGCTTTCTTATTTCAAGGTAATCTCCGGCGAATTGAAAGCCGATATGAAGCTTTACAATATGCGTACAAACTCGGAAGAAAAGCTTACAAAAATTATGTACTTAAAAGGCGGCAAAACGGTGGACGGCTCGACGGTTACGGCCGGAGATATTGCCTGCGTTTCAAAGCTCGGCAACGTACTTACGGGCGACACCCTTTGCAGCGCACAAAGAAAGATTACCCTTTCTATGGCCGATTTTGTGAAGCCCTGCCTTACCATGGCGGTCTATCCTTTGAAGAAAGGCGACGAAGAAAAAATCAGCCAGGGTCTTTCAAGGCTCAAAGAAGAAGACCCCACCATTCGGTTTGAATACAATACCGAAACCAAGGAATCGCAGCTTTCCGGCCTCGGCGAACAGCATTTAGATGTCATTAAAACCAAATTAAAACAAAAATTCGGCGTGGATATTGAATTAAAATTGCCGAAGGTACCCTACCGCGAAACCATTCGCAAAACGGTGAAGGTGCAGGGCAAGCACAAAAAGCAGTCGGGCGGTCACGGCCAATACGGCGATGTATGGATCGAATTTTCGCCCTGCGACGAGGATTTTGTTTTTGAAGAAAAGATCTTCGGCGGCTCCGTGCCGAAAAACTTCTTCCCGGCGGTAGAAAAGGGCCTGCGCGACAGCATTGTAAAGGGTGTTTTGGCAGGCTATCCCATGGTAGGTCTAAAGGCCACGCTGTTGGACGGTTCTTATCACCCGGTGGATTCCTCCGAAATGTCCTTCAAAATGGCGGCCGGTCTTGCTTATCGCGCCGGTATTCCCGAGGCAAACCCTGTAATTTTGGAACCAATCGGTGTTTTAAAGGTTTATATTCCCGACGATTACATGGGCGACGTGATCGGTGATATTACCAAGCGCCGCGGCAGAGTGCTGGGCATGAACCCCACGGAAAATAAATTCAAAGAAGTGGTTGCGGAGGTCCCCATGGCCGAAATGGGCGATTTTGCCACCGCCATGCGTTCTATCACCCAGGGCTGGGCAACCTTTACTTTGGACTTTGAACGCTACGAGGAAGCACCGCCCATGATTGCGGAAAAGATCATCGCCGAACAAAAGGAAAATTAAAATAAATTTATAAGTCCTATAATCAAAGCACAGAAAACGCCGCCGGCTTTAAGCCGCGGCGTTTTCTTGTTGGCGTTAAAGGCCGCCGATTTTAAGAAGCGGCGTTTTTTGCGTTAAATACCCTCAGATTTAAGCTGCGGCGTTTTTTGTTGCATATAAAGCGCGAAAATGCTATAATAGCTAAGGACTGCCGATAATTTAAAAATAAGGCAGATAAAAAGAATGATGCGAAAACAAATGATACCGAGAAAATTGGATGTGCAAAGAATTTGAAAACGTACAATGCAGGAAATTATGATATTGCGGTGATTGGAGCCGGCCACGCCGGGATTGAAGCCGCTTTGGCCGCGGCAAGGATGGGCTGCAAAACCGTGGTGTTTACCATTAATCTTGATATGGTGGGCAATATGCCCTGTAACCCTTCTATCGGCGGCACGGCGAAAGGTCACCTTGTAAGAGAAATCGACGCGCTCGGCGGTGAAATGGGCAAAGCGGCCGACGCAAATATGCTGCAAAGCAGAATGCTGAACCGCGGCAAAGGACCGGCGGTGCATTCTCTGCGCGCGCAGATCGACCGCCGCGCTTATCAAGAATATATGAAGCACCAAATTGAGCTTCAAAAAAATCTTTCTTTAAAACAGGCCGAGGTGGTGGATATTCACCCGACCGAGAACGGCCTTTGGACGGTGATTACCAAGCTTGGTGCCGAATACACCTTCAAAAAGGTAGTGCTTGCCACCGGCGTGTTTTTACGCGGCAAAATCTTTGTGGGCGAGGTTCATTATAACGGCGGACCGGACGGCAGCGGCGGCGCGACCGAGCTGACCGAACACCTGTTAAAGCTGGGTTTACCCTTGCGGCGGTTCAAAACCGGCACGCCGGCCAGAGTGCTGAAAAGCAGTATTGATTTTTCAAAAATGGAGGTGCAATACGGCGACGAGGAGATCGTGCCGTTCAGCTATACTACCAAAACGCCGCACGAAAATACAGAGGTCTGCTATATCACCTACACCAATGAAAAAACAAAGCAAATCATCTTAGAAAATCTGCACCGCTCTCCCCTTTACGCCGGAGAAATTGAGGGTGTCGGGCCGCGGTACTGCCCCAGTATTGAGGATAAAATCGTGCGGTTTGCCGATAAAAAACGGCATCAGTTGTTTATTGAACCCTGCGGCGGCAACACCGAAGAAATGTATTTGCAGGGAATGTCCTCCTCACTGCCCGAAGAAGTGCAGATTGAAATTTATCACTCCATTGAGGGCCTGGAGCATTGTGAAATTATGCGAAACGCCTACGCCATTGAATACGATTGCATTGACCCACTGGCGCTTTACGGCACGTTGGAGATCAAAAACCAACCGGGATTATACGGCGCCGGTCAGTTCAACGGTTCTTCCGGTTATGAGGAAGCCGCAGCGCAGGGATTGATGGCCGGAATCAATGCGGCAAGAAGTGTGAAAGGCTTAGAACCACTGATTCTGCCGCGCAGCAGTTCTTATATCGGCACGCTGATCGACGATCTGGTCACCAAAGGTTGCTCCGACCCTTACCGCATGATGACCAGCCGCAGTGAATACCGACTTTTATTGCGGCAAAACAATGCCGACGAACGCTTAATGCCGATTGGTTATGAAAACGGTCTGATCGGTGAGCAGGAATGGCAGGAATTTCAAAGCCGCTGTGCACTCAAAGAAAACGAGATCAAGCGCCTGAAAGCGACCTCGGTTTCGCCAAAATCCGGAATCAATGAATTGCTTGTTTCACGTGAAACATCACCGCTCAGTACCGGCTGCAAGCTGGCGGAATTGCTCTGCCGTCCGCAAATTTTCTACAATGATTTAAAACCGTTTGACCCCGAACGGCCGACCCTCCCACGCGATATTATCGACAAGGTGGAGGTCGAAATCAAATACGAGGGGTATATCGAGCGCCAGCAAATGCAGGTGGATAGCATGAAAAAGCTGGAAAACAAGCTGCTGCTGCCCAACATTCAATACGACGAGGTGACCGGCCTGCGCCTGGAGGCAATTGAAAAGCTGAAAAAGGTGGAACCGCATTCCATTGGTCAGGCGTCCAGAATTTCGGGTGTTTCCCCTGCCGATATTTCGGTGCTGCTGATCTATTTAGACAAATTAAAATCGGAGGGTTTTTCAAAATGACCGATTTCTTTGATCTTCTGAAATCCGAATGCGAAACGCAGGGAATTTCTCTGCCGGACAGCGCCAAGGCACAGCTCAAGACTTATATGGAGCTGTTGATCGACTGGAACAGCCGCATGAATCTCACGGCAATCACCGAGCCGAAGGAAATTTATTTAAAGCATTTTTACGACTGCCTTTTGTTTTTTAAATATTGCAATCCGGAAGAAAACGCCACGCTCATTGATGTTGGCACGGGTGCCGGTTTTCCGGGCGTGGTGTTGGGCATTGCGCGACCCGACCTTAAAATTACCCTGTTGGACAGCCTGCAAAAGCGCCTTACCTTTTTGGAGGCGGTAAAATCGGAACTTGGTCTTTCTTTTACGCTTGTTCACAGCCGCGCCGAAGATGGCGGACAAAAGCCGAATCTTCGCGAGCAGTTTCAAATTGCCACCGCGCGCGCCGTGGCAAGGCTCAATGTTTTAAGCGAGTATTGCTTGCCCTATGTAAAGCCGGGCGGCGTGTTTGTTTCCATGAAAGGCCCTGCCGGATATTCGGAAGCCGAGGAAGCCGCGGCGGCCGCAAAGAAGCTTGGCGGCGAACCCTTCTCTGTTTTCAAAGAAACCTTGTCCGACAGCTCCGTTCGTTGTTTTTGTATTACCAAAAAGATTTCGCAAACCCCGACAACTTTTCCCAGAAGTCCCGCAAAAATCGCAAAAAAACCGTTGTAATCTGCCGATTACAGCGGTTTTTGGTCGCTTTGTGTCAACCGATATTGCTTGCATTTTTTTACGGCTTGTCTTATCATAATAACAGAAGGTAATTGATGGCAACAAAAACACCGAAAGCAAACATGCCTTTGGCCTTTGCTGCCAACAAAGAGTTTTCGAGTCTTTGCCCTCTCTTGGAAACTTCCGCCTTCTAAAATATACCCACCCATATTCATCCCCATACAAAGCCGCCGCCCGAAAGTTTCCGCAATGCTTTCGGGCGGCGTGCTTTGTTTTTTCTTTTTATCTTTTTAAACGGTTCCCCGGGTTTTAAAAATCAAAATTTTTCGTTCGGGTTTTCTGTTTAGTTTCCCGGTTTAGTTTTCCGCTTTATTTTCAATACGGCTTTCAATTTGGCTTTCGGTCTTTATCACCGGCTCGGTGTTTTCGCCAATATTGGCGTTTTGTGTACTTCTTTCAATGCCTGATGGGGTCTTTGCTTCGCGGTACATGGCCGCGCAAAAGCTGATGGCAAACACCGCGGCAATCAGATAACCGATCGGCAGCTCGGTTGTGTGCAATGCCGATCGCTTGCCGATCAGGCTCATAAATAGCGGCGGCAGTGTGCAGATCGTGCCGAAGATCAGACAAAAGCTTGCAACCGGCAGCATTAACCGTGCCGATTTTCTGCACTCCGCATTGGCCAACAGCTTGCCTTCAAACAAATAAAACAACAGCATAAAGGAAAGAAATGCAAGCTTATAAATATTATCGGAAATATTGGCAACGCCGCGGCAGTCCATATAGGCAAAGATCAATTCGTATCCGCCGTAAAAAATGGGAGCTAAGGCCAGCGCCTGCGGCACCTTGACGTCTGAAGAAAGACCGCTCACGGAGAAGAATACAAAAAACACTGTGCAAAGAAGCTCTAAAGCGAGCTTTAAATATTCAATTTTTGAAGCGCTGCCTAAGCTTACCGCAGTTACAGCCGAGCTTACAAGGAAATACCCGGCCATGAGAAATCCGGTCACCACCAGGGGCAGATGATTGGACACCTTTGGCGCGCCAATGGGCTGACGTTTGTTGAATGCGGTGGTGATAATTAAAACAACGAGAAAACACAAGAGGGTGATCACAGTGACGGCGATATTTCCAACCGCCGCGGCAGTTTCCTCCCACACAAAGCCGGTTTTGCCGTCAACCAGGAAAAACAATTGTATAAATCGCAAAACAGCGGTTAAAACTGCACCGACCGCGAGAACGGAAAAAATTTTTTTATCATTCATAAAACAAACGAACTCCTTTAAATGAAGGCGGTCGGGAGCCCCCTGACCGCCGAATCTGGCATGAAACCGTTTGGGACAACATATATATGTTGCAGGATTGCCTTTTAATTGTAATTCACAATGAATAAAAAGTCAATAGAAAAGCCAAGGCTTCGCGCCACTGAACTTTAAAAATTGTTTTATTTACAGCGAAAAACTTGGCAGAAAAAACAAAAGGAGCGTTTCGTTCATGAAAAGTATTCATACATGGCTTTTATTAGCAATCACCGTTTGTGTGCTTTTATCCCCTTTGTCGGCACTGCCAAAAGCGGCCGATGACAAAAACGCCGCGGCCGCAGCGGCAACATTACAAAACAATGCAAACGAACAAGACCCCGATCGCGATGATGACGCAAAGGCGAAGGATATCAATGAAGCCACCGACAGTGCCAAACAAGCTACGGCCTCAAAAAAAGCCGACACCGCTGTAAATCTTAAAAAGGTTACTACGGTGCGCTTACAAAATGCAACGACCAAAAAGGTGGAAAAGCTGCCGATCTCTGATTACATATACGGCGTGGTGGCCGGCGAATGCCCGATGTCCTATGCCGACGAGGCGCTGAAAGCGCAGATCGTTGCGGCGCACACTTACACCCTGCACTGCATCGGTCAAAACAAAGACCGCGACTATGATCTTTCCACCGATCCGCAAACGAGCCAAAATTATGTTGACAAAAAAACCGCTTTTTCGCGTTGGGGCAAAAATGCCACCGCTTACGATCAACGACTGAAAAAGCTGATCTCGGCGGTGGGCACCGAGGTGATAACCTACAAGGGCGCGCCGATTTTGGCGGTGTATCATGCAATTTCGGCCGGGAAAACCGAAACCTCCAAAAATGTTTGGGGACACGCCTACAGCTATCTGCAATCGGTCAACAGCGTGGGTGACAAATTGAGCAGTGGTTATTTAAGCACGGTAAAGCTCAGCTACGAGGAGGTTACCGAGAAATTGTCGGGTGTATCGGCAACGGCGGAGCAGATCGCCACCGGCAAGATCGACCGTTCCGACGCCGGCAACGTCTTAAAGATCACCAGCGGCAAAAATGTATTTTCCGGCGGCGTAGTGGCACAGGCGCTGGGTCTGCGTTCGCAAAATTTTGATATGGCAATCAAAAATAAGGAGATTACCTTTACCGTCCGTGGCTATGGACATCAGTGCGGCATGAGCCAGAACGGGGCAAATTTTATGGCGAACGAGGGCTGCGATTACAAGACGATTTTAAAGCACTACTACAGCGGTGTTACCTTGGAAAACTATTCGTAAGATTCGTTTGCCCAACCGGGAGAATGCCGGCGGGGGCGCCCTTAACGGAGAAGCAGTGCAATAACACCACGGCCGGCTTTAAAAACCGTGCTTCATCAAAAGGAATGTTTCACGTGAAACATTCCTTTAAAATTTATTTTTAATATCAGCTTTGCTCTTTACTTTCCATGGCGGTTTTGCTATAATAGTAACAGAATATTTTAAGCGCGGGCGGCTTTGAAACTTTTGTAAAAACAAGCGAAACGCAATTTATCGGGCAAGCCGAAGATTTGTCTTTAAGAATTGCAAAACAAATGTAGCCGCCGCGAATGAAAATTAAAAAAAGCCATAGGGGGAACCAAATTGGCAAAAATTATATCAATTTTTAACCAAAAGGGTGGTGTTGGCAAAACCACCACCGCCATTAATCTTTCCGCTGCGGTTGGGTTAAAGGGCAAGAAGACTTTGCTTGTGGATATCGACCAGCAAGGCAACACCACCAGCGGTTACGGTATTAACAAACGAGCGCTCAACCGCTCATCTTATGACGTGTTAATTGGCAAATGTTGCGCAGGCGACGCCATTCTTCACACCAAATTCAAAAATATCGACATGATCCCCTCCAACCGCCAGTTGGCCGGTGCAGAGGTGGAACTCATTGAGGTGGAACATCGCGAATCGCAGCTGAAAAAAGCGCTGTCACTGGTGGAGGAGCAGTACGACTTTATTTTCATCGACTGTCCCCCGTCCATCGGTTTGGTTTCCATTAACGGCCTTTGCGCGAGCGATACTTTTTTGGTGCCGCTGCAGTGCGAATACCTTGCCATGGAGGGACTTTCCCAACTGATGCAATCGGTCAGGGAAATCAAAAGGCTGTATAACCCTTCTTTGGAACTTCAGGGCATTGTACTGACCATGTTTGACGGACGGCTCAATCTGACGCAGCAGGTGGTAAGCGAGGTCAAGAAGTATTTTGCGGACAAGCTGTATTCCACGGTGATCCCCCGTTCTGTGAGAATCAGCGAGGCGCCGAGCTATGGCGTCCCCATTCAGTATTACGATGCAAAGGGCAAGGGTGCAGAAGCTTACAACGCGCTTGCCAAAGAATTTTTGAAGAAGAACAGAGGTTGATAAAAGTGGCGAAAAAAGGCGGACTCGGCAGGGGTTTTGATTCCCTGTTTCAGGAAAATTCAGCAGACACAAAAACAACGGTAACCGTTCGGCTTTCCGACATCGAACCCAACCGCGATCAGCCGCGTAAGGAGTTTGATCCCGAAGCTTTGGAAGAGCTGAGCGACAGCATTAAACGGCACGGCCTTTTGCAGCCGCTTTTGGTGCGCCCCATGTTAAAAGGCGGCTATCAGCTGGTTGCAGGCGAACGCCGCTGGCGTGCAAGCCTTGCGGCAGGTCTTGAAGAAGTACCGGTCGTAATCCGCGAAATGGCCGACGGCGAAGCCATGGAGCTTGCCATGATTGAAAATCTTCAGCGCGAGGATCTCAATCCCATTGAAGAAGCCGCCGGTTATAAATATTTAATGGACAAATTCGGTCTGACCCAGGCGGAGGTTGCCGAAACCTGTGGGAAATCCCGTTCGGCCGTGGCAAACGCCGTGCGCCTGCTTTCTCTGCCGAACGATATACTGGAGCTTATCAAGATCGGCGAATTGACCGCCGGACACGGCAGAACCATTCTCTCTATTACCGACGAGGCGCTGCGCGAGCAGGCGGTGATCATGGCACAGCAGGGCGCGTCGGTCAGAGAACTGGAACGGTTGGCAAAGAAAAAACCGGAGAGCGCCAAAAAGCCGAAGCCGCAGGCGGATCAGTTCTTCCGCGAAATGGAAATCGCACTGAAAAATGACATGGGTCGGCGTGTAAAAATCGCCGCCTCCAAGAAAAAAGATCACGGAACCATTACGCTGGAATACTATTCCAAAGAGGACTTGAAAGCGATTGCAGAAAAGCTTTCGCAAAAGTAACACACTTAAAATTGTGCTTCAAAGCCGCAAAAACAGCGGAATTCTACCGGCAGTAGAGTTTATTTTTTAAACTCTACTGCCGAAATTTTTGCAGTATAATCGAAAACCCCATTAGTAGGTAGCCTTTTTTGAAAAATTCCTATAAAATAGATAACACAAAAAGAAAACAAAAAATGCGCCCGACAACAGCGCGGTGCGCTCGGCCGAAATGCAGTGCCGAAAAAGGGATATCCCCCTAAAAAACGAGGGATATTAGAACGGCGAACGCCGAACCTTAGGAAAGTGAGGAAACAGACGTGGGTAACGAAACCTATATTTTAAGCTGCTGCTCCACCGCGGATCTTTCAAAAAAGCATTTTGAGGATCGCAACATTCATTACATCTATTTTCACTATTATTTAAACGGCGTGGCCTATCCCGATGACCTCGGTCAGACGATGCCGTTCGATCAGTTTTACAAGGCGCTCTCGGAGGGTGCCGAAACCAAGACCTCACAGGTTAACGCCGACGAATTTATTGAATATTTCACACCGTTTTTAGAGGACGGAAAGGATATTCTGCACGTAACGCTCTCCTCGGGTATTTCCGGCGTTTACAATTCCGCCAACATTGCAAAACAGGAGCTGGAGGCCAAATACCCCGACCGCAAGATCTACATTGTGGACTCCCTGGGCGCTTCTTCCGGCTACGGTCTTTTTATGGATAAACTGGCCGACTTGCGCGACAAGGGAATGTCAATCGACGAATTAAACGCGTGGGCTTTAAACCACCGTCTGCGCCTGCATCACTGGTTTTTCTCCACAGATCTGAGCTTTTATGTAAAAGGCGGCAGAATTTCAAAGGCTTCCGGCTGGTTCGGCACGCTTTTAAAAATTTGTCCGCTTTTGAACATGGACAACAAAGGCCGCCTGATTCCGCGGTATAAGATCCGCACCAAGCGCCGCGTGATTGAGGAGATCGTTAAAAAAATGGAGGAGCACGCCGACAAGGGCCTGCAATACAGCGGCAAGTGCTATATTTCCAACTCCGATTGCATGGAGGACGCGCGTGCTGTGGCGGCATTGGTTGAAAAGAAATTTAAGAACCTCAACGGAAAAGTAGAAATCAACAGCGTGGGCACCACAATTGGCAGTCACACCGGTCCCGGCACGGTGGCGCTGTTCTTCTGGGGCGACGAGCGCGGGGAATAAATTTTTTAGGTTTAGAAGAAAGCAAAAGAGGGCGAAAAAATGTTGGTTTTTCGCCCTCTTAAATTTTATGTTGAATGAATTTTTTAAAAGAGTTGCAGGAATCGGTGCCTGCAACAAAAAATCCGCCTTGGATCTATATTAGAGCTGCCCGAACGCCCGAACCGGACGTTTTGCACCCGGAAAACCCCTATGGCACGCGCCGCACGGCCGCGCTTGCCGCCGCAGGCGGCGCCGGAACAGTTTGTTCCGGCAATTTTTGCTTTTTCTCAAAAAAGCAACAAAACAAAGCGCGGCCGTGCGGCGCGTGCCATAGGGATTTTCGGTGCAAAACATCTTAGAGCGTGTTGCTTTCTAAAAAGACACTTTGGCGGCACTGTTTGCAGGAAATTTTCGCATTGCATAAATTTCGCACGGTCGCCGTTTTTTCGGGCCACGAATATCGAAAAAACCATGCAGATAACGGCCGTTACCTCGGCCGCCCACGAATTACATAAAAATTGCGTAGATACCGCCGTTTTAAACTCGCGAATTGGCACAAAATGCGCGGCGTGGCCGTTACCGACCGCGCCGCGAAAACAGAATGAACCGCAAAGCTTACATCGCGCCAACGGCGCGACCCGGGCCAAAACCGCGGCGAAAAAAGGAAACACCGCAAAGCATGCAAAAAAAGCTTTTGTTAAAAATCAGTGTCGCGTTTCGTCGGTAAAGCATTCACAAAAACGACCGGCGAACGACGGTATTAAACCGGCTGCAAACAAGTGACCGGTGTCGGCAAATTGGGACATTCTCAAAGAGGCGATCCCTTGCGCGCGCTCCTCGGTGTAAAAACAGCTGACCGAGCTTGGCAGCGCCACGGCCTGCTGCCACAAAACATAGGGCGAGCAATTGAGCAGATGCGACAGCAAAACGCAGATCACGCCGTAATGGCAAACAAACAAAATTGTATTGTGATTTGGACGCTCGGCGCGGTAGTTTGCACCATCGCGAAGATAGCCGTGCCGGGCCAAAACCGCGTCCAGTTTTTTGGTAACCTCGTCGTAGCATTCGAGGGTGTTGGAGTTTTTGATAAAATCGAGATTTCGCCACTCCGTTGGGCTGAATAGTCCCTCCTGCTTTGCCGCAAAATCGGGCAAAAGATCCCACGGAATGCGCGGCTCGGGGCAATATGAGGGCTGAATGTTTGCGTAATTAAATTCCCTGAGCCAGTCGCAGTAGGTCGCGGTGGCACCCAATTTTTCAAGCGTGGGCTTCAGCGTATCGCGTGCACGGCCCAGTATGGAGCAGTAAATATCGTCCGGTTTTTCCGCCACAAGCCGACGGCTTAACGCTTCCGCTTCCTTTTTTCCGACCTCGGTGAGAGAATCTATAGAATAATCCGGATCGGCGTGGCGAACAAATAACAGCTTCATAAATATATATTCCTCCAATTTTTTCGTCGTATCGGCAAATATTAAAAAAAGCAAAAAACCGCCGCCAACGAAAAAAAGTGACAGCGGTTATTTTTAATAAAGATCAATTTTCGTCCATGGCCCAGTTGTGCCAGATCGCCTGAACGTCGTCGTTATCCTCCAGCATATCAATGAGCTTTTCCATATTTTCAATGGCGGCCGGATCGGTCAGCTTGGTTTCAACATTCGGCACATACTCAACGTCGGCGCTCACAAAGCTGTAACCGGCGGCTTCCAGTGCGTCGCGCACGCGGCCGAGGTCGTTCGGACCGGTGGAAATGGTGTAAACATCGTCATCCGCCTCAAAATCTTCGGCACCGGCCTCCAAAGCCGCCTCCATCACGGTGTCCTCGTCCAGTCCTTCCGCTTCGATCTGAATGATACCTTTGCGGTCGAACATAAACATCACCGAGCCGGTCTGGCCGAGATTGCCGCCGAATTTATCAAAATAGTGGCGAACATCGCCGGCGGTACGGTTGCGGTTGTCAGTGAGGGTCTCCACCACAACGGCAACGCCGCACGGGCCGTAGCCCTCGTAAACGATCTCTTCGTAATTGTCGGTACTGCCCTCGCCTGCGGCCTTTTTAATAATTCTTTCAATATTATCATTCGGCACGTTTGCCGCTTTTGCCTTGGCAATGCAGTCTTTCAGCTTTGAGTTCACGTTCGGGTCGGGACCGCCTGCTTTTACAACGATCGCCAGCTCGCGGCCGATTTTTGTAAAGACCTTTGCGCGCTGTTGGTCAGTTTTTTCTTTTTTGCGTTTAATCGTGCTCCATTTTGAATGTCCGGACATAAAGTTCCAACGCTCCCTAATTAAAAAATAGTATCGTTTCATTCGCCGATCCATCGGCGCTTTTAGAATATTGTACCACTTAAAGCGCTTTATGGCAAGAAAAAATATTTTAAGCCCCGAAACGCCCTTAAATCTCCGACAAAAGGACTTAAAAAACGTAATGCTGCGACTTTTGGAATCTCGGTCGTAATCGGTCGATTTTTGTTGACAGTGATCGCTGAATCTCCTATAATTAATATAAAAGAAAACTGCCGAGGATCGACCGCTGAAGATCAACCGCCGAAATCCATCGCAGGAAATCAACTGCCGAGAAGCGAACGTCCTGCATCGGCCGCAGGAAAACCTCTTTTTTCGGCGGCGGAATTTTAAGACAACAGAATTTTAACTGGAGTGACAACATTTGAATAACGATCAGAGGAACCCCAAAGAAAATCACAACAACGGACAACTGGAGCTGAATCCGAATTTTTCGGACAGGCCGCAGGATAACCGCAAAAAAAAGAAGACCCTTATCACGGTTGGCGCGCTTACTTTGGCGGCTTTTATGGTGGTGGGCAGCTTTTTTGCGGGAAATATTCTTCACCCAGACTATGCGGCGTCTTCCAGTGCAAAGAGTACCGCTTCAAAGGAAATTTCCGAGGCTTCGAGCGACGATACCGGCAGCAAAAGCGCCCAAAACGACAACATTTTGCGTTTAAATGCCGACACTGCGCCCTGGTTTTCTGTGGATGGCACCGGCATTCTCCGCTTTAACGGCACGCTTTTTGACGGCGAAGTGCTGGAAATTCCGCGCGTGTTTGAGGGCGTGAGCGTAACAACACTGTCCGGATTTTCTTTCAGCCAGAAGAATAAAACCGTAACCGAGGTAAAAATCCCCGAAGGCGTACGCACCATTGAAACTGACGCTTTTAAAAATTTCACCGCGCTTCAAAAGGTCAGCTTTCCGTCCTCTGTGGTCCGCATTAAGGGCGAAGCCTTTCACAACACGCCGTGGTACAAATCCCTAAAGGACGAATTCACGGTCGTGGGCGGCGGCGTGCTGGTGAAATACAGCGGCACAGATGAGCGCGCAAGCGTACCGGGCACGGTTTATTATATTGATTGCGCGGCGTTTATGGGCAACGAAACGCTCAAAAGGATCAGCATTCCGAAAAACGTGGTCTATATCGGCGAAAAAGCGTTTATGAATACGGCAGCCACGGAGGTGGATATTCCCGTCAGTGTAAGCTTTATTGAAAACGACGCCTTTGAAAACAGCGCCTGGTTGAACGACAAAACCGATGATTTCTTAATAGTGGGGGACGGCTGCGTGCTGACCTACAAGGCCGAAAACGGCGTGATTGATCCGCCGGAGAATGCACGAATGCTCAGCGGCCTGAACTTTGGGAAATCCGGCGAGGGGCTTACCTTAAAGATTGGCAAAAATGTCTTAAAAATTGCCGATCTCGAAAAGCTTGGCGAAGTATCGGCTTTTGAGGTTGACGACAAAAATCCGGCCTTTAAAGCGGTGGACGGCGTGCTTTGCAGCTATAATGGGGACGTGATCTACCGCTATCCGATCTATCGCGAGGGCGACAGCTACTCCGTACCGAAAAGCGTCAGCGAGATCAGCAACCGCTCTTTTATGAATGCAAAAATCCAGGAGATTCAAATGGAGGGTGCGGTGCAAAAAATCGGAAACCATGCTTTTTCCGGCTGCACAAAGCTTACAAGTATTCCGCTTATGAAAAGCGTTGCTACGCTTGGACGCAATGTTTTTGAAAACTGTCGCAGTTTAGAGAGCGTCACGCTGCCGAAAAGTATTACCACCGTGCCGGTAGCGGCTTTTTCAGGCTGCAAAAATCTTTTGTCTGTAACGCTCAGCGAGAAGACTCGCGTGATTTCCGACGAGGCGTTCAAAAACTGCCCGAAGCTTGAAACGCTCTATCTGCCCGACCGCGTGCGCTTTGTGTCGGTCACGGCGTTTCAAAAGAGCAACGTACAGCTGGAATTGGACCCCGAAAATCCGTATGTAACGCTGGAAAACAATCAGGTTGTAGCAAAAAAGCAGTAAGCTGGCGGTCGCGGCAAAAAAGCGGTAAAACGGCGGTCGCAGGTCAGCTTTTAACCCGTGAGAAGCCGGTTTCAGGACCGACAAGCGCCGAACGCGCTGCGAAAGATTTTTTGAAAAAAGGAAAGAGCAGGCGGCAAAACGGTGAACGAAGGCCCCCTAAAAAAACGGCTTTCGGCTTTTGAAACAGCAAAAAAAAATAGGCGCTATATATTATATAGGTAGGCGGCAGCGGCTTTTTGATCGTTGCCGCCTTAATTTACTGCTTTTTCACGGCCGGTAAATTTTTTACCGCGGCGTTGGCTTGTTTGTGTTGTCCTGCTTGTGCTGCCGCCGAAAATGCCGCTGAGGGCGGAAGGACAACCCGAAAATGCTGCCGAGGGCGAAAGGGCGCTCCAAAAAAATCCGTCGAACCGTCCGGCTGCAAATTACCCTAAAACGGCAGCGATCGGGGTTTTGTCTGCTTTTCGTTACGCGCTTTTTGCGCCACCGCCCGAAAATTCTTTTCGGGCGGCGGCAAAGCCCCCCTTTTAGTTTTTTTAACCCTCTTTGGAAGTTTAATGCTCTCCGAAGACATCCTACTTTGCCGCAAAAGTGAGAAAGGGGGCTTTATCGCCTATAAAACGGATCGTTTTATAGGCGGCAAAAAAGCGCACAAGCGGCAGTGCTGAAGCCAAACAGAGATCATCGGCAGCGCTGCAATCAAGGCAAAAACCGATAGCGCTGAAACATAGGTCGATCGACAGCTGTGCGATCAAGCAAAGAAACCGGCAGCCGGCCCATTGCCGCAAAGAAGAACCGACAACCAAAGCCCTTGGTCGTCGGTTCTTGATTTTATTTCTATTTTGCGTTCAGCCGTTCGGCGGTGGCAATCAGCACCTTTAAATCGGCGTCGTCCATGGTTTTTGTAAGCTGATAAAGCTTTTGCACAAGCTGTGGGTCTTGCACTTCCGTATCAAAGAATTCTTTTGGCGTTACACCAAGATATTCGCAAATATAAAGAAACTCATTTAAAGACGGAACGGCTCTTCCGGAAGAAATGCTTTGCATATAGCTTTTGCTGTGACCCAAATCGGTACTCATTCGATATTCGGAAACATTTTTCTTTGTTCTAAGTGCTGAAATACGCTCCCTGATAAACTCAATATCCACGGTGTTCACCTCTTTGTTTATTATATGAAAATTTAATTGGTAACAATCACGATAAAATTACCTATTGTAGTTGATTATTACCGTTAAAATAAGTATAATGTTTAGTAAGTTGTTATTGTTAACGGTAAATTGAGGTGTTAGAATGCTAAATATATTTAGAGTTGCTTTTTTTGGGCACCGAAATCTCTATGATTTTATTAAGGTTGACGCGCACATCGATCCTATTATTGAACAGTTACTGAGTAGTAAAGAATATGTAGAATTACTTGTTGGTCGAAACGGTGACTTTGATCAACTGGTTTCATCTGCTGTCCGCAGAGCAAAAAGAAAATATCGTGATGACAACAGTGCACTCGTTTTGGTTCTGCCATATTTAACAGCTGAATATCAAAATAATCAAGAAGCCTTTGAAAATTACTATGATGAGGTTGAAGTATGCCAAAGAGCCGGAAAAGCTCATTATAAATCGGCTATTCTAATAAGGAATCACGATATGGTGGACCGAGCAGATTTGGTGGTTTGTTATATAGACCATCTTTCCGGAGGCGCTTACCAGGCAGTAAAATATGCAAAGGCTCAAAACAAACCGGTTATAAATATTTTTGATACAACAAGTGAATAAACTGCACCATTGGCTGAACAGTGGTATTTTAGCCACGCACGCGCGGCACCGATTTTGCTTGTGAAAACCTCAAAAATTACATAAATTCCCCACTTTTGTCGAAAAATGGGGGACGATTTTACAAAATGTGGCCGGAAATTTCTTCAAAAATGGCATCTGTTCCCCACCGGACGGTTTTGGAATGGTTGCTTTCCATAAAAATATCCAACCGTTTACAGAAATTATGTATAAAATCACACAAATTTCCCACAATAAGGGCGAAAGCGAAATCGGCAAAAAAATTATTTTTTTAAGGCGCAACTATATATTGTGGTAATAAATATTAAAGACACAATATATTGAAATTTTGTGACAACACCACAAAAACAGGTACAAAATGATACCGATATTCACAAACTATCGTCAATTTGCACAACGTATTACAGAAAAATAACAAGTCCGACCCTAAAAATTACAGGCTTGTAACCTTTTCGCGCCGTTTAAAGCGATATTTTTTTGGCGAAATTGCTTAGAAAAAACCTTGAAATTTCGGTTGACTATTGCGTTTTGGGCTTTTATAATCCTAACAGTGCCCCAAATTCCGACGGGCACGTGCTCATTATAAAACCGACAAAACCGCCGCGCTTTATCAGCGCGCAGGATTTGAAAGTATCGCCGAATTTCGGTCGACTACCGTTTTGCCGGGTATAAAAAAGGAGAATTTCATGTTTAAGACGATGTGCAGTCATATCGTTACTGCCATGCACAGCCGCATGAAACTTTTGATTGCTTTCTTGTTGGTTGTCGGCACTGTATCGGTTTTTCCGGTTCAGTTTGTAAAGTCGGTTTCGATTCACGACGGCGCGAAAGAGGTAACGCTCTACACTTTCAACACAGACGCACAAAAGATACTTTCCTCCGCCGAGATCGCCGTGGAAGAAAGTGATAAGGTGGAAGTGACCGGCGGCCAAGACAGCGATATGACCATTACCATTAGCCGCGCTTTTCCGGTTACCGTTACGGTGGGCGGAAAGTCGCAGGAAGTGAAACTTGCCGGCGGCACGGTCGCCGACGCCATTGCAGCTACGGGATTTATTCCCGACCAGTACGACGAGATCAATTATTCTTTGGATCAACGCCTCAATGAGGGCATGAAGATTGACGTTGTAAACGTGGATTATCAAACGTCGGTAACAGAGAAAACCATTGCGCATAAAACCGTGAAAAAGACCACCACAAAGCTGAAAGACGGCCAGAAAAAGGTTGTAAAGGCCGGCAGTGACGGAAAACGCGTGATCACCACCATTCATAAGCTGGTGAACGGCAAGGTGGTGGATGCCAGTGTTACCGAAGACACCGTAAAGCCGGTTACTGAGGAGGTTCTGGTGGGCGTTTCAGCAAAAAAGGCCAACCGCAAGGAATGGATGTCCGACTTAAAGCCCCAAAAGGAAATTTTACTTGATAAAAACGGCGTTCCGGTGAACTACAAACGCAAAATGACCGGCAAGGCTTCGGCTTATTGCACCGGTACGACCTGTTCCACCGGCGTGCGCGTAAAGCAGGGCTATATTGCCGTTGACCCGAATATTATCCCCTACGGCACACAAATGTATATCCGCACCGCCGACGGCAGTTGGATTTATGGCTACGCCATTGCGGCCGACACCGGCGGATTTACCGCTTGGGGCAACACCATTGCCGATTTATATATGTATTCCTATGAAGACGCCGTGAACTTCGGCAGACGGAATATTGAGATCTATATTCTGTAATTCTTTACGAAGACGCGTGCGACGTTGAACTCGTGCTCGTGACAAGATGAAACGCGCCGCTTGAAAAAACCACAGACAAATTAAAATTCCCCCGAAGAAATTGCAAAAGCCAATGGTCGGCTTTTGCGCGGCCAAAAGGCCGACGGTGATTTCTTCGGGGGTTTTGTATTGTTTTTTAAAAGCAGCATTTTATAATAAAGGGCAAGGCGACTTTTTGGGGCTTTCTTTTCGGTAAAAAACGGCGGTTTCGGTGCAAAGAAAGAGGATTCGCGCCGCAGAAAGAATTGGTAGATTTACGTCTGGGCTACAGCAAAGCGGTGGGTTCGAGCTTGAGCTATAGCAAAAATGTGGGTCCGCGCCCGCGCGCCGCCGACGGCCGCCTTTCGGCGGCCGTCGGCGGCAAAAGCCCCTTTTAAAAAGCTTCATTGAAAGCTGACAACCAAGGGAAAGGGGCTTTTCGCTGCAAAGTGAACGCCAAAGGCGTCCGCTTTGCAGCGGCGCGGGCGCGAGAGAAACAGGGGGATGCGGCGCGGCGGGAACCATACTTTGCACATATTTTTTTAAAACCGCGGTGCGAGTTTGCAACACGGAAAAAGAGAATCTTTGGAACACTGCGATCTTGATTGTAAATACCGGACAGCCGGAGAACGGCGGTTTCAGGTCGGGCGTAGACCGGTATTTTATTCAAATTTTTATTAGATAAAATAATAAAAATTATCGGTCGGCCTTCAGCCGGTGAGCGAAAGAACCCAGCCGAGATCAACCCGGAAGTTCTCCCTGCGCGCCGCGCGGTGTTTTTCCCTTTACAGGAAAACACCGCAGAAGTCCTCCCCCAAAACGCCAACGGCGTTTTGGGGGAGGACTTTCGCCGAAGGCGGCGGCGCGCAGGGAGAACTTTCGGGTTGATTGCGGCTGGGCTTTCAGATTTAATGTTTGCCTAAAAAAAGAAAGCCCGGACAGTAAAGCGTTTTGCTTTACTGTCCGGGTTTGTTTGACTTTTGTAGCTGATAGAGGAAGGAACTTTATTTTACAATCTCGCCCTGGCACTTGCCCGGAACGGCGGCGGCGTTGGCCTCGTCGGTGTCAATGTGCATGGCAAGCGCATAGTTTTCGGAAACGCGGATCACTACGTCGTCAAAGGTCAGCGCGCGGCCCTCGGTGGGCAGCTTTACGGAAACGATCTGGCCGTCTTTTACGCCGAATTTTTCTGCATCGGCCGGTGTCATGTGAATGTGACGCTTTGCGGCGATAACGCCCTCGGTCAACTCAATTTCGCCCTTAGGGCCAACCAGCTTGCAAGCGCCGCTTGCGGCAACGTCTCCGGATTCACGGATCGGGGCGGTAACGCCGATGGAACGCGCATCGGTCAGCGAAAGCTCCACCTGCGTGGCTTTGCGGCAGGGGCCTAAGATCGAAACATTTTTGAGCTCTCTTTTGGGGCCGATAATATCCACTCTCTCCTCGCAGGCGAACTGGCCGGGCTGAGAAAGGTTCTTTTTCGGGGTCAGCTCGTAGCCTTTGCCGAACAGGATCTCCAGGTGTTCCTTGGTCACATGAATGTGACGGGCCGAAATTTCTACCAATACAGTATCCATTTTACATTCCTCTTTTTTTATAAATTTGTAATCGCGAAAGCGCGGCAGATGCGGTTAATTTTTTTAAAAGCGAACAAGCAAAAACTGCCCGGAAGTTTTTAAAAAAAGCGTTGTCTCTTTTGCGCGTTTTTCGGCGACTGTTGGTGAAAGTAGTTTAAAAAATCATTTGTCGGCTTTTTTGCCGTCTTTGATTTTGTCTTTATCTTTGGATTTTTCTTTGTCGCTGCCGGTTTCGTTCTCGCTTTCGTTCTCCGGCTGCGGCAGACGCTCGGCGCGGACTCTTTCAATGCGGCGGTCGTCCATTTCCTCCACCGAGAACCGGAAGCCCTCCGCTTCGATCACGGGGCGTTCGTCCTCCGTGGGAATGCGGCCCAGCTCCGACATAATAAAGCCGCCGATCGTGTCATACTCGCCGTCGGGAATGTTGATGCCCAGCACCTCGTTGACTTCTTCAATATCGGTCATGCCGTCGAAATTATAAAGATCGTCGTTCACCTGCTGGACTTCTTCTTCCTCGTTGTCGTATTCGTCCTGCATATTGCCCACGATCGACTCCAAAAGATCCTCCATGGTGACAATGCCGGCTGTGGAACCGTATTCATCGGAAACAATCACCATTTGCAGGTGCTTTTCGGTCATTTCGTTGAAAAGGTCGCCGCAGCGCTTGGATTCGGGGATAAACACCGCCTCGCGCATGATCTTGGAAATTTTAAAGTTGCCGGGAATCTGCTTGCCGATGTATTTCAGCAGGTCTTTCACATAGATGATACCAACGATATTGTCGATCTCATCTTCGTATACGGGAATTCTGGAATACCCCTCCGCCATGGCGGTTTTGATCACGTCTTCCAGGGAATCGTTGATCTCTACGCACTCAAGCTCGGTGCGGTGCGTCATCACGTCGGCGGCAACGATGTCGTCGAACTCGAAGATATTATTGATCATTTCCTTTTGGCTTTCCTCGATCACGCCTTTTTCCTCGCCGGCGTCAACCATCATGCGGATCTCCTCCTCGGTGACGTTGTTTTGAGGGGCGTTGGGGTCAAAGCCGAAGCAACGCACCAAAAGGTTGGTGGAAGCCGACAAGAGCACAACAAAGGGTTTTAATAAGGTCTTTAAAAAGATTAAAATGCCGACCACGCGAAAAGACACAGTCTCGGAGCACTGCATGGCAATTCTTTTGGGTACCAGCTCGCCGAGCACCAGTGAAAAATACGAAATGATCAGAGTGATCAGCACAAGCGAAACGCCGTCGAGCCACGCAGGGGTGGCGCTATAGTGGAGAAGCTCGGTCAGCTTTTGTGACAGCGGTCCGGAAAACGATTTGGCCGCCGACGCCGAAGCCAAAAATCCGGCCAGCGTAACGCCGATTTGAATGGTGGATAAAAATGCAGAAGGACTTTCGATCAGCTTCAGTACTTTTTTTGCTTTTTTGTGTCCGTCCTCCGCCATTTTTGCAAGTTTTGCGTCGTTCAGCGAGATCACGGCGATCTCACTCATAGCAAAAAATGCGTTCAGAAGAATCAGAATAAAAAGCAGTACCAAGTTCAGAATAATTGATGTAGCAGGGTCAGGGTCCATTTGTATTTGTTCTCTCCAATCAGAATAAATTTGCCACTGAACTTCAAAGTCCTGCGGCAGATAAAATATGGTCGGCGCTTTTAAGCTGCAAGCTTCAGCGCCAAGAGCGCGGTGTATCGGAAATTACACCGTTACTACATATAATATATTGAAATCCCCGTTTTGTCAAGCGGTCAGAAGACCGCTTTTGTTTTTGCAGAATTGCAGCACGAACTGAGTGGTTGCAAAAAGGCCTGGGAAAGGCCGACGTGCGGACAGAGAAAATTTTGCGGTCAGAAGACCGCTTTTGTTTTTGCAGTTTCGCGGCACGAACTGAGCGGCTGCAAAAAGCTGAGGAAAGGCCGACGTGCGGACAGAGAAAATTTTGCGGTCAGAAGACCGCTTGGGGTTTTGCAGTTTTGCGGCACGAACTGAGTGGTTGCAAAAAGGCCGGGGAAAAGCCGAACTGCGGACAGAGAAAATTTTGCGGTTAGAAGACCGCTTTTGTTTTTGCAGTTTCGCGGCACGAACCGAGCGGCTGCAAAAAGCCGGGGAGAATCCGAACTGCGGACAGGGTGGACTTTGCGGTTTGCTGAATGCCCGGTACGCGCCCGCGCGCCGCCGGCCGAAATCCTTTCGGCCGGCGGCAAAGCCCCCCGCTCGGGGGGACGGCGCACTTTTTTTAAAAAGTCGGAACAGACCCTGCCGCGGCAGCAGGCTGCTGAAATTTTGGAGCGGGGGCTTTTTTCGCCGATGATCCGAGCGCACCGCTCGGATCATCGGCGGCGCGGGCGCACGTTGACAGCGCAATTCAGAAAGAGCCCGCGTATTTTTCGCAGCGACTTTTTGCGGATTTTTTCCGGCAATGATTTTCAATGGCTTTTTTCAGCAGCGCGTTTTGTCGTGGTAAACTGCGACAGCGCCGCGTTTTTGCGACCACAGACGGAGCGTCTTTTTGGCGTTTTTAAAAATCTTCGAAAAGAACAAAAACCGCCCGATCGGTCAAAATTTCAAAAAGTTGACTTTATTAATCGGAATTAACACAAATTTTACGAATTATTTCTAAATTTAGATGAATTTGTTTATTTACATCTTGTAAAGAAAGTGCTATTATATAAGATGTGACAAAATATATTGTCCCCGATGAAAACTTTTTAGGAGGAAAAATTTCATGGCAAGACAAATGAAAACCATGGACGGTAACAACGCTGCTGCACACGTTTCCTATGCGTTTACAGAAGTTGCGGGCATTTACCCGATTACCCCGTCCAGCCCGATGGCCGACTATGTTGATCAGTGGTCTGCAAAGGGTCTTAAAAACATTTTCGGCACCACTGTAAAGGTTGCTGAAATGGAATCCGAAGCCGGTGCTTCCGGTACCGTTCACGGCTCTTTGGCCGCCGGTGCCCTCACCACCACCTACACTGCATCTCAGGGTCTTCTTCTGATGATCCCGAACATGTACAAAATTGCAGGTGAATTACTTCCGGCCGTATTCCACGTATCCGCCCGCTGCGTTGCGTCCCACGCGCTGAACATTTTCGGCGATCATTCCGACGTTTACGCCTGTCGCCAGACCGGCTTTGCCATGCTGGCTGAAACCAACCCGCAGGAGGTTATGGACCTCGGCGCCGTTGCTCACCTTGCCGCAATTAAGGGCCGCGTTCCGTTTATCAACTTCTTTGACGGTTTCCGCACCTCTCACGAAATTCAGAAGATCGAAGTCTGGGATTATGAGGACTTAAAAGAAATGTGCGACATGGACGCTGTGGAAGCGTTCCGCAAGCGCGCGCTCAATCCGGAGCATCCGGTCATGCGCGGTTCTCATGAAAACGGAGATATCTTCTTCCAGCACCGCGAGGCCTGCAACGAATATTACGACGCAGTGCCCGGCATTGTGGAAGAATATATGAACAAGGTAAACGACAAGCTCGGAACCGATTACAAGCTCTTCAACTACTATGGCGCACCCGATGCCGATCGCGTAATCGTTGCAATGGGTTCGATTTGCGACGTTGCTGAAGAAGTTATCGACTACCTCACCGCTATGGGTCAGAAGGTCGGTCTTGTAAAGGTTCGTTTGTATCGTCCGTTTGTTGCCGAAAAGCTGAAAGAAGCTTTGCCGGATACTGTGAAAAAGATTGCTGTTCTCGACAGAACCAAAGAGCCCGGTTCTCTCGGCGAGCCGCTTTATATGGATGTTGTTACCGCACTGGCAACCCAGGGCGTTCAGGCAAAGGTGATCGGCGGCCGTTACGGCCTTGGTTCCAAAGACACTCCGCCGAGCAGCGTCTTTGCGGTATACGAGGAGCTTTCAAAGGACGAGCCGAAGCACCAGTTTACCATTGGTATCAACGACGACGTTACCAACCTTTCTCTTTGCGAGAAGGAAGCGCCGAACACGGCAGCAGAAGGCACCATTGAGTGCAAGTTCTGGGGTCTCGGCGGCGACGGTACCGTTGGTGCAAACAAAAACTCCATTAAAATCATCGGCGACCATACCGATAAATATGTTCAGGCATACTTCCAGTATGACTCCAAGAAAACCGGCGGTATCACCATTTCTCACCTGAGATTCGGCGATAAGCCCATTAAGAGCCCCTATTATATCAACAAGGCTGACTTTGTTGCCTGCCACAACCCGTCTTATGTGACCAAGGGTTACAAGATGGTCAACGATGTAAAGCCCGGCGGCGTGTTCATGATCAACTGTCAGTGGACGCCCGAAGAGCTGAATCATCATATGCCGGCAGAGGCCAAGCGTATTATTGCCAAGAACAACATTCAGCTTTACACCATTAACGCCATTGACCTGGCTGCACAGATCGGAATGGGCAAGCGCACCAACACCATTTTGCAGTCTGCTTTCTTCACGCTGGCAAAGATCATGCCGCAGGAAGATGCCATTAAATACATGAAAGAAAAAGCCGAAGTTTCTTACATGAAGAAGGGCAAAGACGTTGTTGAAATGAACTGGAAGGCCATTGACGCCGGTGCGACCGCTTTTGTGAAGATCGACGTTCCGGCCGACTGGGCTGACGCGAAAGACGCCGACAAGGCGCCCGAAATTGCCGACACCAAGCTTGGCAAGATGGTGAAAAACATCATGGAGCCGGTTGGCCTGATGGACGGCGACAGCCTGCCTGTTTCCGCTTTCGTGGATCACGTGGACGGCACCTTTGAGCAGGGCGCTTCCGCTTTTGAAAAACGCGGCGTTGCCGTAATGGTTCCGGAATGGAACAACGAAACCTGTGCGAAATGTAACAAGTGCTCGTTCGTTTGCCCGCACGCAACCATTCGTCCGTTCGCCCTTTCCGATGAGGAAGTAAAGAACGCGCCTGAAAACATGAAGGTTGCTCCGAAGCCGATCGTTAAGACCGACTACAAATACACCCTCGCCATTTCTCCGCTGGATTGTATGGGCTGCGGCGTTTGCGTTGGCGAATGCCCGACCAATTCCTTGAAAATGGTTCCGAGCGAATCTCAGCTCAAAGAGCAGGATGTATTCGATTACTGCGTGGACAAGGTTACCGTAAAGCCGGAAACCGTTGCAGTGTCCAACGTAATTTCCAGCCAGTACAAGAAGCCGCTGCTTGAGTTCTCCGGCTCCTGCGCAGGCTGCGCCGAAACCTCTTATGCGCGCTTGATCACGCAGCTGTTCGGCGACAGAATGTATATTTCCAACGCTACCGGTTGTTCTTCTATCTGGGGCGGTCCTGCCGCTACTTCTCCGTACACCGTTGACAAAAACGGCCACGGTCCGGCTTGGGCAAACTCCCTGTTTGAAGACAACGCCGAGCACGGCTACGGTATGTACCTCGGTCAGAAAGCCATTCGCGGCCGTCTGATCGACGAAGTAAAAGAGATCGTCGCTTCCGACAAGCCCTCTGACGAAGTCAAGGCTGCCGCGAAAGAATATCTTGACACCGTGGACAACGGCAAGCTGAACGGCGAAAAGGCCGACAAGCTGGTTGCCGCTTTGGAAAAAGCCAATGCCGACTGCCCGATCTGCCGCGATGTGCTGCAGCACAAGGAGTACCTCTCCAAAAAGTCTGTTTGGATCTTCGGCGGCGACGGCTGGGCCTATGATATCGGTTTCGGCGGCCTCGATCACGTGCTTGCAACCGGCGAGGACGTAAATGTGATGGTATTCGATACCGAGGTTTACTCCAACACCGGCGGACAGGCTTCCAAGGCTTCCAACATCGGTCAGGTTGCACAGTTTGCAGCCGCCGGTAAGACTATTGCCAAGAAGTCGCTGGCTGAGATTGCTATGTCTTACGGCTATATCTACGTTGCTCAGATCGCTATGGGCGCCAACATGAATCAGACCCTAAAGGCCATGGAAGAAGCTGAGGCTTATCCGGGTCCGTCGCTTATTATCGGCTACGCTCCGTGCGAAATGCACAGCATTAAGGGCGGCATGGTGAACTGTCAGAAAGAAATGCGCAGAGCGGTTGACTGCGGGTACTGGAATATGTTCCGCTTCAATCCGGCCTTGAAGGCGGAGGGAAAGAACCCCTTCACCATGGACAGCAAGGCTCCGACCGCCAGCTATCAGGACTTCATCATGAACGAAGCCAGATATTCTTCTTTGACCCGTTCGTTCCCCGAGCGCGCCAAGGAGCTGTTCGAGAAGGCTGAAAAGACCTCTGTTGAGCGTTACAATCACCTGCTTCGTTTGGGCGAGCTGTACGGCAACAAATAAAGTGATTTAAAGCTTTATTGAACGGTCTTTTTAAAGGCTGTCAGCTTTTAAAAAGCGAGTCTCGAAATTTTTAAAAACCGCAGTTTTGGAAGAACGGAACGAAAAAGGTTCCCGACCTCCTTGACTGCGGTTTTGTTTTTTGTGTTTGGTATTCAATTTTTGCAGTTGGCATTTATTTTTTAAATTTTTTGCGCGTGGCGCGGGTTTTCTTTTTTTGTTCTGCGGCAGATTGGGTTCCTTATTTTTTGGAGGGTTGCGGCGCGGCAGTGGCGGAAACGGTGGCTGGGGGTCGGCAGGAAAACGGTCGCCGCAAAAAAACGCGGCGGTGGCAGAAACGGTGTGGCCGTTGCAAAAAGAACGCGGTGGCTGCAGAAACGCGGCCGAACGGTGCAGCGTGCAGTGGCTGTAAAAGACTTGGCTGTTAAGAAAAAGGTGCAGTGGCCGCCGGCAGGGGTTTGTTTGGCGCGGCGCTCTCCCGGAAACCAGCAGGGTGCGCGCTCGCGCCGCCGCCGAAAGGCGGCGGCAAAGCCAAAGCCCCGGCGCGGATTTTCGGGGAAATTTCGGCTCGGGCAAATAAGGGGGGCTTTGCAGTGGACTTATATCGGCGACGGGTGGGGGCTTTGGCTTTGTTCGTCCGAAATCCCCAAAGGGGGGATTTCGGACGCGCGAGCGCGCACCTTTTTGCAGCAACTTCAAAGCGCCGCAAAATCCCACAAAGCTGTGCGGCGGCCGACCGCCCTCCATATAAAAACTGTGCGTCATTTTCCACCATTTTTGTTTTAACAAAATATTTGCGTTAAAATAGGATTACAGCAACGAAACAGAGGCGGCAAAATGAAAGATCCGATACTGCGATACACATTAAGAGTAGACCGGGAATTATTCAAAAAATTTCGTTACGTGGCCGAGGCGGACGCTCGTTCTGCCAACCGCGACATCGAGCAGTATTTAAAAAAGCGCGTGAAAGAATACGAAGCGCAGAACGGCGCAATTCTGCCGGAGCATGACGACAACACAAATTAAAAGATCAAGCACATTTTAGGCGATGATTGTCATTTAAAAAAGCAAAAAAGCCACCGCCCAATCGGAAAGTTCCGTTTGCGCGGCGGCTTTTAAATTTAAAAAAATGTGAAAAATCGGAGATAGTTATACCTGCGGTGTAGAAAATCATACATTGGGAAATACTGTTGTCATTTAAAACGTCATAATCAATATGGTATATCAATGCTGTAATAAGAGCCATATTGCAAAAGCATTTTACAAACCACTGCGCTGAGTGTTAAAATATTAACAAAGAAAGGCAACACCGTCCGAAAAACCGGAATTAAAGTTTTTCGAGGCCGGACAATTTGCCGCAAAAGCGGTCGGAATTAAAGTCGTTTTCTCCACGCATGACACTTTTATGTTTCTTTTCCATTAGTTCGGGCGCGAACCACCATACTGGTTCAATGCTCGTTCTCTTTAAAAGATTCCGACGTTTCTGTGCGAGATCCCCACAAAAAAGACAGGCACTGTTTTGCACGCGGTTTTTGGCTTTTTTGAGATCAACTCCGTGCGAAGTCCCCACAACGCAGGAGAAAAAAGTTCGGCCAAGAAAAATTTTAATATCGGCTTTTCGGACGGGGAAGCCTGTAAAAAAGGAGATTTTAACTATGGCAAGATTTACATTACCTCGCGATCTGTATCACGGAAAAGGTTCTTTGGAAACCTTGAAAACACTCAAGGGCAAGCGCGCAATGGTTTGCGTAGGCGGCGGTTCTATGAAACGGTTCGGCTTTTTGGATCGTGCCGTTGAATATTTAAAGGAAGCCGGCATGGAGGTTGAGCTGTTCGAGGGTATCGAGTCCGATCCGTCGGTTGAAACTGTAATGCGCGGCGCAGAAGCTATGCAGAAATTCCAGCCCGACTGGATCGTCGCCATGGGCGGCGGCTCACCGATCGACGCTGCAAAAGCAATGTGGATCAAATACGAATATCCCGAAACCACCTTTGAAGATATGTGCAAGGTGTTCGGCCTGCCGACGCTTCGCACCAAGGCGCATTTCTGCGCGATCCCCTCTACCTCCGGTACGGCTACCGAGGTGACGGCGTTCTCGATCATCACCGATTACGAAAAGGGCATTAAATACCCGATCGCCGACTTTGAAATTACGCCGGACGTGGCCATTGTGGACCCCGACCTTGCGGAAACCATGCCGAAAAAGCTGGTTGCCCACACCGGTATGGACGCACTGACCCACGCCATTGAGGCTTACGTTTCCACCGCAAACTGCGACTACACCGATCCGCTGGCGCTGCACGCGATCAAGATGATCCAGCGCGATCTGATCGGTTCGTATGCCGGCGACATGGAAAAGAGAGATAATATGCACAACGCGCAGTGCCTGGCCGGCATGGCCTTCTCCAACGCGCTTTTGGGCATTGTTCACTCCATGGCGCACAAGACCGGCGCGGCTTTTGCCGACTGCGGCGCGCACATTATCCACGGCGCGGCCAACGCGATGTATCTGCCGAAGGTGATCGCCTTTAACGCAAAGGACGAAACCGCCGCAAAGCGTTACGCTGAGATCGCCGACTTTATGGGTCTCGGCGGCAACACCACCGAAGAAAAAATTCAAAAATTAATTGAAAAGGTCCGCTCCATGAACGACGAGCTGAACATTCCGCACTGCATCAAGCACTACGGTGCCGACAGCTATCCGACCGAAGAGGGCTTTGTGCCTGAAAAGGTATTCCTTGAGAGAGTTCACGACATTGCCGTAAACGCCATTGCCGATGCTTGCACCGGTTCCAATCCGCGTCAGCCCAGCGTTGAAGAAATGGAAAAGCTTCTCAAGTGCTGCTATTATGACACAGAAGTTGATTTTTAAGTAAATTCAGTTTATAATAATAGCTGTCACAGTTGTTTTGTGCGCGCCGAAAAAGCCACAGGGTCGGTTCGGCACGCGCAAGACGAGGACGGTTGGGCGAAATTTTTAAAAATTTCGCCCGAGGTCCCATTTTGTGACAGCTATTATTCATGAAAGGCGAGAAATTCGGATGTATAAGATTGTTAATAAAAAATCGCTCAATCCCACCGTTTCCATGATGGATATTGAAGCGCCGTTCGTGGCCAAAAAGGCCGAGCCGGGACAATTTATTATTCTGCGTGTAAACAAGGACGGCGAGCGTATTCCTCTGACGGTTGCAGGCTACGACCGCGCCGCCGGCACCGTTCGCATTATTTATCAGATCGTGGGCGCTACCACCCGTCTTTTGGACGAGAAAAAAGCCGGCGAATATTTGGAGGATTTTGTAGGTCCTTTAGGAAAACCGAGCGAGCTTGAAGGCCTTCACAAGGTCTGCATTGTGGGCGGCGGCGTTGGCTGCGCCATTGCGCTGCCGGTGGCACAAAAGCTGCACGAGCTGGGCTGCGAGGTTCACGCGATCATTGGTTTTCGGAACAAAGATTTAGTCATTTTGGAGGACGAGTTTAAAGCCTGCACCAAAAAGCTCACCGTAATGACCGACGACGGCTCTTACGGCGAAAAGGGCGTGGTGACCGCGCCGCTGAAGACCGCGATTGAAAGCGGCGAAAATTACGACGAAGTGATCACGATCGGTCCGCTGATCATGATGAAATTTGTGGTGGCAACCACCAAGCCTTACAACATCAAGACGGTGGTTTCCATGAACCCGATCATGATCGACGGCACCGGAATGTGCGGTGGCTGTCGCCTGACGGTGAACGGCGAGACCCGTTTTGCCTGCGTGGACGGACCGGAATTCGACGGTTTCCAGGTGGATTTCGACGAAGCCATGGAACGCGGCTCGATGTACCGCGATTTTGAGCGTCATGCTTATGAAAAAACCTGTAATCTCTTTAAGGGGGCGCAATAATTATGCCGTTTAAACCGAATATGAATCCGAAAAAGAATCCCATGCCGTCGCAGGACCCCAAGGTGCGCGCCCACAATTTTCACGAGGTTACCACCGGATATACGGCCGACACGGCCATGGACGAGGCGCTGCGGTGCTTAAACTGCAAAAATCATCCGTGCGTTTCGGGCTGTCCGGTAAAAATTCACATTCCCGATTTTATTGAAAAGGTAAAAGAGGGCGAATTTGAAGAGGCTTATAAGATCATCTCAAAGTCCTCCAGCTTGCCGGCGGTCTGCGGCCGTGTTTGTCCGCAGGAGACACAGTGCGAATCGAAATGCGTGCGCGGCATTAAAGGCGAGCCGGTAGGCATTGGCCGCCTGGAGCGCTTTGTGGCCGACTGGCACAATGAGCACAACACCGAAAATATCCCCGAAGTTCCCTCAAACGGACACCGCGTGGCGGTGGTAGGTTCCGGCCCCTCCGGCCTTACCTGCGCCGGAGACCTTGCCAAAAAGGGCTACAAGGTCACGGTGTTTGAGGCGTTGCACACGGCCGGCGGCGTGCTGGTCTACGGCATTCCGGAATTCCGTCTGCCCAAAAAGATTGTGCAAAAAGAAGTGGACACTCTAAAGGCCATTGGCGTGGATATTGAAACCAACATGGTGGTGGGAAAAACCGTTACGGTGGACGAACTGTTTGAGATGGGCTACGAGGCGGTATTTATCGGCAGTGGTGCCGGTCTGCCGCGGTTCATGGGCATCCCCGGCGAGTCGCTCAAAGGGGTTTACTCCGCCAACGAGTTTTTAACGCGCAGCAACCTGATGAAAGCGTATCTGGACGACAGCGACACCCCCATTATGAAAGCCAAGCGCGTGGCGGTGATCGGCGGCGGCAACGTGGCGATGGACGCCGCAAGAACCGCTTTAAGACTGGGCGCCGAGCACGTATACATTGTTTACCGCCGCAGCATGGAAGAGCTGCCTGCCCGTAAGGAAGAAGTGGAGCACGCCGAGGAGGAAGGCATCGAATTCAAGCTTTTGTGTAATCCCAAAAAAATTCTCGGCTATGAAAATCCCGACGATCGCCGCGATCCGAAAAACGGTACGGTCATCGGCATGGAATGTGTGGAAATGGAGCTGGGTGAGCCCGACGCTTCCGGCAGACGCCGCCCGATTGAAAAGGCCGGCAGCGAATTCACGCTGGACGTGGACTGCGTGGTAATTTCCATTGGTACCAGCCCTAATCCGCTCATTAAATCCACTACAAAGGGTCTTGACGTGAACGGTCGCGGCGGCATTATTGTGGAGGAGGAAACCGGACACACCTCGCGCGATAGCGTTTATGCCGGCGGCGACGCGGTGACCGGCGCGGCTACGGTTATTTTGGCAATGGGCGCCGGAAAGATCGCAGCAGAGGCTATTGACAAGGAGCTATCCGGGAAGAATTCATAAAAGCGCGATTCCTGAGCTTTTTTCAGAAAGACTTGGAAAGCCTTATAAAAAAATTTAAAACCGTCCCGAACTTTCTTTTTTTGTGCAAAAGGGGTTCGGGGCGGTTTTGTCGGTTTTTGAAATTTTTCCCGAATTTTTCCCGAAAAGGCGGCCACAAAATTCGGGTGGTGTTTTTTGAGAAAATCAAAGCGAAACGGTGGTTTTTTTGGCTTTTTTGCGGTGGCGGATTTTTGTTTTTGTGACGGTGGACGCTTTCCTTTGCGGCGACGGTTTTGCGAGAGGGCGGCCTGCCGCGCGCCGCCGGGGCAACCGGGCCGGGGCCCGGCTGCCAAAAAAGAAAAAAGAAACAGAGGATTCGGAGAAAAAATTTAAAAAAAGACTGGGGGGCGTTTCTTTTTTCTTCGCCGCCGGCGGCGGCGCGGCGCGCGGCAGGCCGCCATCTTGCAAAACAACGTCGCCCACGGCAAAAAAAGGTGGGGCGAGCTTTTTAGAGAATAACATTTTTTAAAAACTTCGGCAACGCAAAATACTGTCCGTTGGGAGAAAAAATACGTCGCAGAAAAAACCTTAAAAAGCCGCCGTGCAAAACGGCGGAATAGGAGGCTCTCAAAAAAACGGCCGAAAACGCGCCAGCGCGGCAAAACAATAAACGAAAAGCCTGGGAAAAGCGGCAAAACAAATCCGAAAGAAAATGTGGGCAGAACCCCCGAAAAATAAAAAAACGGCAAAATTCAAAACAAAGGCCGAAAGCAAAAACAGAAAAATTAAAAGCAGAACCAAAAAAAGAGAACCAAAAGCAAAAGCCGACGGTATTTGCAAAACTGCAAACACTGCCGGCTTTTCATTCGATATTAAAAAAGCAAGGAATTTTTAAAAAATTATTTTATCTTTTAAAAAGTTATTTTATCAGATCGTGGGCCTTAATAAAGTCAACAACCTCGTCTACCTGACAGAACGCCAGGCCGACAACCGTGTCCGCACCGCCGTAGTAGATCGCAATTCTGCCGGTGTCGGCGTCGGTCAGTGCGGCGCAGGGGAATACGGCGTTCGGCACGTCGCCGATGCATTCGTAATCGGTGCGCGGATTTAAAAGATAGCAGTTTGCACGGTGCAGCACGCGCCACGGTTCGTCGCGATCCATGATTGCGGCACCCATGGAATAAACAAAGCCGTTACAGCTGGTGGTCACGCCGTGATAGAAGCAGAGCCAGCCCTCGTCGGTTTCAATCGGGGTGGGGCCTGCGCCGATCTTGGTGGCCTCCCAGACCTTTTGCGGCTGCATGACTAAGTGGTGACGACCCCAGTAAGTAAGGTCGGGGCTTTGGCTCAAAAACAGGTCGCCATAAGGCGTGTGACCCTTGTCGCAGGGCCTTGTAAAGAGCATATAATTGCCGTTGATCTTGCGCGGAAACAGCACGCCGTTGCGGCTGACGGGCAAGGTGGCGTCGTCGAATTCCTCAAAGCTTTCAAAGTCCTTGGTGCGTGCAATGCCGATGGTGGTGCCGCCGGGGTTGCCAATGTGGACGTAGGAAAGGTAATACCAGCCGTCAATCTCACAAAGGCGCGGATCGTAGCCGTTGAATAGGTATTCGTTTTTCAGATCCCAGTGAATGGCGTCTTTAGAAAAGCCCAAAACCAGCTTTTGCTCGCGCGTCATCAGATCCACGCGGAAGATGCCGGCAAAGCCGTCTTTAAAGGGAACAACGGCCGAATTGAAAATGCTGTTGGAAAAAGGCAGTGCGTCGCGCTCAATGATCGGGTTGCCGTCAAAGCGCCAGACTGGGTATTCATAGTTGTCCGGTTTTTTCTGCCAGGGGATATTTTTTAAGGGGTTACCAATGATTTTTGCCATGGAAGACCGTCCTTTCGTATTGGTTTTTGCGATTTTATCATAGCACAGTCCGAACACAAAAGCACTATACTTTTATACTGTGTTTTTTAAACTTTTTTACTGTTAAATGTTGCCTATTTTATAATTTCTTGCTTTTTTGACGGTTTAATAAGAAAGTATAAACAGAAAGGCGGCGATTTCGAGGGTAAGGAGAAAAATGTATTTTATAAAAACGAATTCCTTGAAAAAGCGAAAAGCCTCGGTGCAAAACGACAGTTTTTCCCCCGCGCGCC
>CADAVL010000005.1 GCA_902791335.1 Oscillospiraceae bacterium
CGGCAAAGCCACGGTTTTTGGCTTTGCCGAAAGGCTTTTTTGTGTAGGCCGCCTGAAAGGCGGCCGCGGCGGGGCGCCCAATCTTTGCTGTAATTCCTTTTTTCAAAAACGGCACACCGCACAAAAAAATCGGCGAAGCCGCTCAAAAAATCAAGCCGATGAGGGGCGAACCCTATTACAGGTGCTTTTGCCCGTCAGCCGGGTTGGACGAGCGAAAAAAACAAATCGCAGGTTCTCTCGCTTGTCCGTCCTTAATAGCGGTTTCGCCGACAGTTTATCAACGAAAACAAACCGTGTTGCAAAGTCGTTCCGGTTTTTGACCCGTCAGTGAAAAAGGGCGGCACGCCGCCCCTTTCACCGAAAAAACTTTTCTAAAAAATTATTTTAGTACATTTTCACGCAGGAATTTCGTCAATACCTTTGTTGCAGCTAAGTGACCCTCCTTGTTCGGATGTCCTCCGTAATGCGGCGCCTTGGAGACCGAGGATACGGTAACGGTTTTCCCGTCTTTGTCCGTGTAGGTATAGTCTTCACCTCTGTCAAAGGGCAGTTCACAGCTGAAGTAACCCTTTTCGGCACCGCCGTGCGCGGTCAGGACTTCCTCAATGACATTTTGATAGCTCTTGTCGCCGGTATACATCATTCCGTACACCCAAACAACCTTGGCATTCGGGTTCTTCTCCTTCACCGTCTTCAAAAGTTCATTCATGGACGCTCTGTATTGCTCGTCAGTGACGCCGGCGGTTCGATCATTCGTGCCGAGATTCACCACCACAATATCCGAGCCCTTGCCAAAATTATACGGAGTTTTTGAAAGTGTGAGCCGCCATGGATTTTCGTAAGTGTAAATATCTTTGATGCAGCCCCTCGGCGGCGCTGTTGTTAAGGTATATCCGCTGCAACTGAACAGCCGGTAAGGAAGCGAGAGTTCATGCGAAGCCAAAAAGGCGTAGGACCAGGTGGCATCGTGTGCCTTGCTGTTATTGCTTTCATAAACCGAGCCGACACCGCTGGTGATCGAATCTCCGAGGAATTCAATGCTCGGATTTTCGTTGACCTCAACCGGAAGCAATGTGCCACAAAGCTGAATACGGTCCAAGTTTGCTTTTCTGCTGCCCACGTCGGTCTGACGTGCCAGCTCAAAGGTGTGATAACCCCTTTTAAGCCCCTTGGCAATCGTAAGATATCCCGTACCGGAAAGATCCGTCTCCAGTCGTTTGCCGTCCACAAAGGCGGTATATAACACTTCTCCGCCCGATGAATTGACGCGCACTTTTACATCGCCCTCGCAATAGGCTGCAAACTGCAGGCTCATGCCGGCAAAGTCAAAGGTGACGCCGCCCAACGCATTAATAGATTCACTATAGCGGCCGTTCAAGCGGATATATTGAAGCCTTGTTGAAATGGGATAATCGGTCGCAGACTTTTTGCAGTCCTCGTTTTTATATTCTTCGGGGTCGCCCAAAAGAACCATTTTTCTCATATTCACAAGATCGGTAACGGTGCTGCGGCCGTCGCTGTTTACATCCAAAGCGGCCGAAACGGATTTTTGACCGTTTAAAACCAAGTCAATGCCGGAAATAATATCCGAAACGGTGGTCTTGCCGTCACCCGTAAGGTCGCCCTTTACCGCAACGGTTTTTACGGTATCACCGCTTATAAGGGTCATTCCGGTGGTGACCGGCGTTCCGCCCGAAACGGCGCTTCCGTCCTTTGTTACACGTGCTGACGGTGCGTCGTGAAAGAGCATTCTGGCCGCGGCCGCCGGCATACCTTTCGGCAGCACCACCGTGCCGTCCGCCGCTTCGTATTGCCCCACGGTTTCGGGGTTGTCATAGGGCTCAAAGCGCGCCGTGTCCACAATACCCAAACGAAGATTATCTACCCAAGCCACAAAATTCTTGCTTGAGCAGATCTGGAATAGTCCGTCGGCCACATAGGAATAGCCCATGCCCGTCTGCTCATCGGTTTTGAATACCTGTTCATAATGAACCCAACCGGCGGTGTTTCGATCATCGGCGGCAAAGCGCTCGGCAGGGGATTCATCCAAATAAAGGGATTTGTGCGCCGCGACACGAAAAACGTCGCTGTCAACATTTCCGGGGTCTTTGATGAAATAATCAAAGCTTAATCTATATGTGGTGTTCGGCTTGTAATGCGTGCTTTCATAAAGATCGGTGTCGCCGTTATACCATATTTTTGTGATCGCCCAATCGCGATCGGGATGGTAGCTCATAAAGGTGTTGCCGTCCTCGGTTTCCAGCGACATATACTGAGCCGTTCGCGGCGTGTACTTCCCGTTTTCAAAGGTAATATCCCATATAAGTCCGGTGGAAAAGACCGCGGTAAGCTTTTCGCCTTTTTTAAAGGTATATTTTATTGTGACCTTCTTGGAAATTTCCTCACCGTTTGCGTTTTCCCAGTGCGAAAAAGCATAGTCCTCGTCCTGCGGCGCGGCTTTCAAAATGGTTTCCTGTCCCACCGTAATTTTGCCGTTCGGTGCTGTGACCTTGCCGTATTCGCCGGTTAGATGCGTAAAATCGTCGGCCAAAAGCTTTGTTTCCACAAATTCGGAAACATTTGACTGCGCCGGCTGAGCATTCGGATTGTCAAGATCGTCGTTCACCGTGCCGTAATGGTCGCCAAAACCGCCGGCGGCGCTGACGTTTGAAAAGCCACCGAGGCACACTGCAAAAAGCAGGGCTACACTTAAAACACGAAGAACCCATCGTTTTTTCATTTGCGGTCGCTCCTTTGTTTTAATAGATGATCGTTTTAAGAAGGATTGCACTTTTCATAATGATCGCAGTTTTATTGTAGCACAACAGGAAATTGTCGCGCAATGGGCACAAATCGGAAATTTTAAAAAATATCGCCCCTAAAAAAAGCTTTCCTACGGCGAAATTATTTTGTTTTTCACTTTATAAACCACCGCGCGACCAAAGCACCTTAAAAACCGGGGCGCTCTGCCTCCCGGCATTCGCGCAAAAAGAAAAAACCTTGCGGCAAAGCCACGTTTTTGGGGGATTTGTCGCAAGGCTTTTTTGTATGAGCGAACAATAAGGCCGCCGTCCTCGGCGGTTTCGGCAGGACGGCGGCGAAATTTTAACTCACAAAATTTTTTGGGTTTTTAGAATTTGATCTTTCACGGTTTTTCGGCTGGCGGCAGGGTTCGTGCTCGCGCGCATTGAAAATTTTTTCAATGCTCCCCGCGATACGGCGCGGCAAAACTCTTTTGCCGCGCCGTATCGCGGGGCTTGCCGCCTGCGGCGGCCGCGCGGGCGCGGACCCTGCCGCCAACCGAAAAATCCGTGAAGACCGCAAACCGGATTTTTTACAAAGGCAACTTACAAAATGCGTGTTTGCCTACCGCCGCCGTTTTTTGAGATTCTTTTTCAAAAGATTGCGGCGGTAACTTTTTTAAAAAGTCCGCCTTTTGCGGCAGATTTTCCAAAGCCGCTTCATGAAACATTAAAGCCCGTGCTTTTTCTTTACGCCGTCCCAGTACGCGCGGAAGGTCTGTTCGTTTTTATTGTCGCCGTAGGTGTAATAAGAAACATCTTTCAAGGTTTCCGGCAAATAGTTCTGCTTCACAAAATGGTCGGGATAAAGGTGCGGATAAATATAATGCTGCCCCTTCACAGCGGCGTCGGCACCGTCAAAGTGCTTGTTTTGCAGATTGCGCGGCACGGGGCCGGTCTTGCCGGCCTTAATATCCGCCATAGCGTCATTAATGCCGTTATAAGCCGAATTGGATTTCGGGCAGGTTGCCACCAAAACCACCGCGTCAGCCAGCGGAATGCGCGCCTCCGGCAGACCCACCTTCTCAGCTATCTCCACCGCCGCGTTCACAATGGGCAAAATTTGCGGATAGGCAAGCCCCACGTCCTCGGCGGCGCAGACCATCAGCCGCCGACAGGCGGAGGGCAGATCGCCGGCTTCCAAAAGCCGTGCCAAATAGTGCAGCGCCGCGTCGGGATCAGAGCCGCGCATGGACTTTTGATAAGCCGAAACAATGTCGTAGTGATCGTCGCCCTCGCGGTCGTAGCGCATGGCACTGCGCTGAGATAATTCCTTGGCAATTTCGGTCGTTACACACAAAACGCCTTTTTTATCGGGCTCGGCCGTCAAAACGCACAGCTCCACGGCATTAATGGCCTTTCGCACGTCGCCGCCGCTGCCCTCGGCAATCACTTTGGCCGCGTCATCGGGGATACTGATCTTTTTTTGCAGCTCGTCCTCCAAAATTCTTGCGGCACGCTGCACCGCCGGTACAATGCTTTTCGGCTCGACCTGCTTGAATTCAAATACGGTGGATCGGCTTAAAATGGCGTTGTACACATAAAAATAAGGATTCTCGGTGGTGGAGGCGATCAGCGTGATCGCACCCGACTCAATAAATTCCAAAAGAATTTGCTGCTGCTTTTTATTGAAATACTGAATTTCGTCGAGATAAAGCAAAATGCCGTTCATGCCCACCATAGTGCCGATCTCGGAAACCACGTCTTTAATATCGGCCGTGGTGGCGGTGGTGGCGTTGAGTTTATGCAAACGCATACCGCTTTTTTCGGCAATGATCCGCGCCACCGTGGTCTTGCCCACACCGGACGGGCCGTAAAAGATCATGTTAGGGATCTTGCCCGATTCAATAATACTTCTTAACGCGCGGCCCTTTTGGAGCAGATGCTCCTGCCCCACGACCTCGCTGATATCCGTGGGGCGTATTCTGTCTGCAAGAGGGGTATTCATAAATTGACCTCCGAAAGATAAACGGCGCCACGAAAGAAAAAGCTCCGGCGTCGGTTTCATCGTTTTCACATCTATTATACTATACTCTTTCTTTCGGTACAAGGAATAAATTGTCCGAAAAAACTATATTTATTATTATCCGCCGACGCTGGGCGTCTTTTCCTTTTCGGAATTTTAGCGTTGGCCGAAAAAACGCCGACGGATAACAAAAAATTTTGAATTATAAAAAAGGGGGGCTTGCATGAAACACAAAGCGTTTATTAAAAACGCCGTGATTCTCACGGTGACTTCGCTGATATTAAGAACCGTGGGCATTTTCTTCAGAATCTGGATGTCCAACACCATCGGCGCAGAGGGCATTGGCCTTTATCAGCTGATCTTCTCGGTTTATGTGCTGGCCTCCACCTTTGCCACCACCGGTATTACCACCGCGGTAACACGCATGGTGTCCGAGCTGCCCACCCCCGGCAGCGCCGCCAAAAAAATACTTTTAAGAGCCGTTTTATTATCGCTTATCATCGCTTTCGTTACCCTTGTCACGCTGTTTTTCTCAGCCGATTTTATTGCGCGGCGGCTCTTGTGCGACGAGCGCGCGACCCTCTCCATTCAGATTTTGGGCTTTTCGCTGCCGTTTATGGGGGTTTCCTCCTGCCTGCGGGGCTACTTTATTGCCGTTCGCAACACGGCTTCCCCCTCCGTGGGTCAGCTGTTTGAACAGCTTATAAGAATGGTGCTGATCGTCTTTTTGGTCAGCCGCTATGCGGCACTGGGACTTGCGGCGACCTCGGCCGCCGTATTGGCCGGTGATACCGCGGCGGAAGCGTTCGGCTGCATACTTTTATATATCCTTTATAAGCTTGAGCGGCGAAAATATAAACGAACACCGAAAACGCCCTATCCGGTTACAAGAAAGCTTTTGCACATTGCCGTGCCGATCACGGCCGGACGGTATATCCACACCATTCTTCGCACCTGCGAAAATCTCCTGGTTCCGGCAAGGCTTTCGCTTTTTACCTCGGCCAAAAGTCACGCGCTGGAGCAGTTTGGGCGCTTAAAGGGCATGGCCATGCCGATTCTATTCTTTCCGGCTTCGTTTTTAACCGCCTTTTCCACCCTGATGATTCCCGAAATCAGCGAATCGCTCGCCTGCGGCAAGGTGGGGCGCGTGCGTGTCGCTACGCAAAAATCCATTGGGATTACCGTGCTGATCTCCACCCTGCTCGGCGGTATTTTTCTTCTATGCGGTGAAGATCTTTCCGAGGTTTTATATCACGAGCGCGAAACGGGCTTTTTGATCAAGGCGTTGGCGCCGCTGGTGCCGCTGATGTATCTTGAAAGCGTTTGCGACGGCATTTTAAAGGGCCTGGATCAGCAGGGGTATTCCTTTGCTTACGGCGTGGTTGATTCGGTTTCAAGAATTGTGCTCATTTGGTTTTTGGTGCCGGGCTACGGCATGAAAGGCTTTTTGCTGATCATGGTCTACAGCAACCTTTTGACCTCGCTTTTAAATGTGCGGCGGCTTTTAAAGGTGACCGAAACGCCGATCAAAATAAAAAGCTGGGTGCTGATTCCGCTAATTTCGGCTGCGTCCGGCGTGACGGCCGGATACTTTTGTATGCGCGCGTTTGACGGCGCGCTGCTGCGGCTCGCGGTCGGCAGCGGCGTTACGGCGGCGGTCTATATCGCTTTCATGCTGTTATTGGGCGAGCTGGCGGTTTTTAACGATCTTTATTAAAACTGTGCTTGCTAAAAAATTTTACATAGATAGGAGCTTCCACGTATGATTATTTACACCGTAAAAAAAGGCGACACCATTATGCGGATTGCGAGGAAATACAACGCCTCGCCGGCAAAGCTTTTGGAGATCAACAATCTTTCGGAAAACGACCGTCTGCCGGTGGGGGCGGCGCTGGTAATTCCAACCGAGAACGGCGCGCACGTTGTGCGGCGCGGCGACTCGCTTTACTCCATTGCCATGCACCACGGAACAACGGTTGACGAGCTTTTAAAGCTCAACCCCACCATAAAGCCGCCGTACACCATTTATCCGGGGCAATACATTGTAATTCCCGGCGACGCAAAGCTCGGCTCAATTGATGTCAACGGCTACTGCTATCCCTCGATCTCCGATGAAACGCTCAATAAGACCCTGCCGTACCTAACCTATCTTTCGGTTTTCAGCTATAATATCCGACCGGACGGCTCTTTTACGGAAATTTCAAACGACGATCGGATTATCGGCGCGGCAAGGGCGCAGAACGTGGCGCCTTTAATGGTGATCACCAACCTGAATTCCGACGATTCCTTTGATTCTCAGCTGGCGCTGCGGTTTTTAAGAAACGACGTGGCACAGCAGAAATTTATTGACATGATTCCCGCCTATCTCAAAAGAAAGGGTTATATGGGCGTGAATTTGGACTTTGAATATGTTTACGATCAAAATATGGACGACTACAGTCTGTTTATGAAAAACCTCGGGGAACGGCTTTCGGCCGAGGGGTTGCTTTTAACCACGGCTTTGGCTCCGAAAACCTCGGATAATCAGCAGGGTGTCCTTTACGAGGGACACGACTACCGCGCGCTTGGGCAGGTGTGCGACTGGATTATGCTGATGACCTACGACTGGGGCTATGTGGCAGGGCCGCCCATGGCGGTGTCGCCCTATAATGAGGTAGATCGCGTGCTGCGCTACGCCGTAAAGGTGATACCGCCCGAAAAGCTGCTGCTTGGGATGCCGAACTACGCCTACGACTGGACGCTGCCTTATCAGCCGGGTACGCGCGCAAAATACTACAATTTAAACGCTGTTTTAAAGCTGGCCGCCGACACGGGCGCGGAAATTGAATTTAACGATTCGGCCAAAGCGCCGTTTTTTACCTACCGCGACGCTTCGGGCAAGGATCACATTGTGTGGTTCGACGACGCAAGAAGCTATCGGGAGAGAATGCGCCTTGTCAACGAATACGGTCTTGGCGGTGTCGGGTTCTGGACGATCAACTCCTTCTTTGCGCCGGGGTGGTATGTGCTGTCGTCGCTTTACGATATCAACAAGGTTTTTTAAGGTCGTTTCAGCATCTGTTTTTGCGGCTTTGGATAATATTTCGGTTTTTTGCGGCTTTGCACGATTTGTTCGCTGAATTTAAAGGGCAGTCTTTTTTGCAAAGGCCAATTCTTTAAAAACGGGGGTTCGGAATACGAAACCGCCGAAGAAAGCCGCAAAAAGGGCGGCCGGTTTCAAAAAAAAGAGGGGGACGCCCCCGAAAAGACTGCGGAAAAAGGCAGAGAATCTCCGCGCGCCGCGTCGCCGAACGGCGACCGGCCGCAGGTGAGGAGCAAAACAAAATCTTGTTTTGCCCTTCACCCTGCGGCCGCGACACAAAAGCAAGGCCCAAAAGGCACCGCCATTTGAGCCTTGCTTTTGTGTCGGCGGCGCGCGGGAGCCCCTGCCTTTCTTCATAAACTGCGCGGGCGTCCCAAACCGCATTGCCGACTTTTGCAGCTTGGCATCGCTTTTAACTACCCACTTTTACACGGCTTAACATCTTTTAAACCGGCCGGCCTTCTTTGTCCGCTTTTTCCGCTTTGAAAAACAAACGAAAAAAACGTCAGTCTAAAACAACCATCTTTTTCTTCTGCCTTTTTGCATAATCCAGCGCGACCTTCGCCCCACTGCGGCGGTACTGCGGCTCGTTGTCTATATCGTAGTAAAACACGCAATATCTGCTGTTGTCTATCATTTTAAAATAGCGCTCGGTATATTTCGAACCGCTCGTGCAAAAAATTCTTTTCAGATGCGGATATTTTTTCACCATCTCCGATAATACATCGTTGCACAGTCGGTCAAATTCGTTCTTTCCGCCCACCAGAAAGGTTCCAACCTTTCTGTCCACGATCAGCTCCTCAATGACCGCACACAGCTGCGGCCTTAATTCCTTTTTGGATCGCACGCACCCCTGCCCGATCAAGCAAGCAGTATAAACTTCCACATTATTTCCTCCTTTAAATATTGTAGATATACCATATATCTATAACAATCATTTTAACACATCTTTTGCATAAAATAAATACAAAATATATTTATTATGAGGTGTATTTATGGCTACAAAGAGCGTTTCGATCCGAATCGAAGAAGAAATGTTGAAAAAACTCTCTTATATTGCCGATTATGAAGGCCGCAGTGTAAACAGTCAGGTGCTTGTTTTGATCAGAGAAAATATCCAAAGCTTTGAAGAAAGCAACGGCGCGATCGACGGCAGTATTAATCCCACCTTAAACGTAAAACCCACCAAAAAATAACCGAATATATAAAAGGAAAGCGCTCCGGTTCAACCTTAACCGAGGCGCTTTTTTGTTGTCAAAAAAAGCGCAAAGGGCAAAATCACAGAATCTTTTGTTTTATCAAAAGACGCTGAATTCTGCCCTTTGCACTTTTATAAATGGGGTACGAAATAAAAGGAGAAATCAAAGTAAAGAATTTTTATCATGGGCTGACGAGCGCCGGATTCGTCACGGAGTTCAACGCTCGTCGGCCCAGCCGCTCGACCGTCGGCAAAGCTTATTCGCTAAGGGTTGTTACCCACGGTGAAAAGCAATTCCTCGGCCGAATGCTATATTTTTTAAAACCGCTTATTCGGCTTTGTCGTCGGGTTCCACGCTGTCGGTTTTATAAATGAACTTCACGCTGCCGTCCATATCGTCGGCAATGCCGGAATAGGTGCGATAGTTCTTGGAAACCTTCTGAATGGCGCGCAGGCGCTCAAGCAAAGAATCTACGTCGCCGCTGAGCGATACCAAACGACCCACGCCCTCGCTGTTGAACTGCTTCAAGCCGGAGGACAGCTGCATTGCACCGTTCGTCAGCTTTTTCACGCCGTCCTTGAGCGTGCCGGTAGAACTGTTGAGCTTTGACGTGCCGGCATAAAGCTCGTCGGCACCGCCGGAAAGGCTCTTGGCACCGTTGGAGATCTCACCAATCGCGTCGGCCACGGTGTTGGCGCCCTTGGAAAGCTTTTTACTGCCCTCGTAGGCGGCGGTGGCACCGTTGGTATAATCCACCACGCCCTGATAAAACGTGCCGTAGGTATCCAGCTGTTTTTGTGCGTTCTGAATGGTGGGGGTAAGCGTGTTGATCGCAAGCATTAAGCAAAGCTTGTTGGATTTTTCCGTTGCCTTTTTATCGGCTGCGGCAGCCTGCACTGCGGCGGCGGTCTTTGCCATTTCGGCGGCGGTATTAATGTAGCTTACCGCGCTGCCGCCCTTTTGCTGAGCCAAAGCCGTGCAAAGCTTTGCCACAATTCCGGCGTCCTGCTTGCTGTAGCCCTGCGCGAGCATTCCGGCATACACCGTGGGATCGGGTGCAATGCTGTCGTTGGCCATCACAGCCGAAACCGTGCCTGCTGTGGTGAGCATTTCGGACGTTTCTTTCATTGCCGTGTCGGTGTCCTTGCCTGCGGTCACCTTGTCGTAGATCAGCACCTTTGCGGCCGGTCTGTAGTCTTCGGGTACGGCGGCAAGCTTGGAGTCCATCTCTTTGGAAGCAATGGCGATCAGCTGCGCCTGCTGCTCGGCCGTCGGGTTTTTCAAAAGGGCATTTAAAACCTTATTGTAGTTTTTAATGGTCAGCTTTTCGGTGGTGATCCCGTTTTCTTTCAGCTGAGAGGAAACCTGCGACAGCAGGGTGTTGTAGACCTGCTCGGCACCGCCGGTCAAAGCGCTGTTGTTCTTCGTCAATTCGGAAAGACCGTTTTGAAGATCCTTTGCGCCGCCGGTCAGATCGGATTTTTTGCTGTTCAGTGTACCGGCACCGGTGGAAAGCTTCTTTGCACCGTCGGAAAGCGCTTTGGCGCCGTTGTTGAGCTGTTTTACACCGGAGATCAGATCGTCGGATTTATTCAAAAGGGTATTGAGGCCGTTATAAAGCGCCGAGGAGCCGTCCATTAATTTGGTCATGGCGTCGGTAAGCTCGCTCATGGAATCCTTCAAATCGTCAAGGTCGCTCACGTCGTCGAAGTTCACCGAGTTAAAAAGCTCGTTGCTTGCCAGCGTCATGGTGGTGGCAAGGGTGAATTTATCGGCTTTGGCGCTGATCTCTACATAATCGGGAATATCCAGCTTGTCGCTGTCAAGATTCAGATCTTCGCGAAGTCCCGGAAGCGCCAGACCCATTACAACGGTGTGGTTGCCGTCGTTGATCAGCTTGCCGTTGGTCACTTCCACCTCGCTGAAATGGTCGTTGTCCAAAATCAGACCGGTGAGCATTAAAAACGGCACATAAATTTTCTCATTTCTGCCGCCGATCTCCACGTTCTCATACAACGTATTTGTATAATTGAAGCGCAGCTTTACATCGCCGGACTTGCCGCGAATTTCGTCGGCCGAAACTTTTTTGCCGTCGAGATAATACTCCACACCGAGGGTTACGGGCAGCGGTTCGCTTGACGTGCCCTGATAGCAAATATCCGCGCCGTCGGTCGTCCAGACCTTCATGTCCTTGCCGTTCATGGTGTAGCCTTCGTCGCCGTTTACATTTTCAATGTTTTGAAGGTTGCTTTTATCGGTAACCTCTCCTTTGGTTCCTGCATTTTTGAGCCAGTCGCTCACAATGATTTTCTGCGCCGTACCGTCGGCCGAAGCGATGACGTAAACCGTTTCGTCCTTGCTTACGCTCAAAGCCTTATCGTCGGTATCTTTGGAGGAAACCGTGGCCGATCTGTCGGCTTTGTCCGCGGCGGCCTTGTCGGCAGTTCCGTTGCCCACCGCGCAAACGCCCAAAGTGGAAGCTAAAAACAGCGCGGAAAGCGAAAGGGAAATTACGCGTCTTGATTGATTTTTAAGATTTAGAAAGCGTTTCATAATAGCTCATTCTCCTTTATTCGTATTTACCTTGAACCCCATACTTGTTTTAATAATTACTTTATCCAGCAGCATAAACATGGCCGGTAACACCAATATTACGCTGAACATACTTACAATAGCGCCGCGTGCGAGCAGACCGCACAGCGAGCTGATAATATCAATATCCGAATAAACGGCTACGCCGAAGGTTGCGGCGAAGAAGCCCAGTGCACTCACGATAATGGAGGGCATAGAGGTTCTCAGCGCGGTGGTCACGGCCTCCTGCTTGCAAGCACCCAAAGAGCGCTCGCGTTTATAACGGGTGGTCATCAAAATCGCGTAGTCCACCGTAGCACCCAGCTGAATGGTGCTGATACAAATTGGCGCGATAAACGGCAGCGACTGGCCGAGATAGGCCGGAATACCGAGGTTGATGAAGATTGCCACCTCGATAAGCGCCACCAAAATCACCGGAATGGAGATACTCTTTAACACCAAAAGAATGATAATGAAAATTGCCACAATGGAAATGGTATCCACAATCTTGAAATCCTTGTCGGTAATTTCAATCATATCCTTGGTGCAGGGACCCTCGCCGATCAGCATGGCATTTTTATCGTAGCCTTTAATGATCGTGTTGATCTTGTCAATCTGCGCGTTGGCCTCGTCGCTGGCAACGCCGTATTCGGAATTAATAAGCATTAAACCGTAACGGTCGCTTTCCAGAATTTCACGAATAGAATCCGGAATGATCTCTTTCGGCACCAGCGTGCCCACAACCGATTGCAGACCCAACGTGTAATGAACGCCGTCCACCTTGTCGATGCTGTTCATCATGGCTTTGGTATCCTTTTGAGAAAGATCCTTGTCATAAAGCACCATGTGGGTGGTGGAAACATCGAATTTTTCTTTCAGCTTTGTGTTGGCAATCATAAACTGCATATCTTTCGGTAGTGTGTTTGCCATATCATAATAAAGCGTATCGTTGGTTTTGGCATATCCGAGGTAAGCCGGCACAACCGCCACCGCAAAGATGACCAAGAACACCCAGGCGTGCTTTACAATGAAAGCGGAGGTCTTTTTCATCTGCGGCACCAGCGGACGGTGCATGGTCTTTTCGAGCAGCTTGTCGCAAACCAAAATCAGGGACGGCAGAACCGTGACGCAGGAAATAACGCCCAGCACAACGCCCTTTGCCATAACGATACCGAGGTCCACGCCCAGTGTAAAACTCATGAAGCAGAGCGCCACGAAGCCTGCAACCGTGGTAATAGAGCTGCCGATAACAGAGGAGAACGTCGCTTTAATGGCGTGCGCCATGGCGCGCTTTTTATCGCCGGAATACCGCTCCTTTTGCTCTCCGTAGCTGTGCCACAGGAAAATGGAGTAGTCCATGGTAACCGCCAGCTGCAACACCGCCGCCAGCGCTTTTGTGACATAGGAAATTTCGCCCATGAGCACGTTACTGCCGAGGTTGATGACAATTGCAATGCCGATGTTAATTAAGAATAGGAACGGAATGATCCAATTGTCCATGAAGACCATCATGGTGACTGTAGCGCAAAGCACAGCCAACGCTACATAGATCGGTTCTTCCTTTTCGCAAAGGTCTTTTAAGTCGGTAACCAGTGCGGACATACCGGAAACAAAGCACTGCTTGCCGGAGATCGAACGGATATCCTTGATCGCCTGCATGGTTTCATCGGCCGAAGTAGAGGTATCAAAGAATACCGCGATCACTGTGGAGTCACCGGAATTGAAGGCGTCATAGATCTTGTCGGGCAAAATCTCCTTCGGTATGGAAAGATCCGCAAGGCTGTCGTACCAAAGCGCGGTCTCCACATGATCGACCTTTTCAATTTTTCCGCGCAGAGCGGAAACGTCCTTGTCGTCCATACCCTCCACAACCACAAAAGAAAAGGCACCTTTGCCGAAATCCTCCAGCAAAATGTCCTGACCCTTGATGGTTTCAAGGTCTTTCGGAAGGTAGGTCAGCATATCGTAGTTGATACGGGTGGTAAGTATACCGAAAACCGACGGTATCAACAGCAAAATGCTGAGGATGAGGATCAGCACGCGGTGCTTTACGATCCCCTTTGCCATTTTAATCATTCAATCACCCCATTTATGATTTCTGCTACTATTTTAGTCACCGCAAGGGGAAATTGGAATAGGTAAAACAAAAGCAGTGTACAAAATTTGTACACTGCTTTCAATGTGTCTGATTTTTGGGCAGACCGCAAAAAATGCCCAAATTTTATGGGATTGGCAAAAATTCAAAAAAGTAAAGCCGACCGACAAAGTATGTTTTGCCTATCTTATGATCTCAGAAATTCCTTTCGGCTCCTTGGTCAAAGCCGCCAGAATGTTGCCTTCCAAAAGCTCGCCGAGCTTTTGAATGGTGGTTTTCGGATCCTCGGTCATGCCGCACTCGATCCAATCCATAGTGATGCCGCACAGGCCGCAGGTATAAAAATTGCAAACCAGTTCGCAGTCATCGGAAGATACCAAGTGTCCCTCGGTGGCTTTTTTTACAAACCGCACCATCACCTCTTTTGCAATATCCTTTAAATACTGCTCCAGCTCGTCGCGGCAGTTGGAATGATAAAGGTGCAGAATGATCTTTTTATTGGAAAGCGCAAACTGCGCCGCCGCAATAAAGCCGTCCTGCCAGGAATCCGGCTCGGTGTATTCCGAAAAGATCCGCTCGGTTTCGTTGCGTAAAATGGTTTTTACCACCGCGCGGGTGTCCTCAAAATGATAGTAAAAGGTGTTGCGGTTAATCCCGCACGTGTCGGCAATATCCTTTACGGTGATCTTATCCAGTCGCCGCTGTTCCAAAAGCTCCAGCATGGCGCCGATAATTGCCCTTTCGGTAAGGGTTGCCAAAAAATCAGCCTCCTTTTATTCCGGATCGTGCTTTTCCAAAAGCCCCTTCCGTGTGAGAAAATTATAGACGAGCACCACGGCCGTGGCGCCCAATTTAACCAACAGATAGTGAAACGACAGTACCCCGGTGCCGAGCCACATAATCAATTGGTTGATACCTAATCCGCCTGCACTCAGTGCGGCAAAAAGCAGAAATTCGAGCCACTTACTGCCGCCGCGGCTTTGAAACACATAACGCATGCTTAAAAAATAGTTCAGCACGGTGGAAAGTGTAAAGGACAAGCCCGACGCAAGCAGAACCGGCATTTGAAAGACCTCGCGAAACAGCGCCAAAAGGCCATAGTCGAACAAAAAACAAATGCCGCCCACAAAGCCGAATTTTACAAGCTGCCAAAAAAGTGCAAAAAGCTTTTGCATTCTTTAAAAACCTCTTTTATGGTGTGTGCCCGTCTTTCGGCTGGCTCTCGTCAGCCTTGGCAAACAATGAAAATTAAGAATCGGCCGCACGCGGCGGTCGTTGCTTTTTTTAATCGGTGGTTTCCGCTGTTCATTGTATCATAAATTTTTGTTAAAATCAATGAACAGACTTTAAAATTCCCGAACGAAAGCGCAAATTTTTCGTTCGGGTTTCGGTGCGGCCGCACTTTCTTGAAGCCGCCGAAAGGCGGAAGATTATCCCCCTCGCGCCGTGCGGTGTTTTTCCAAAAAAGGGAAAACACCGCACGGGCGTCCCCGAAACGCCCGACGGGCGGTTCGGGGCATCCGCCGAAGGCGGCGGCGCGCAGGGGGAGCTTCCGGCTTCCCTGCGGCTAAGGTGCTTTGCTCCGTCTTTTTCTTTCCTGCCAAAGCACAAAAGCAGCGAAATACCAAAACAGGTTTTGTCAGTCTGTCCGTTCGGCTTGCCACTTCTTTTTTTAAAATCTGCGAATACCGACAGCGCCCTTTCGCGCGTTTGGCGTTTTTTAAAAACGCCGTGCGGGGCGAACCGTTTCGGTTCGACCCGTGTCGCCTTCGGCGACAACGCGCGAAAGGGCGCTGCCGGTATTCACAGGGCTTTTAAGCTGTCACAAAATGCCGCCCGAACCGCAAAAAATTCCACGCTGAAAATCGGCTTAAAAAAAGCCCCCAAAGCGCCGTTTTTCTCACGCTTTGAGGGTCTTCAATGGTTTTTATTGCAAAAAGCAACCGTCGCCTATTAGAGCTTTTCCAACAAATAGCTTGTAAATTCCTTGCCGGTTGCACCGTCACGGTCGCCGGTGATCACCACGCGTTTTTCGGTTTCGGTGCAGATATCCAGCGCTTTTTTCAGCCGATCGGCCTCGTCGGTCAGCGAAATATGCCGCAGCATCATTTCGGCCGCACGCATTAAGCTTTGCGGATTGGCATAGTCGCCGAGCCCCTCCTCCAGCATTCTCGGCGCGGTGCCGTGAATGGCTTCAAACATGGCGTAGCGGTCGCCGATATTGGCACTGCCGGCCGTACCGACGCCACCTTGCAGCTGCGCGGCTTCATCGGTGATAATATCACCGTAAAGATTCGGCAGCACAAACACCTGAAATTTTGAACGAATGGCCGGATTCACAAGGTTGGCCGTCATAATATCAATGTACCAGTCCTCAGCGTGAATGTCGGGATAATCCGCCGCCACCTCGTGCGCGATGGCAGAAAAACTGCCGTCGGTCTTTTTCATAATGTTGGCCTTGGTCACAATGGCTACCTCGGTTTTCCCGTTTCTTTCGGCGTAATCAAAGGCCGCGCGGCAAATTCTTTGCGTACCTGCTTTGGTGGTCACCTTAAAATCCATGCAAAGCTTATTTGGAATTTCCACACCGCGGCTGCCGAGCACGTATTCGCCCTCGGTGTTTTCACGGTAGAAGATCCAGTCAATGCCCGCTTCGGGAATGGTGACCGGCCGCACATTGGCATAAAGATCCAGCTCGCGGCGTAAGGTGACATTGGCACTCTCCATGGTGCCGCCTTTGGGCGTGGTGGTGGGGCCTTTGAGCAGTACGTCGCACGCCTTGATCGCCGCGAGGGTGTCGCCCGGCACGGCCTGTCCCTTTGCCAGTCGGTTTTCAATGGTCAGACCCTCAATGCGCCGAAGCTCTATGCGGCCTTTTTTGATTTCGTCTTTTAAAAGATGCTCTAAAACGGCAACGGTTTCCTCGGTGATGATGGGGCCGATCCCGTCACCGGCGGCAATGCCGATGACGATTTTATCCATTTTTTGAAAATCCTTTGAAGGCTCGCCCTGCTCCATGCGGTTTTCGCGTTCCAGCTGTTCGCTCAAAAGCATGCGGAACTGCGCGACCGCCGCTTCAATATACTCGTTCATTCGTTGCCCATCTCCTTTGTATACTGCAAAAGGCTGCCGGCCTTTAAAATGCTTTTCTGACGCTCGCTGAAATCACAGCAAAGCGGAATTTCCTCGCCGGTGGTAAGATCTTTGAGCGTCATTTCGCCGCGATCCATGCCTTCGTATATATCGGAAAGCGCCAGCTTGTCACCGGCGGTCAGACGGTCGTAATCCTCGGGATTTTTAAAGGTCAGCGGCATAATACCGGCGTTGATAAGGTTTGCAATGTGAATTCTCGCAAAGCTTTTGGTGATGACCGCGCGCACGCCGAGATACATCGGCACCAGTGCCGCGTGCTCACGCGAGGAACCCTGTCCGTAGTTCGTGCCGCCCACAATGATGCTCTGACCCAAAGCTTTGGCACGCTCGGGGAAGGTTTCGTCGCAAACAGAGAAGCAGAAGTTTGACAAATACGGAATATTGGAGCGATAGGGGAGAATTTTTGCGCCTGCCGGCATAATGTGGTCGGTGGTGATATTGTCGCCCACTTTCAGCACCAGTTCGGCAGAAAGCTCGTCTTTTTGAGGAACGGCTTTCGGGAATTCCTTAATGTTCGGGCCGCGTAAGATTTCAACCGATTTTGCCTCCTCGGGCGAAGCCGGCGGCAGCACGGCGCTGTCGTCCACCAAAAAGTGCTCCGGCAGGCTGTACTCCGGCATTTTGCCAAGGGTGGTGGGATCGGTGATCTCGCCCGTTAATGCGGCGGCAACCGCCGTTTCGGGAGATACCAAATAAACCTGCGCGTCCTTTGTACCGCTGCGACCTAAGAAATTGCGGTTGAAGGTTCTAAGGCTCACACCGGCGGAATTCGGAGAAAAGCCCATGCCGATGCAAGGGCCGCAGGCGCATTCGAGCAGACGCGCGCCGCTTAAAAGAATATCGGTTAGAGCGCCGCATTCCGAAAGCATGGAAAGCACCTGTCTTGAACCGGGAGAAACCGAAAGACTGACATCGGGCGAGATCGTCTTGCCGCGCAGCATGGCGGCGACCTTTAACATATCCTGCAAGGAGGAATTCGTGCAGGAACCAATACAGACCTGATTGACCTTGGTACCCTTTAAGGACGAAACCTTTACCACGTTATCCGGACTGTGCGGACAGGCGATCATGGGCTCCAGGGTGGAAAGATCAATGTCGATCACGCGGTCGTAAACGGCGTCGGGATCGCTTGAAAGCGGCACAAAATCCTTTTCTCTGCCCTGCTTTTTCAGAAAATTGAGCGTGATCTCGTCCGACGGAAAGATTGAAGTGGTGGCGCCAAGCTCGGTCCCCATGTTGGTGATGGTGGCGCGTTCGGGAACGGACAGCGTTTTTATGCCCTCGCCGCCCCATTCAATTATGGCGCCTACGCCGCCTTTGACCGAAAGAATACGCAATATTTCAAGGCTTACGTCTTTGGCTGTAACAAAATCGCGCAGACGACCCGTGAGGTTCACTTTATACATTTTCGGCATGGTGATATAGTAAGCGCCGCCGCCCATGGCAACCGCAACGTCCAGACCGCCGGCACCCATGGCAAGCATGCCGATACCGCCGCCGGTGGGCGTGTGGCTGTCGGAGCCGATGAGGGTCTTGCCGGGAATGCCGAACCGCTCAAGATGTACCTGGTGACAAATGCCGTTGCCGGGACGCGAAAAATAAATGCCGTGCTTTTTGGCAATGGACTGAATAAAGCGGTGATCGTCGGCGTTTTCAAAGCCGGATTGCAAGGTATTGTGATCGATATAAGCCACCGATCGCTCGGTCTTTACACGGTCAATGCCCATGGTTTCAAATTCCAAGTACGCCATGGTTCCGGTTGCGTCCTGCGTTAAGGTCTGGTCGATTTTAAGCGCGATTTCCTCGCCCGTCTTCATTTCGCCGCTTACTAAGTGCGCTTTGATGATTTTCTGTGCAATGGTCAATCCCATTTTTATTCCTCTCCCCCGTTTAAAATCCTTGCTCTTGCGTTTCTCACGTGTTCGGCCGCGGCCGCCTCGGCGGCTCTTGGATCGTGGGCGGCAATCGCGTCGAAAATGGCTTTGTGTTCTTTTAGAGAAACCTCCGCGCGCGTGTGATCCGCAAGAGACGCACGGCGGTATTTCTGAATTTTGCGATGCAGCGGAATTAAGGTGTCGTAAAACACGGTGCTGCCGCAGAAGGTGTAGATCAGCTCATGAAAACGGCTGTCCATTAAACGAATATTGTCAGTATTGTCGCGGCTGATATAAAATTCCTGCAGCTCTAAGGCCTCTTTCAGCTCCGCTAACTGCTCGTCGGTAATTCTCGACGCGGTTTCGGCTGCCACCACGCCCTCTAAAGGCAGGCGAATTTTGAAAATGTCCTTGACGTCCTCTTTGGTGATACCGATAACCACCGAGCCGCGCGCGCTGTCCTCAATAATATGTTCCATGGAAAGGCGGCGCAGTGCTTCGCGAATGGGGGTGCGGCTCACGCCCAAAGCGTCGCTGAGTTTCGATTCGGTCAAAACGTCGCCGCGCGAATATTTACCGCTTAAAATATCCTGCTCCAGTTTTTCAAAAATCTGATCCGCCAAAGATACGCTTTTATGTCTTGGATCCATGAATTCCCCTCCTTAAAGTCTTGAAAGTCGGCCGTTTGACAGCCGCTCGATCTGTTCTTCCAGTTCTGCGGTGGAAAGCGAAGTCTGCCGTCCGTCGGCGTACTGCGCGTCAATCCAGTCTTTGAGCTTTAATACCAGCTCGTCGCGCTTACCAACGGCTTCGTCGCCCGAAAGGTCATAGTTATCGTTGATCCAGTAAGCAATGCCGGCAAGACCGGAATTCTGACCGAGCAACACCGAGATCGGGCGGTTCAAAAGCTTTTTCGTATCAAAAATATTATAAATTTCTTCATCCTTTAAAAGACCGTCAGCGTGAATGCCGGCGCGGGTCACATTGAAGTTTTTGCCCACAAACGGCGTCATTTCCGGAATTTTGTAACCGATCTTCTTGCGATAGAATTCCGCGATCTCGGTGATCACGGTGGGATCCATGCCGTCCAACGAGCCGCGCAGGGAGGCGTATTCAAACACCATGGCCTCCAGCGGAACATTGCCGGTGCGCTCACCGATGCCGAGCAGTGAGCAGTTCACGGCCGAAGCGCCGTACAACCACGCGGTGGAGGCGTTGGCAACCGCCTTATAAAAATCGTTGTGTCCGTGCCATTCCAGCATTTCGTTCGGCACGTCGGAATAGTGCTGCAATCCGTAAATAATGCCCGGCACGCTGCGCGGCAGGGCCACCTCCGGGTACGGTACGCCGTAACCCATGGTGTCGCACGCACGAATCTTCACAGGAATTCCGGCGTCCTTGGACATCTTCATCAGTTCGTTTACAAAAGGAACCACAAAACCGTAAAAATCGGCGCGGGTAATATCCTCCAAATGGCAGCGCGGCATCACGCCGGCTTCAAAAGCCTCGGCCACGGCGGCAAGATAATGCTCCATGGCTTCTTTGCGCGACATTTTGAGCTTTTTAAAAATATGATAATCGCTGCAGGACACCAAAATACCGGTTTCACGGATACCGAGATCGCGCACCAGACGGAAATCTTCCTTGCTTGCGCGAATCCAGGTGGTGATCTCCGGAAATTTCAGCCCCAGCTCCTGACATTTTTCAATGGCCTTGCGATCCTTTTCGCTGTATACAAAAAACTCGGTCTGGCGAATGATGCCGAATGGGCCGCCGAGCCGCGACATCAGCTTGTAAAGTTCCACGACCTCCTCAACCGTGTACGGTTCTCTGGACTGCTGTCCGTCGCGCAGGGAGGTATCGGTAATCCAGATCTCCTTTGGCATGCCCATAGGTACGCGGCGGTGGTTAAAGGCCACCTTCGGCACGCCCTCATAGCTGTATATATCCCGATATAAATTGGGTTCTTTAACGTCCTGAAGCGAATACTTATAGCTTTTCTGCTCCAATAAATTGGTTTTGTTCGATACTTCGAGCATCTTCTGCCTCCTTTTCGGCGCGCGGCCGAGGGTATTTGATTTTCGAAATTTTGTCTATTGTATTTATGTATACAATTATACAACTGTACTGAAATTTTGTCAAGCCGGTATGTCGATAATGTTGTATCTCTATGCGAATTGTCTCCTTTTTATGTCAACAAACCGTCCGATTTTTTGTTAGCCACGCTCATTTTTGGCCGGTGAAGAAATCGCTTTGACCCCCGACTGCGAGCAAACCGGAAGCTTCCCCCTGCGCGCTAATCGGCGTTTCCCATGCGGGAAACGCCGATTTTAGCCAAAACGCCGTAGGCGTTTTGGCTGCCGCCGAAGGCGGCGGCGCGCAGGGGAAAGCTTCCGGTTTGCTCACGGTCGGGGGCCGCTCGGTTCTTCCCTTGCCGGTGTTTGGCAGTCGCCGTCCGCAAGCGCGGACCGAACGGTTATAATGAAAGCCCCATTTTTTCGTGGCCGTATTTTCCGCGCGTCAAGCGATACTTTCGGCAGTCGCCTTTAAAAGCTTTGCCGAAAAAAGGGAGGGCACCCGCGCGCGGCACGCGGAGCAGTGCGTCCGCCCCAAAACCGGAAATTCCGGTTTTGGGGCGGCTTGGTCGACTTTATCGGCCGGAGATTTAAAGCGCCGCGTTGCCCCGCTCAGGCGACCGCAGGAACGCGGCCGCCGTTGTCGCCTTTTTTAAAAAAGCGACAGTGCCGCGCGCCCTATCATCAGTTCAAGTTTCAAAGCACGCGAACCGCCGAACAAAAATCCTCTGCTTTATAAAAGAAAGGGTGCCACCGCAGTTTTGCACTTTTTGCGGTTGCACCTTTTTCTTTATTCCTTTATTTATGTAGCGCTGTCCAATGAGCAGTAAAAGAATTTCAAACAACGGCTTTTGAAAAATTCTTCTGTTTTTTTCGAAACCGCTCCGGCGCTTTTCGTGCCGCATTTGGCACCCAGACTCTGCGTAATAAGCTGACGAGCGCCGCACCTAAGCGCCTTTTTTTCAGTTCTTGTTGTCCGGGCGCAGGGTAATACTCGCGTAGCCGCAGTTTGCGCTTTCGGCCGTCAGGGTAAACGCCGTGTCCTTTTGCGGCTTTACACAAACCGCAATTTTGCCCATATACATCTGCCGATTGGGGCAGCTCACGCGAACGTGGTCGGTATTATCGGAGCCGGTGCCCACGATCTTTGCAGGTGCGGACACCGAAAACCGCACAAACTCCGCCGCGTTTGGCACCGCGCGTCCGTTTTCATCCACCGCTTCAAGGGTGAAAAGCGCGAGATCCTCGCCGTTGAAGCAAAACGGCGCTGTTTTTGTGAACCGCAGCTTTTGGGGCTTCCCGGTAGTTACCCGCTCGTCCTCTGCTACTGCTTTTCCGTTTTTATAACCCACTACTTTCAGCGTTCCCGGCTGATAGGCTACCTGCCACTCGCCGCGGCCGTATTTTTCAATCTGTTTTTTTCCAAGCGATACACCGTTTAAGAAAAGCTCCAGCTGATCGCAGTTGGTGTAAACCGTCACCGGCAGGGGCTGACCCTCTAAGCCCTCAAAATTCCAGTGCGGCACAAGGTGCGCCATTGGCTTTTCCGACCAGTGCGAAAGATTTTGATAAAACACGCCTTTTTTCTGCAAATAGAGGTCGATTGCACCCGAAGCCGAGCAAACGCGCGGCCAGGTCGCCTCGCCGCGATGCTCCACACCAATCCACTGATAGCAGCCGAATACATAAGGCGTTGAGCGCAAAAAGCGGTAGGTCTTTTCGCGTCCTAAAAACCATTCGCTCGCATCCTTGTCGTATTCCCTCAGTCGTCCGCCGTCGGCAAAATCGGGGAAATTCCAATCCCTTGTGGTGCCGGTCGCACAGCATTCCGAAGAAAACACCGGCTTTTTCGGGTAAGCTTTGTGAACCTCATCGTAAAGGTTTAAATTATAATTAATGCCGATCACGTCGCAGTCCTCATAAATAGTGGAAAACTGCGGTTTTCGGTCTTCGGCGGCAGTGATAAAACGAGTGTCGTCCAGCTTTTCGATCTCGGCCGACAGCGAACGGTGGATCCGCCGCCCGGCGTCGCTTAAAAAATAAGGTTCTTCGTTGCCGGTGGACCACAGAATGACCGAGGGGCGGTTGCGGTCGCGTTTTACAAGCGCGCTTAATTGTTTACGGCTTTCCTCGGTATTTTCAAACCAGCGCATTTCGTCCATAACCAAAAAGCCCATTTCGTCGAGCGCGTCCATGTAAGCAGCCGTTTGCTCATAGTGACTGGTTCTGTAGCCGTTTGCACCCATTTCTTTTAAAAGTGAAATCTTATACCGCGCAATATTCTCCGGCACAGCAAGGCCTGTAAGCCCGAAATCCTGATGACAGCAAACACCGTTGATGAACACCTCTTTTCCGTTGAGCAGCATTCCTTTTTCGGCGGTGATCTCCACGGTCCGAAAGCCGATTCGGGTCGTATTGCAGTCGGTACTGCCGTCGGAGCCTGAAAGCGCTGTTTTTATCGTGTAAAGATTCGGGTTGTCGCAGTCCCACAAAAGCGGCGCTTTCACCACAGCGGAATAATTTACGGTGGCTTTTCCCCTTGCCGGAATTTCACCTTTTGCCGTGGCCTCGGCCGCCACCGTGCCATCCGGCGCGATCACCTGACTTTTTAAAGTAACGGTTTCGGACCTGAAACCCGCGTTTACACATTCGGTTTTGAAATTCACCTGAAAATCGCGGTCGTTGATCTTCTCATAAGGCGCGTAAACGCCGTAAAGATCAATGGCTACAGTGTCGGTCACGGTTAAATAAACATCTCTGTAAATTCCGCCGCCGCCATACCACCAACCCTCAAACTGATCGGTCACATTCACATAAACCGCCAGCACATTTTCGCGGTCGTACCAGACATAGTCGCTGACGTCAAGCTCAAAAGTATTGTAGCTTGAAAAATTCCGTCCGATCAGACAGCCGTTTAAATACACCGTACTTTGCCCCGTTACGCCCTCAAACCGGAGCAAAACGCGGCGGTCCTTTTCTGTACCGTCCGGCAAAGAAAAGTGCTTGCGATACCAGGCGTTTTCATAGTGAAAATACCCCAGCGCCTGATTTTCGTCCTCCTGATTGTCGCTTTCAATGATATAATCGTGCGGCAGCGACACTTTACGCCAGTCATTTTTATAAACCATATCGCCCGGCATGGCGCGGTAGGCGTCCTCAAAATCGGGCAGACCGTAGGCGGCAGGACCGGATTTTTTGCGCTCGGTCTTGGCCTGAGAATACACAAAGCCTTTATCTTTCGACAATGGATTTTCAATCTCCCCTTTGTGAAACAGCCAGTCTTCGTTGAGTTTTATCTCGGTACGCATAAGCATTCCTCCTCTATTTTATTTTTAAAAATTGTTTCTATGGTTCCAAATCCTCTCAAGAGGTCCGCGTTTTGAACGGTTTTTTGCAAATATTTTTAGATTTACGCCAATTTAACGCTTAAATGTATCGCCAATTTGCAAATTAACAGCTTGTAAAGCCGCGCGTGCTGTGCTACAATTGGCAAAATGCAAACGCCCGATAAAAGACGATCAAATTCCAAACGGGTGCAATTTAGACAAAAGAGCGCCGATCCCGTCACGCCTGTTTGCCTAAAGAAAAGCGCCGCCGCAAATTTTAAAAAAGGAGCGAGTACCAAAAAATGATCTACTACCGTTTTCCAAAGGAAAATCTTCCCCACGTGCGCAACACCTCGCTTGCAACCTTAATCGGTGGGCCGCACGTTACCAGAACCGTGGAGGAAACCATTGTATATTATCTCATTGAGGGGCGGCTTTCCCTGCAAAGCGGCGGTGAAGAGGTTGTGATGACGCCGGGCGACGTACATATTTTCAGCATTGGAGAATTTCAAAAGCCTTTAAAAACCGAGGACTGCAAATACTATTTCCTGCACTTTTTTGAAGACCTCCAAACGGTGAAAATGAGCGCCGGCGAGGCCGCGGAATACTACAAAGCAACACAAAACTATTATTTAAGAAGCGATCACACCAAAAAGCCCGAGCAAACGGCCGAACCGCCGCTTTTTGTGCCGAAGCATTTTCATATCGGCGGCACGGCTTACGAAAAAAGAATTGTGCGGTGCTTTAAAAGCGCCGATCTGAGCCGATTTACCCCAAAGGATAATTTTTACACCTTTTCGAGCAATTTAAAGGCGGCCGAAATCATGCTGTTGCTCCACCGTTGTCAAAGCGAGGCAAACTGCCAAAGTGAAAAAGGCTGTTTCAGCGAAAAAACGGCAAGGCTCATCGGCGAATATCTCAATCATCACCTGGAGACAAAGCTATGCGGCAAGGAATTGGAAAAAATTTTTGGATACAGCTTTGATCACATGAACCGCCGCTTTAAGGCAGTAACCGGAAAAACCATTTATGCTTATTTGCAAAATGCGCGCATTGAGCAGGCAAAGCTCCTGCTTTACACCCAAAGCGCCACGGTGTCGGAAGTGGCACAAAAAACCGGATTTGGCGACATTTATCATTTTTCAAAGGCCTTTAAGCGGCTCACCGGCATGACGCCGAGCGAATATAAGCACCGTTGATCTTTATTGTAAAAATTTCTTCGGGTTTTTCAACGCTTTAAATAAAGATCGGCCCGACAAACAGCCGACAAAATACCGAAATCAAGCGCCTTTTGATTTGAGGATTTTTTGGAACCGACCTTTTTGAAAACGGATCCTGTAAGCCGTGCTGCGGAGCATTTCATCCAAGACCGCCGCCGAGCGCCAGACTTAACAGCACCAGCATACCGTTTACGATCATGTTTAAAAGCACGGTGGGAATGCCGATGACGGTATTGGATACATTTACTGCCGTTACAGCGGAGGGCGAAACGTAGGTCAGTGCAACGGTGTTCACCGTGCCGAGCAACAGGTTAAAAACAAGATTCATGAAAATGGGGAAGGACAAGGACCAGAGCTTTAAGGTGCCGCTTTCATCCTGCAAGGTGCAAAGAGCTGGGTCAAACAAACGTAACTTTCGGCTTTGCACGGGATCACCCTCCTTTTGCGCTTTTTGAAAGTTTATTTAAAAGCCTTTTTTCGCCGCGGCACAAATAACCGATCAGAGCCTTTTTTCTTATTATCCCAAAATCGGCAAAAGAGTAAATGGCAAAAAGCGATATACTTTGGCAGGTTTTCATTTTAAAAGTCGATATTTTACAAATGAAAAGCTTTTATTGGCGGTTTTCGCCGTTTGAAACAGCCGCCGAAAAAAGCCCAAAAACGCCCGACGCACAAAAGATAAGAAAACCCGGTTTTCCTAAAAAATTTGTTTCGCCGAAAAAACGATTGAAAGCAGTGCACGCCCGAACGCTTTTTTTTAAAAATCCGCCCCCTGATCGCGCGGCACGCGGGGCAATGCGACCCGATAAGCCGAAAAATTTCGGCCTTTCGGGATCGGCCGACTTTGTCGGCCGGCGATTTAAAGCGCCGCGTTGCCCCGCTCAGGCGACCGCAGGAACGCGGTCGCCGCCGTCGCCTTTTAAAAAAGGCGACAGTGTCGCGCGATCAGGGGGCGGATTTTTTCAAAAAAGTGTCGGGCAGCGAAGAAGTTCTGCCCGAGCTACCGCCGAAAAACGCCGATTTTCGGCCAAAGCCGCTTTTAAAAACAAAAAATTCGGGCTGACAGGAAGCATTGCACCAAACTGTGCCAAGCCCCTGTCAGCCCGAAAGCGCGATAAATTCTAAAATGATCTCGCCGAAATCCTCCAAACAAGCACTAAACCTTCGTTGCGGTTTTCAGCTTTTTTGTCTATAACGAAAAGGCCTTTACGCGGCGCAGACCAACCGCAGTGAAATGCAAAGTGACCAATTGAACAGCGGCCATTAAAACGCACTGAACCGCGCGCGAAAGCACGATCACGCCGAACGATTTTTGCGGCGTCAAAAGACAGATCCACAGCGAATTCATCAATAGACTGCAAAAGATCTGGTTAAACGCCACCGGAATGAGCGTAAAGCGAAAACGGTAGGGCGTCCTGATCAAAAATAAGCCGAACACGGCGCCGCTGAGTGCCGCCGTGAAGGTATAGCCCGGAAAATACGGTCCGGTAGGAAAGATCAGCGCGCCCAAAAGGTCGCCGAGGCCGCCCACCAAAGCACCGCCCAGAGGGCCCAAAATCATGGCGCCGAGCGCGACGGGCAGAAAGGAAAAGGAAATTCTTGTGATCGGGGTGCTGATAGAAAGCAACCGCCCCAGCACGATGTTGAGCGCCACCATCAGCGCGAGCAGTGAAAGGCTTTTCGGGGTGAGCCTTCCTTTTAAGAATGTTTTTTTAATGTCCATAAAAAATCCTCCCAATTCTTTACGAGAACATCTCTGAGCCATAAAAGAATCGGGAGGGTGCAATTTTCTTCCGATAAGTATGACAGCGGGATGCGACCGCCGAACCGCAAGAAAACACTTTATTTTAAAAACCCTTGCTTTCGTGTTTTGCTTTTCGTCCCACCGGCAACTCCCCGTCCGGTCGGCACTTAACGCTCGACTGTCTACTCTGTAAATATTTCGCCGGCAAAATTTCTTGAAACCGCTCGCGGTTTTAGCTTTTGATCTCGCCGACGAAAACAAGTATACCGCACTTTTTCATAAAATGCAAGTGCAAAAGCTTAGCAAGGTGCAAAATCGACTGGCGGATCAGGGATCTTTGCGGCGGCGCGCTTTGAGAACAAAGGAAAAACCGAGCACCTCCCGCTCGAAACCTAGGATCGGCACTGCTTTTTAAAAGTTGATTTTGTTAAAATGGAAAATTTCCCGAACTTCGCAATATTCGATTTTTTCAAAAAGACTTCGGTCGCGCTCGGTGCCGCGCTTTGCCGCCGAAGGCGGCGCCGGAACGGAATTGTTCCGGCAAGGGCCCGGCGGTTTTTCCGAGGCGAAAAACCGCCGGGCCCAAAGCGCGGCACCGAGCGCGACCGAAGCCTTTTTGGAAAAAATTCCGGAAGCTGAAAACTGTAGGTGGCCTTTCATTGTGAAACATTCTTCACGGCCGTTTTAAAAAATGCCGCCGATTTATGCGCCTTCCTTGATCGCCTTGAACTCCCCTTGCAGCGGCAGATAACCGGCGTAGGATAAATCGTTATCGGAAAGCTCCAAAAGCTTGAAAAAACAGCGGCGGTTGTCCAGAATGCCGCACCACTTCAAAAAAACCTCCTCCACAAGCTGCAAGCACAACGGCTCATATTGCCGCTCCGACGAAAAAAGCTTGATCGCCGCGACGCCGCAAAGCTCTTGCTCGCCTACCGAAACGCCGTCCAGTATTTTAGAAAGCGTTTCGTCCACCGTGCAGTGAACACCGCCGCTGTAATCAATCAGCGCGGCCAACTGGGTTTCGGTCACGGCCAGCGCCGCATGAAAATTTGTTCCGAGCTTTTGCGCTTCCTTTTTCATGCCGGAAAGCCCCGATTTTTTATAAATACTGTTATCAAAATAAAGCCGCCGCACGCGGTGCGATTTTGTTTCAAAATCCAGCGTCAGAACATAGGACACGTTGTGATCGGTCTCGCAAAAAAGCACCTCGTATTTCGGCTCGGTCAGCCTTGCCGGTTCTGCCGCCGGTACCAGCGGCGCCACCCCAAACCATTCGCTGTGCCACAAAAGCACGCCGCCTGCGCCGAAAAACATCGTTAAGAAAAGTGCGGTAAAAAAGAGCGCCACGCCGCGCGCACCCCATTTTTTGCAGCATTTTTTCTTCATTTTTTTGCCTCCTGTACTTGTTCAAAGCCAAGACTTGTGATAAAATAAGATATCATTCACAAAAAACCGAACGGTGAGAACCCGAACGCTCAGCGCGCACCAAAAAGCCGCTTTGCCTTTTTCCGGTAAAGATCATCAAAGGTTCTCAGCCAAAAAGGCCTGCCGGCAAAGAATATATCCCAATAGCGCGCCCGTTCGTGCGCTGCCTTTTTGCAGGTGTTCAGTTTTTGTTATTTTGCGCGGAAAAACACAGCTTATTCAGTTTTTATCTTTTCATAAAGGACGGTATTTTTATGTGTCAAAACAATAATTCTTCTATCGAAACGCCAAAAAAACGCGTTCTCAGCTGTATTCAGCCCAGCGGCATGCTCACCCTCGGCAACTATCTCGGCGCGCTGAAAAACTTTGCCGCCATGGGCAAAGACCCCGAATTCGAGTGTATTTATGCCGTTGCGGACCTGCACGCTATTACGGTGCGGCAGGACCCCAAAGAATTCAGAGCCAGAATTTTAAGCACCTACGCACTGCTTTTGAGCATTGGTCTGGATCCTCAAAAAGCCATCATCTTCATTCAGTCGCACGTGCCGGAGCATACACAGCTCAGCTGGGTTTTAAGCTGCTATACGCAGTTCGGCGAAATGTCGCGCATGACGCAGTTTAAGGACAAATCCAAAAAACGCCCCGAAAACGTGAACGTCGGTCTGTTTTCCTACCCCGACTTAATGGCGGCGGATATTCTGCTTTACAACCCCGACTATGTACCGGTGGGCGAGGATCAAAAACAGCATGTTGAGATCACCCGTGATATTGCCGCGCGGTTCAACGGCATTTACGGCGACGTTTTTAAAATGCCGGAGGCCTATATCCCAAAGGTCGGCGCCAGAGTGATGTCCTTACAAGATCCGCAGAAAAAAATGTCCAAGTCGGACGAAAATCCCAACGCCTATATCGGCATTTTGGATAAGCCGGAGGAAATCATGCGCAAAATGAAGCGCGCCGTGACCGATTCACAGTCCACCGTGGAGGTTGGCGAGGGCCGCTACGGCATCAACAACCTCATCGGTATTTACGGCACCATCACCGGCAAAACCGCCGACGAGGTAAAAAAAGAATTTGAAGGCCGCGGTTACGGCGACTTTAAAGCGGCCGTCGGCGAGGCGGTGGCAGAGGAGCTGCGCCCCATTCGCGAAAATTACGAGCGCTTTATTTCCGACAAGGGAGAGTTAGAGCGCCTTTACCGCGCCGGCGACGAAATGGCCGAGCACCTTGCAAGAAGAACCCTTCGCAAAGTCATGAAAAAGGTTGGCTTTATCGGGTTTTAATCCTGGTTTTTCGGCATCTGAAAATTTCTTGAAGCTGCCGAAAAACCACTGAAAAAATACAAAAGAGCCGCGAATCGGCCGTTTTGGGCTTTACACGGAAGAAACGACAAAAAAGGGGGCGACACAAAAATGCTTGAAAACTTTGCCGGCAATCGGGAACTAAAAGAGATCCTTTATCGGCTGCTTACGGGCAGCCATATTCCGCACGCAATTCTTTTAAAAGGCGAAGAGGGACTCGGCAAGCACACCGTAGGCCGCGCCCTTTCCAAAGCCATTCTTTGCGACACTGCGGAAGATGAAACGCAAAGAGTGCGCGGTGCCGCCCTTTTTGAAGCAGGAAGTCACCCCGATTTTTCCGTTATTTCCAAAAACGGCAACGGCATTATTCCCGTGGATACAATCCGAAATCTTCGCAGCTCGGTGGCTTACCGACCCGACCGCGCGGCCTATCGGGTTTTTTTGATTGAAAACGCCGATTGCATGAACCGCGAGGCGCAAAACGCCTTTTTAAAAATATTGGAGGAACCGCCCGGCTTCATTGTTTTTATTTTATTGGCCGACTCCGAGGTTGGATTTTTGGACACCGTTTTGTCGCGCTGCACGGTATTGACCCTCCACGCCCCCACCGAGGACGAGGCATTGACCGTTTTAAAAGAGCGCCTGCCGGACATTCCGGAGCAACAGCTTTACACGGCACTTTTATCGGCCGACCAAAACATCGGCCGCGCGCTTTTGTATCTCGGCGACGGCGCGATGAGTGAGATCAGCCTGGACGCCGACCTCCTGTTCGGTTTTATTGCCGGTCGGCGCGGCTACGAATGCTTAAAAACCTTTGCAAAATACGAACGGGATCCCGCCGGACTGAACGCACTGCTGCATCTGCTGCGCTCACGCGCGGCGCTTCAGCTTCGCTGGCTCTCGGTTGGAAAGCCGCAGTCGGGCAACACCCTTTCCAAAGCGGATTATTTAAAGATCATTGAACTGCTCGACGAAACCGAACGGCTTTTAAAACAGAATGTTGGACAAAGCCTCGCTGTAACAAGGCTTTGCGCCGGATTCTTTTAAAGCGCCTTTTAAAAAAACGGCTGCTTTCGCCTTTTCTTTGAAAGGCGCTTCCATTTTCTTTTATTTGTCACCTTTATTTTAAATTAACGGTTGACAATTTGCGTTTTAACTGCTATAATGTTCCTCGGTCGATATTTGAAGTACCCTCTCGAAAACTTTTATCGGCTCTTTTTAAGCCTTCGGACAAAGTTCCTCATTTTAAAGCAGGCCTTCCGGCCTGCTTCCCTGCCTGAAAGCTCTGCCGCAAAATCGGGCGGCGTTTTCTCCGGCCGGCGGCTATTTTTGAGTTTCTGCCGTTTGTGCCGCTTTTGAACAGTTTTTGCGCACCGGCAAGAAAAATCGGGCGCACCAAAAGGACGAACCGCCCGAAAATTAGCGGCGGTTTCAAAGGCGGTACTTTCCGGCCGGAGAATTTTTGTATTTTCATATTTTCGCGCTTAGGCGAGTTCGGATTCGTGCGCTATGGTTAGGCTGACGAAACCGCATAAATAAAATTAAAAGAGAAATTTCAAACACCGTTTTTCGTGTTTCAAAGGAGCGTTTTTAAAGTGACAGAACAGCCGGCCAAAGCAAAATTTTCCGCCATCAAAACCGCCTATGTTGCGCTTTTCGCGGCATTGATCGCCGTCTGCTCCTGGATTTCCGTGCCGACGGTCGTGCCCTTTACCATGCAGACCTTTGCCGTTTATGTTGCGGCGGCGCTGTTGGGCGGAAAGCTGGCAGCGCTGTGCATTGCGCTTTATATGGCGCTCGGCGCGGTGGGACTGCCGGTTTTTGCCGGTTTTCGCGGCGGTGTGGGTGTTCTTGTGGGTGCCACCGGCGGCTATATTTGGGGATTTTTGGCACTGGCGCTCATTTTAGGCCTTTGCACAAAATTTATTAAGAACCGCCGCATTGCCACAGCGGTCGGTATGCTTTTGGGTACCGCCGTCTGCTATCTGTTCGGTACGGTGTGGTACGTCCTGTTTTATAACGGCGGCAAGGCGTTTTCGGCGGCCTTAATGCTCTGCGTGGTGCCGTTTATTCTGCCTGACCTTTTAAAAATGGCGCTGGCGCTCTTTGTGAGCGAGCGTGTGCAGCCGCACCTAAAGGGGCTGTAACACAACTTAAAAAAGCAGAAAATTTACCAACAGAAAAAGCATCGAAACGCTGTCCTTTTGTAATTCAAAGGGCGGCGTTTTTTCTTTTTATGAAGGCTTGTTGGTGTGGGAGCAAAACGGCGCCGAATATTTTTTAAAATTTTCAACACTATATATAGCGTTGATAAAAGAATTGGAATACCGCCGGAATCACTCTGTATACGGTGGTTTTGCCGTTCATTGGGTTGTCGCCTTAACACTATATATTGTGGTTTTAAAAATATTTTTACAAAATATTGCGGATTAGGGCTTGCAAAATACCGTCAAATGCAGTATAATAAATCTCGCTTGAATTATACCGCTGTTTTTGCGGAAAAGATACTATATATAGTTATTCGAGGAGGATATGGGTATGAAGATCATCAAAAGAAGCGGCACGGAAGTTCCTTTTGACGCAAAAAAAATTGAAATTGCTATTGCAAAGGCAAATGAAAGCGTGGTTTCCAGCGAACGCATGACCCCCATTCAGATCAAAAGAATTGCGGAAGACGTGGAAAGCGCCGCCACCAATATCAACCGCTCTTTAAGCGTGGAGGAAATTCAGGATCTGGTGGAGGACCAGATCATGAATCAGCGCGCGTTTGCGGTTGCAAGAAGCTATATCACCTACCGCTACACCCGTGAGCTGGTGCGTAAATCCAACACCACCGACGAACAGATTCTTTCACTCATTGAGTGCAACAACGAGGAAGTCAAGCAGGAAAATTCCAACAAAAACCCCACGGTCAACAGTGTTCAGCGCGATTACATGGCCGGTGAGGTCAGCAAAGATATTACGCGCCGTGTCCTGCTGCCGCGCGATATTGTGGAGGCGCACGACAACGGCCTGATCCACTTCCACGACGCCGACTATTTTGCCCAGCACATGCACAACTGCGATCTTGTAAACCTTGAAGATATGCTGCAAAACGGCACTGTAATTTCCGGCACCATGATCGAAAAGCCGCACAGCTTTTCCACCGCCTGCAACATTGCCACGCAGATCATTGCTCAGGTGGCCTCCAGTCAGTACGGCGGCCAGTCCATCAGCCTGACGCATTTGGCGCCGTTTGTGGACATCAGCCGCAAAAAGATCACCAAAGAGGTCAAAGAGGAATTTTCGTCGGCCGGCTTTGAGCTGCCCGATGAAAAGCTTTCAAAAATTGTAGAGGAGCGTCTGCGCGAGGAAATTCGCCGCGGCGTTCAGACCATTCAGTATCAGGTCGTTACCTTAATGACCACCAACGGACAAGCGCCGTTTGTTACCGTGTTTATGTATTTGAACGAGGCCAAAAACGAGCAGGAAAAACGCGATCTTTCGGTGATTATTGAGGAAACTTTGCGCCAGCGTTATCAGGGCGTGAAAAATGAAAAGGGTGTTTGGATCACGCCGGCCTTTCCAAAGCTTATCTACGTTTTGGAGGAGGACAACATCCACGAGGACAGCCCGTATTACTATTTGACCAAGCTTGCCGCAAAATGCACCGCCAAGCGCATGGTGCCGGATTATATTTCCGAAAAGGTGATGCTTCAAAACAAAATTGACAAAAACGGCGAAGGACACTGCTACACCTGCATGGGTTGCCGCAGCTTCTTAACGCCTTATGTAGACGAAAACGGCAAGCCGAAATACTACGGCCGCTTTAACCAGGGCGTTGTTACGGTGAATCTTGTGGACATCGGTCTTTCCGCACAAAAGGATATGGACGAGTTCTGGAAGATCTTTGACAAGCGCATGGAGCTGTGCCACCGCGCACTGCAATACCGTCATGAGCGCCTGACCGGCACACTTTCCGACGCGGCGCCGATTCTATGGCAGCACGGCGCACTGTTAAGACTCAAAAGTGGTGAAACCATTGACAAATATCTCCACGGCGGTTATTCCACCCTGTCGCTCGGCTATGCCGGTCTTTGGGAGTGCGTTTACAGCATGATCGGCAAAAAACTTACCGAAAAAGAGGGTGAGAAATTCGGCCTTGAGATCATGAAAAAGCTCAACGAATACACGGCCAAGTGGAAAGCGGAGGAAAACATTGACTACAGTCTTTACGGCACGCCGCTGGAGAGCACGACTTATAAATTTGCAAAATGTCTGCAAAAGCGGTTTGGCATTGTAAAAGGTGTTACCGATAAAAACTACATCACCAACAGTTATCACATTCACGTTACCGAAAGGATCGACGCTTTTGACAAGCTGGCGCTTGAAGCAAAATTCCAGGCACTGTCGCCCGGCGGCGCAATTTCTTATGTGGAAGTGCCGAATATGCAGGACAATATTGAAGCGGTTTTAAGCGTGATGAAGTTTATTTACGACAACATCATGTACGCCGAGCTGAACACCAAGAGCGACTACTGCCAGGTGTGCGGCTATGACGGCGAGATCGAGATCAAAGAGGACGCGGACGGCAAGCTGATCTGGAGATGCCCCAACTGCGGCAACACCGATCAGTCGAAAATGAACGTCGCCAGACGAACCTGTGGCTACATTGGCACGCAGTTCTGGAATCAGGGCAGAACGCACGAAATCAAGGAGCGCGTGTTGCACCTGTAAGCAGAGGTGCGACGGATTCGATTTCGTCAGCCGAAAGGACAACGGCGTTCCTGCAAAAATTTTTAAGCGAACAAAAGGCCGATCGCGCGTTTTATAAAATGCGCGGCCGGCCTTTGTTGTGTATTTTTTTGTAAATGAGGCGGTTTATGCGACTCGGGTTTTAATGTTCGGGAAACCATCAATATTTTAAAGGTTGAAAATGCCGAAACAAGAAGTTCGCAGCGAGTTGCCCCCTTTTTTGATCCTGCCGGCAGCCCGTCGCCCGCGCAAAACGACCGTGCCGCAAGTTTTGCGGCGCGGTCGTTTTAAAAAACAAGCGGAAAGCTTGTTTTTTCGCCGTTTTCGGCGGCG
>CADAVL010000006.1 GCA_902791335.1 Oscillospiraceae bacterium
TCAAAATCCGTGTAAGAAAGGCCAAAGCCGAACGGGAACCACGGCGTTACATTAAAGGAGTCAAAATAGCGGTAGCCAACATAGATCCCCTCGTGATACGGAATGGTCAGGTCATAGAAGTTTTCATTTGTGGGATAATCGCAAAGTGGTGCCCAGGTGGAGGCAAGCTTTCCCGAGGGGGTCACTTCGCCCAAAAGGACGTCGGCCAAAGCCTCGCCCATTTGCTCGCCGCCCATACCGGCGTTTAAGATCGCCGAAAACGGCTTTTTTAAAAGGTAGTCGATGTCGAACACGCCGCAGGTGTTTAAGACCAATATCACGCGTTCAAAGGCGTCTGTTACCCGATCGACCAGTTCGCGCTCCGTATCGGTAAGCTGAAAGCTGCCGGGCGTGTTTTGAAAGTCAATCCACTCGCCGCTGGAACGACCGATGGAAAGAACGGCCGTTTTTGCGTGTTTTGCGCTGTTTTTGATCAGTTCTTCGGGAATCGGCGCTTCCGGCAGGCTGTTTTTCCACTCTCTGTTATAGCGGTTCCAGTAGCGAAGCTCGCTGTCGTAGCGCGCACTGTTATAGTCGCGGTAATAAGCCGCAACCTCCTCGTCGAACATCACGCCGCGCGCTTTCATGGCATCGTACGGCTGCACGGGCATCACGCCCAAAACGTCGCCCGAACCGGCGCCGCCTTTCAAGCAAAAGTAAAAGGTGCGGCCGAACGCGGCGATCTTTTCATTTTTTGAAAGCGGCAGTGCTTTTTTTCCGCCCTTGGACGGTTCATTTTTTAAAAGCACCATGCTGTCCGCCGAAAGTGCTCTGCAAAGCGCTGATTTTTTATTTTTCGTCATGAGTGTAACTCTCCTTTGCTGTTTCAATGCTCAGTTGCCGGTGGTGGACGTGCCGGAGGCCGATTGATTATAGACGCTTAAAAGGTCGGACTTATCAATCTTTTCATAGCCTGTAAATTTCGGGAATTTAATCTCGGTAGCCTTGCCGATGTTATCAATTTTAATATCGTGGGTGGCTTTCACGGCAATGTCGCCCTCCTTAAACTGCAGCTTTAAGTCGCAGCTCATTTCGGTCTTATAATAATACCCGTTCGAATTTACATAGCATTTGCCGCTGAATTTATTGACCGTGACCTTGGCGGTGCTGCAGTCGCCGCTGAACTGCTCATAGGGAGAGAAGATCATTTCGAGAAAATCCACGCCCTGCTCCGACGACGGCTGTAGACTGAAGGTGTACACCGTGTCGCCGTTTTTTGCGGTGGACGATTTAAGATCCTTCATCATGCCGGGCAGATAAATGTCAGCCGGTGTTTTTGCCGCCCCGGAATAAATATTTGTGAAGAAGGTGTTGAAATCCATTTGGCAGTAGATCTTGTGCTGATACATATCACTGCGGTTATAATAAGTAGAACCGTCGTAATACATGGCGCTCACATAATCGGCGCCGGCCTTGCCGGAGGATTTATACTTCGTGTTGACCTCCTGCAAAAGCTTTTTGTTCGTGCCGGAAAAAATACGGTGATAGGAGCGCTCGTATCCGGCGCGCGTTTTTTGCTGGGTAATATCCGAAGTGATCTCGGCCGTCATATTGATATCGTTCATCATCAGCGATTTATAAAGCGCCGATTGCAGTCCCTGCGCAGTTTCAAGGCTTTCAATCTCGGTGTATTCCTTGTCCTCCGGATCGTAAGGATCCACGCTTTTGTCAATGCTTTTATAAGCGGTCGAATAGGATACCGTCACGGTGGAGCTCTCGCCGTCGGCGGTGATTCCGGCTTTGATACGCAGCGATTGCGAGATCAGTCTGCCGGATTTGGAAAGCACGTATTCTCCGCTGCCGCCGGTAACATTGATGTCATCCGCCTGACGGTTTTCCGATTGAAAGGCTTCTTCTATGTATTTTTTCATGGCGCCGACTTTACAAGTAAAGCTGATCGCCAGCGCATCCTTTTCCTTTGGGTCGGAAATAACACCGGTGCTTAAAGAGGTGTCCTTGAGGCCGACGGTTTTCATGTCGGCATATGTAACCTTAAAAAACACATCGCGCGACGCACTAGAAACCTCGTCGGCGTCGCGTTTTGTTTTGAGCTTGCCGCCGTATCGGTCGGTATAGAACCAGCCGTTTTTATAAAAGGTTTCATAGGTTGTGGTGGAACCCATGCCGGTGATGCTGATATCGTCCGACATTTCATATTTCGACGTACCAATTGCGGTTTCGCGAATTTCGTCCTTTGTGGTAGTGGCATAAGAATACGATCCAAAGTCGTAATTCATGGATACCGTGTGGGTAAGGTCGGCGCTTTTTTGCTTGTCCAAAAGGGAAAAAGCCGTGTCGATCTTTTTGGAAATTTCGCTTTCGGAGAGCGTTTTACTGCCGCACCCTGCAAAAAATGAAGTGCCGAGCACCAAGGCTAAGGCCAAACTGATTGCTTTTTTCATAATTTAAAAGTCCTCGTGTTTTTGTGTTTTATAATTGTGCTGTGCCGGGGAATTTGCAGAAAAACATCCTTCCTAAAAACGACCAGCACAAAAGCCAAAACAACGCCCGAAATAAAGGATATTCCGAGCGCCGTTTATCGTTTTAAAAACGCCGGTGTAAGTATTCGCACAGTCGGCGAGCATGGAATCTAAAAAGAAGTTCCGGCTCGTTTTCGGCGGCTTACGCTTCGGCGGCTTCTTCGCCGTGTGCGACATCGGCCACGGTGACATTAACTCTGGAGATTACGTTGCCGGTCATATTCTGAAGCTTTGATTTAACATTATTCTGCACCTGCTCCGCAACAAAACGCGCGTCGGAGCCGTCGTAAACAGAAATATAAATTTCCAAAGCAATCGCATCATTCACGCGAATCACCTTAATGGCGCGCGCGGCGTTTTCCTTTGCGAAAACTTCTTTAATGTTGGTGGTTTTGGCAACCAGACCGGCAACGCCCTCAACCTCCAAAGTTGCAACGCTGGCCATTTTGATTACCACGTCGTTGTTGATTTCCAATCCGTAAGAATTATCTTTATTCATGATAAGTACCTCCGTAAAACGTCCGCTTGATTTTTTTATTTATCAGCTTTATTTGAGAACTCTTAAAAGCCTTACAAAGCTCAGTGAAGGCTCAATGCGGCTCCGGTGTTTTTTGAAAAAAACACCCTATCGCGAGTTCTATACATCATCATTATACCACAAACTGAAAAATTAACAACTACTTTACGGTAACAATTTTTATATTCTCCAATTTTATTTTGGTAACGCTTGATACAATGTCCACAATTTGCGCCGACGCGCTTTTTTGCAGCTCATCTTCTGACTGTACCACAACACTGCACGAATCGTCGCTCAACACCGCGATCACCTTTTTAAAGCCCTTTGCCGTTACCAAAGACTCAATGGCGCTTTCCTGCTCCATGCGATTGGTGATCTTTGTGGTGGTTTCGGCCGCCAGCTTCTTTTGGCTCTCGGTGGATTTTTGATCATTGAGCGTCTTTTTAATGGTTTTCAGCTCCTCCTCGCGCTGCTGCTCGCGTTCCTTTTTGGCGGTGGTGAAATAATCGTCTTCTGTTACAACGCTTGCATTGGCCACATATTTTGCATTGCCGAGATCCTCGTCTGCAACGCTGGAGGTTGCCGAATAATCGGTACCGTCGGTCGCATAGCGCACATTCAGCCAAACCGCGGCGCCCAACGCCAGAACCATGGCGACCATAAGAATTTGTTTTTTTCCGATAATGGTTGTCTTTTTCATCTTTTCTTCCTCACTTTACTGTTTGATTATGGGGTCGTCCGGCAATGCTGATGCGGCTTTCGGAAATATCCAAAAGCACGGCCAGCTGTTGTTTTACGGTTTCGCTGACCGCGGCATTCGCGCCGCTGTCACAAACCACGGCCACACCGCGCACCGTCGGCTCCTGCCGGGACAAAAGCAGGGGTTGTTCGCCGCTTCCTGTGTTAATTATTATGTACGACTCCTCCAGTTTATCACTGGTTTCGTTTTCAACTGTGCCGCTGAGCTTGTCGTTTTTGCGCGAATTGGTGGTATTGTTGCGCTCGGTGGCGTAGGTGTATTCCACCGAATTTTCCAAGGTCACCACCACCTCGATATTTTTGTCGCCGGTGCTTTCGGCAATCAGTTTTTTGATCTTTGATTCCAGCGCACTGCAATATTCCGTGTTGGAAATATCGTCGTCATAAAGCTTTTTGTCGGATTTCGTGCTGCTTTTCGGCAACAGATCGGATAAAAAAATCAGCGCAATGCCTAAAATCCCTGCAAAGATCAGCACGCGCCGCAATTTTTCGTTGCCGAATATTTTTGTAAGCGGTTTTTGTTCTGTCATGTTGATTCCCCCACCTTTACCTTCGCGTCGATCCGAAATTCATTTTTGAGCATTCTTTGAATTTCCGGCGGCCGAAAACCGCTTTTCAAAAAGACTGTGATTTCACCGATCTCAACACCGTCGTCGGAAGTGCTGTAGTCGATCGTCACCGCATAAAAACCCACCTCTTTTTTCAAAAGAAACCGCTCGATCCGTGCTTTCAGCACCCCGACCGTTTCTTCCGCCACAGCCACACGGTAATCCTTTTTGCTTTCCGAAGCGGTCGTTTCGGCATCTCCCCGCACATCGAAGCCGCGAAAACCGCCCGAGCCGATCAACGGCGACAAAATAAGCAACAGCACCACAAAGCTTAAAAGGCTTTTCATGTTGCGGCTCAAAGTGCGCCGCGGCAAAAGCTTTGCAAAAAAACCAATAAATATTAACGACGTGCAAACCGAAACAAACACCGCTTTTAATTGCTCCATTTTTTATTACCTCCCGATTTGTAAAATAACCAGCGACAGCACAAACGCCGCCGAAACCGACAGCATCAGCGCGATCAGCACGCTGATAGCTGCCGCGCCGACCTCGAAAAGCCCCACAGCCTCCTGCAGCGACAACATTTTTGAAACGGCGCTTAATATTTTTAATACGATCTTCCAAACGATCAGGCTCACAATGGTGGGCAAAAACAGCAGACACAGCACCAAAAGCCCCCACGCCGCGGCCGTGGAGCGCAAAAGCTCAATTCCGGCAGTGACCGTCATCAGCGCGTCCGACAGCGCGCCGCCGACCACCGGCACCATACTGCCTACAAAATACCGCGTGGTTTTCAGCGTGAGATTATCCGCCGCGCGCCCCACCACGTTCTGAAGACTTAAAAAACCGGTAAAAAGGGTCATTAAAAGCCCCATGATCCAGTTGATCGCGCTTTTAAAACTTTCGGCAAGCTTTGGCGCGCCGTCCAGCCCCGAAACACCGGCCGTCATGCCAAGGCAGATATAGCCACCCACCAAAGGCGCCACGGCAAAGGAGGAAAAACTGCTCACCGCCTCGCAGACCGTCAGCATAACGGCGCTGTAGGAGGCCGCAGTAGAAATTCCGCCCGAAGCCGCTACAATGCCGGCAAATACCGGCACAAACAAAAGCATAAAGCCCGAAGCCGTTTTCATTGCGCCTACAGCGGCGGTGACCGAGGTCATCATAGGCGTCAGCACCACGCTTGCAAGGCTTAAAATACCGATATATCCGTAAGCGCCGTTCATTTTTAAGCGGTCGGGCGCCGTATTTAAAGTCATACAGCAAAGCACCAGCACCGCAGCCGCCGCACCGAGTGCCGCAAGCGGCGCTGAGAAGGTTCCCTTGATGCTCTCAAAAAAGGCGTGAAATGCGTTTTGAGGCTTTAAATTCAAAAAGCTTTTGTAATCCGTCGGGTCAATGCCGAACTCCTGCAACAGCTTTTTGGTATCGCCGTCAAGATAATCCGAAAGCTTTAAAAGCTCCGCGCTTTGCGGCAGTTCCGACGCTTTCGGCGCGGCTTTTGTTTCTAAAGGATCTTCCCCCTCAAAAGATGCCCCTGTCTGCGAACCGGTTTTAAAATTGCCGTTTTCTTCGTCCGAACCTTCGGCACCGGCGGACACACAAAAGCAAAAGGCCGCCAGCAAAAGAGCGATGAACATTACAAATCTTTTTTTCACGACGTCCCCACCATTTTCGATACAGTTTCAATTAAGGTGATCATTAAAGGCATGGAAAGCACGGCCAGCGTGACCCTGCCGCAAAGCTCAATTTTTGAGGCCAAAGAGGTCTGTCCGAAATCGTTGCAGATATCCGAGGCAAACTGCGTAAGATAGCAAATACCGAGGGATTTTATCATGATGCTTAAATACTCTTTTTTTATTCCGCTATTATATACAAGCGATTTCAGCTGTTCGATCACCGGCGTAAATTTCGATAAAACCGCCAGAAGGATCACGCACCCTGCGGCAATGGAAACCAAAAGCCCCAATTCGGGTCGGTATTGCTTCACCACCAGCACAAGCACGCAGGAGATCAATCCAACAGCAATGATTCCGTAGACCGACATTTTATAAATTAAAGGTGGATTTGATGGTATTGAACAAATCCCCTATTTTGCCAACGATCATCAGCATGACCACGATCAGTCCGGCAAGCGTGGTGAGCATTGCCTGTTCCTGGCGCCCGGAGCGGTCCAACAGCTGATACAGCACCGCCACGATAATGCCGATCGCCGCTACTTTAAAAACAAAATCAACGTCCAAACCTGTCACATCCTATCTTACTCTTTTAAAAACACGCAGAAGCCAAAACAAAGATCGCCGTTAAGATCTTGAAAGTCCCAAAAGCACCGCCGTAAAAATCAGGAGAAAAGCTCCGGCAAAGTTACCGCGCCGAACCGAAAAATCCTACAGTGCAAGCAAGGCCGCAGAAAGGCCGAACAGCACACCGAGCGTTTTATAAAGCCTGCCTTTTTGCTGATATTCCGCCTCGGCCGCCGTCTTTTGCTGCGCAACCCTTTCGGCGTAGCCTTCGCAATAAAACAGCTGCCCCTCGGTGTCGGTTTTTCCAAGACCGTTTATAAATTCCGCTGCCACAAGGCGGTCACTGTCACACAAGCGCTCGAAATTCCTGCCCAACGGCTCAAATTGCGGCTCTTCAAATAGGCGGTTTTGCAGCCGACCCTGCTCCTCGCCCGAAAAGCGAATGCCGTCGCCCACCGCTCTTATATACCGTTCAAGCAAGGAAAGCTTTTGAACCCTCGCATAAAGCGTCGCGGATTTCAACAGACCGAACACAGTTGACGCGATCACCACGATCGCCGCACCCAATAGACGAATCAAGCACTTCACCGACCTTTCGTATTTCATAAGAATAGTCGCTTTTCAACAGCACAATATTTTCAAAAGCGCCGGTATTCAGTATCGGCAAAAAACGGTTTCTTTCCAAAAACTCCTCAAAACTGCCTGCGTGAACGGTGGTAACGGCGCGCACGCCGGCATTCATGCAATCGCGCAAAGAGGAAAGCTCCGCCGAAGAACCGATCTCGTCGAACGCAATCATTTGCGGCGCCATGGCTCTTAGCGCGTTTTCAATTGCAGAGGGCTTGTCAGCGCCGGTGATTACATCGGTATTGCACCCAATATCCAGCCCCGGACAGCCGTGATACGCGGCCGCGATCTCACCGCGGCAGTCAACGAGCGAAACCGTTTCTCCGTTGTCGGAGCAAAGCCTTACATAGTCGCGCAAAAGGGTGGTCTTGCCGGTGTGCGGCGCGCCGATAATTAAAAGGCCGCCCGTTTGAACCTCTGAAAAAATCTTCCTTGCAAAGCCTTTCACCTCGTGCGCGATACGAAGATTGATTGCCGTTACCTCCCTGAGCGCGTGCGTGCCGTCCGGCCGTAAAAAGGTGGTGCCGCAAACGCCTGCACGGTGGCCACCCGGCAGGGATAAATAGCCGAATGAAAGCTCTCTGTCGTGGCTGTAGACCGAGTGATTGCACAGCGCCAAAAGGCAGCCTTGCAGCTCGTCCTGCGACAAAGTAACCGAAAGCAGCGAGCGATTAAACGCCAGCGTCCCTTTTTCTAAAAAATAAAGGGTGTTTCCGGTCTTTATCACGACCGGACCCCCTGCGCGCATCCGAATTTCCGTGATTTTCCCGACGGTTTCGGACGTCAGCCTTTCTAAGGCATCCAAAAGCCTTGTCGGCAGCATTTTAAAAATTTTTTCCGGCGACATTTTTGTCATTGCTCCCCTTTTCACAATTCCGTTTTTAAGCACGCACGAAGCCTTGAAACCGAATCGCATTTTTTAAAAAGCAGTATTTTTGAAACAGTTTTTGTGGCTTCACTTTTTCTTCCCGCATTTTGCGGCCTCAATAAAAACTTCTAATCTATCTTACGAACGGCGGCAAAAAAATAGAACCTGTCCGAAAAATTTTTCGGACAGGTTCTGCACATTACCGGATATTTTATTTTGAATTTGATTGCCGCGGCTTCTTTGACGGATTCCGATTTCGCAGTGACGGATTTTATTCCGCAGTACCGAGTATTTTCTCCAGTATTTTGGCAAGCTCGTTTGTAAATTCCTCTAAATCCTCCGGCGAGTTCTCAAGCTCATTTGTAACCTTCTCCGCGCGCTTTGACCATTCCTCGCTTTCCTTTTCAAGCTTTTCATATTCCGCAACAACCCCGGGGTCGGACGAATTGCTCATATATTTCGGCAAAAAGGCTAAATAGCGATCCACCCATTTTTCGTAGTCTTTTAAAAAGGTGCGCCATTCGGCGGTGGTACTTTTTTTCGATGTTGCTTCGCTTTTTTTCGATGTTGCTTCGCTTTTTTTCGATGTTGTTTTGTCTGCCTTTGCGTTTTTTGCGGCAGACTCGCTGCTTTGAGTTGCCGCAGATTTTGAAACGGTTGAATTACTTGCCTTCGGCGCACTGCCGCTGTTTTTATTTCCGCAAGCAGCAAGACTTGCTGCCAAACCGATTGCAAGCAGCGCTGAAATTACTCTTTTTGTTTTTTCCATCTTTCATTCTCCTCTTCCTAAACCGACAGATTTTTATCTGTCAGTCAATCCGGCAGATTATTTTTTGGCCGGACTGTTAAAAATATTGTAACACATAAGTATTCAAATGTCAACATATGTGTTCAATAGTTTCATAATCGCGAATTACAATAGGATTGAGGTGACAAAAACCATGTATATTCCAACGCTGAGCGCCCAAAAGGTCGGAGAAACGATTTCCTATTACAGAAAGAAAAAAGGTATGTCGCAGGAGGTATTAAGCGGTCTTGCCGACATCGGTCGCAGTCATTTAAGCGCCATTGAACGCGGCGAACGCAAACCGACGCTTGAAACCTTTTATCGCATTTGTGTGGCCATGGACGAAAAAATGAGTACCGTGGTCAAGCGGTTGGAGGAGTCGCTTTAGCCCGACGTTCTTTCGATTGGTTTTTAACCATTATTGTCTGCCCCCACGGACGCCCACGGTTTTTACCGTTTGTTTTTTCGCGCAAAAAAAACGCCGCACTTTGCGAGCGGCGCTGTCAAAAAAATATATTTCAAAGAAAAACGAAAAGCAGCTGCACTCAAAATTTAAGTGCAACTGCTTTTTTTAAAAAATTTTAAGGATTTGCCGAAGATTATTCGGCAGCTTCTTCAGCCGGAGCTTCAGTGGCTTCTTCGGCCGGAGCCTCAGTGGATTCTTCAACCGGTGCAGCTGTTTCATCTTCTTCGGGCAGCAATGCGCGGATTGAAAGGCTTACGCGCTTTGCGTCAAAGTCGATGTTGATGATCTGTGCGTCAACCTCTTCACCGATAGAAAGTACATCCTGCGGCTTTTCAATGCGGCGGTTGGCAATCTGAGAAATGTGGATCAGACCGTCGATGCCCGGAATAATGCGGGCAAAAGCGCCGTAGCTGGTCATGCTGATAATGGTGACCTTGCAAACAGTGCCGACCGGATATTTTGCCTTGAGGATCTCCCACGGATTGTCCTCGGCCTTTTTGTAGCCCAGGGAAATTTTTCTCTTTTCGGTGTCGATACCCTTTACATAAACTTCAACGGTATCGCCGACGTTCACAACCTCGCTCGGGTGCTTTACGCGAACCCAGGAAAGCTCGGAAATGTGGATCATGCCGTCCACGCCGCCGAGATCGACGAATGCGCCGTAATTGGTTAAGGATTTTACAACGCCGGTGTATGTTTTACCCTCTTCAACAGTTTCCCAGAATTTATCCTGGAGGGCTTTTTTCTGCTCCTGCAAAACAGAGCGAATGGAACCGATTGCGCGATGACCGCGGCCGATCTCGATAATGCGGAAGGATGCGGTAGTACCCTTTAGATCTTCCAAAGATTCCGCACGGGTCAAAGTGGCCTGAGATGCCGGAATGAATACGCGCATTCCTTCGTATGTAGCGACAACGCCGCCCTTTACAATCTCGGTTACCTTTCCTTCGATAATCTCGTTGTTTTCCTTTGCTTCAACGATCTTATCCCATCCTGCTATGGAATCAAAACGACGCTTGGAAAGCATGATGGTGCCCTCCTGATCGTTTGTTCGCATGATAATCAAATCAAGTACATCGCCCACATGAACGGCTTCTTCAAGGTTCACGTTCGGGTCATAGGAATACTCCTCGGCCTTTACGATACCGGTGTACTTTCTGCCGATGTCTACCTTGATCTCCTGTGCGTTCACGGAAAGTACGGTACCTTTGACCTTTTGGTCGTTGTTGAGCGTGCTTAAAGAAGCTTCAAGTGCTTCTTCAAACGACATGTCATCGGAAATTGCTGCATTGTCTGCGACAGAGTTTGTGTTCTCAGTCATGGTTTGTTGGACCTCCTTTATTATACCTGCGGGTGTGGAAGCACCCGCAACAATTCCCACAGTAGAAGCGCCGCGGTACATTTCGCAGCAAAGCTCATCTTTTGTTTCCACAAGATAAGTGCGCTTACACAGTGCCGAGCAGACTTCTTTAAGCTTTTTGGTGTTCGAGCTGTGTCTGCCGCCAACAACGATCATTACATCGGATTGTTCGGCAAGCTTTGCGGCCTCAAGCTGTCGATGGGAAGTTGCATTACATATTGTATCAAAAATTATTCCGTTTGTACATACCTTTTTGAAAGTTTTTTGACATTTTACCCATAATTCTGCATGAAAGGTGGTTTGCGCCACCATGGTAACAGCAGAATTTTCCTGCATTTGGTTATTTTTGAGCAATTTTACCAATTCTTCTTCGGTGGAAAAAACGAAGGACGGCCCTTCGCAGTGACCGCGAATGCCCAAAACCTCGGAATGCTCGGGGTCGCCGGCGATCAAAACCGTGCGTCCCGATCGGGACGCCTCGGCCACAATGCCGTGAATCTTGGCAACGAACGGGCAGGTGGCGTTATATACCTTGGAGCAACACTGTTCGGCACGCTCCTCCACCGCTTTGGGCACGCCGTGCGAGCGAATAACCAAAACCTCGTCGGGCTTTACGTCCTCCGGCTTTTCCACGGTTCTGACGCCCTGCTTTTCGAGCGCGCTCACAAGCTGTTTATTGTGAATGATCGGCCCCAAAGTGCAGACCTTTTGTCCTTTATTTACAAGCTCCTCCACGGTGGTGACCGCGCGGTTTACGCCAAAGCAAAAACCGGCAAGCTTTGCGACCGTTACCTGCAATGTCCCATCTCCCACTGTTTTGTAATATTGTCCATGATCATGGAAGAAACGCGGCGAAGCTCTGCGCGGTTGTTTTCTTCCATTCGAAGCGCTTCGGGAGGAATTGCGGGACCGATGTTTACCGTGACCCTTTTAAAGAGCTTCAATTTTCCCTCGTAATAGATCGAAACCGGCAAAACCGGTGCGCCGGAACCTGCCGCGATCACAGCCACGCCGCTTTTGGCTTTGTGCGGACGGCCATCGCGGCTTCTGGTGCCTTCGGGAAAAATGCCCATCACACCGCCGCTTTGCAAAATTTTCTCCGCAGTGTGAATGGCGGAAATACCGCCGGTGCCTGTACCTCTGGCAACCGGGAAAGCGCCCATGGCCTTTACAAACCACGCGCCCTTACCGGAAAACAGCTCTTCCTTTGCCATAAAGCGGATTTTTTGCGGAAAGATCGTAACCAAAAAGGCGACGTCCATAAAATGTGTATGGTTGCAGCAAAGAATATAGCCGCCGTCGGACGGAATATTTTCGCGGCCGACCACCCGAATGCGATAAATAAGATGCATGATCGCGCCGCCGAAGTGCTTTATAAATCCGTAGAATTTACCCATTTTTTATCGGTCATTCTCCTTTGTTGAGGTTTTGAAGAATTACATCGCTCAGCTGCTTTACCGATTGTTCTAAGGTGTTGCCGGTGGTGTTGACCAAAATGGCATCCTCCGCCGGCTTTAAAGGTGCAATGGCGCGGTGGCTGTCGTCGTAATCGCGCTTTTTAATGTCTGCCAAAACCGTTTCATAATCGGCCGATTGCCCCCTTTGGAGCATTTCTTCATAGCGCCTTTGTGCGCGATCCTCCGCGTCGGCGGTGAGAAAGATTTTCAAAGTAGCGTTCGGCAGCACCACCGTGCCGATGTCGCGGCCGTCCATGATCACGTTATGCTCGGCGGCAATTTTCCGCTGCAGGCTCAGTAAATAGGCGCGAACCTCCGGCCGTGCCGAATATTTTGAAGCAAGCATGGACACCTCGGCCGTGCGAATTTCGCCCGAAACGTCGCGGTCGTTCAAAAAAACGTGCTGCTCGCCGTCAATAAACTCCAGGCGAATATCGGTATTATGAAGCGCCGATTCAATTTTTGGGGTTTCCTCCGGGGCGATTTTTTGCTGATTTAAGGTGAGTGCAATGGAGCGGTACAGCGCGCCGGTGTCTACATAAATATATCCGAGCGCGGCGCTCACCTTTCTTGAAATGGTGCTTTTGCCCGCGCCGGCAGGACCGTCGATTGCAATGGAAATACTCATATTATGTCTACCTTCCTATTCGGCTTGAGCCGGGATAATGGAACCCGTCACGCCCGAAACTTTCCGGGCGCCAAACCGTATTTTATAAAATATAACTCATTCAGTATAGCACATTACGGATTTTGCGGCAAGGTGTCCTGTGGAAAATGCGATCTGAAGATTAAAACCGCCGGTATACGCGTCGAGATCCAGGAGTTCTCCGGCAAAATAAAGCCCTTTTATCAGCTTTGACTGCATGGTGGAGGGATCAACCTCCGAAAGCTTTACGCCGCCCGAAGTGACAATGGCCTCTTCCACGGGCCGCGCCGCCGTAATATGCACCGTCAGCCCTTTGAAAAGGTGCAACAGCTTTTGCCGTTCACCTTTTGTGATCTCGTTCACCTTTTCGTGCGGTGAAATACCGCTGAGCCGCACAAAAACCGAAATCATTTTCCGCGGCAGCAGCTCGTCCAGCGCGTTTTGGAAATCCTTGTTGCAGAATTTTGCAAAATCCTTTAAAAGCCGTGCGTCCAACGCCTGCGCATCCAGTGCCGGTTTGAGGTCGATCACCGCCGTATACGGCACCGCGCCCAGCTTTCTCATGTGCGCCGAGGCGCTCAAAACCAAGGGGCCGGTCAGGCCGAAATGGGTGAACAACAGCTCGCCGAAATCCTTATAGATCGGCTTTTTGCGCCCTTCTTCAAAAACGGTGAGGGTCACATTTTTAAGCGACAGCCCCTGAAGCTGTTCGCAAAAGCCCTCGTGCGCAACCAGCGGCACCAAAGACGGGCGCAGTGCGGTAATTGTATGCCCCAATTTTTCCGCTATGCGATAGCCGTCCCCCGTGGAGCCGGTAGCCGGATAAGAAAGTCCGCCGGTTGCAAGCAGCACCGCGTCGGTTTCAATTTTGCGGCCGCCTTTTGTAAGCACCGCGCAGGCCTTGCCGTTTTCGCACAAAATCTCCGCCGCGGCATCGTGAATTATTTCCGCGCCCTTTGCATAGCGCGTGAGCGCGTCCACAATATCCACCGCCTTGTCCGACTGCGGAAAAACGCGGTTGCCGCGCTCGGTCTTTAAAGGAACGCCTAAATCTTCAAAAAGCGCCATCACGTCCTGCGGGCCGAAATCGGAAAAAGCGGAATAGAGAAATCGGCCGCCGTTCGGCACCGACGAAATCAGTCCGTCAAGCGAGGTATTATTGGTTAAATTACAGCGCCCCTTTCCGGTGATCATCACCTTGCGAAGCGGACGCGGCATGGGTTCCAGCACCGTGACCGCAAGGCCTTCATTTACCGCCGTTCCGGCCGCCATCATGCCTGCGGCACCGCCGCCGATCACCGTCAGATGTTTTTTCGTATTGATCGCTCCTATATATTTTCTGTTTTTTGAATTTTCGAAAAGACTCCGATTTTGCGGTTGACGAATGCCGATACAAAATTGCGGCAATCCATTCGCAGTTACCAAATTACCACTGTCGAATTGCAATACTGTCCTTTTTTGCCGACTGTGAAGACCGAAGCGCGCGCCGCATTGTTTTGCAAGGCACTTTCTTTTGTCCTTTTTATCGGAACATTTTGGACATTTTCGGGTGAAGTTTTATAATGTACGCCGTTAAAACTCTGGTTACACCGATATCGTAAATATAGAAAACAATATTTCCGGCCACCAGCATTGCCGGTGCCAAAAATTGGCCGAGCAAGCCGTCGTCGTCAAACGGAATGCCGAAAATATACACCACAACAAAATAGCAAAGAATCATGGCGGCGGAAAACACCGCCTGCTTGATGAAATGCTCCAAAAAGCCTTTGAAATGCTGTTCGATCACGCCTTTTAAAATAACGTAATAACCAAAAAATCCGGCAAACAGCGTTGCCGATTCCTTTTCGCAAAGTATCAAGGTCACAATCGCGCAGGCGATATAAGATAAAAATGCCCATTTGCGGCCGATCTCAATAGAAATCACCGCAAAAACAATACCGGCAAGCGCCGGTACCGCGTATGTAAAGTAAGGAAAATATGCCACCAACATGATTACAACCGCCATGGCACTTAAAACACCGCCGAGCGCTATTTTTCCGCTTTTCTTCATGGTGCAAATTTTCCTTTCTAAAAAAACTTTATATTCAACAGCAGGAAATCAGATCGCCGCCCATGCATTCACAGCAGGAATCAGCGCACCAAAGGGTGGTACAAACATCACAGGCATTACAACCGCCGCTGCCGTTGCCGTAATTACTCTGGCGATATCCGCCGTAGCTTCCGCCAAAGCCGGAACGCTGACGCTGCAAATGATTGAGCGCCGCGCGGTATTCCTCGTTTTGCGGATCCATGCGGCAGGCGGTGGAAAAGCTTGTAAAGGCGTTGTCAAACCAGCCGCGCTTATACTGCACCGAGCCGTTTAAAAAATACCACTCTGCATCGCGCGAGGCGATCGGCACGCCGTCCAAAAGCTCCTGTGCGTCGTCGTATCTTGCGGCGCTGATCAGCTGACGAATGTCCGCATACTGCGAACTGGCGTTTTGCGACGGATTCCAGCCGCCGGAGGATGTTTTCGCGCCGTTTCGACGTTCGTTCATGATCTGGTCGTAAGCAGCATTGATCTCCTGCATTTTTTCCTGCGCCAGATCGGCCAACGGATTGTCGGAATAGGCGTCGGGATGGTATTTGCGCGCTAAGTTCCGATAGGCTGTTTTTACCTCGTCGTCCGTTGCATTTTTTGAAATGCCGAGTACCGAATAGGGATCGCTCATGCTTTGTTTTTCTCCTTTTTGAAAACCGACTCCTGAACCGCGGGCAGGCCGCTATACAGTATATTGTCCAGAATGCCTTTGTATTTTTTTATATTCAAAAGCTCATATCCCAAGGCCGCATAGTGAATGCAGCTGTTCAAAAGCGGGGTCAGCCGTTCTTTTGCATATTCCACGGGGTGCGCGTCCTTTGGAATCTCCCCTTTGAGCGGATTGAACGCGCCGCTTTTTATATCCTTTTCAATGTCATCGCCGAGATCGCAAAGATAGATCCATTTGCCAAGGCCGTAACCCAGCTGATACAACGCGCGCTGCTCGGCGGGATTAGTTGAAATAAGCTTAAAAATTTCGCCCAAAGCGTTGGAGGTCGGGTCGGCGATCCGGTCAAGGTCACAGCAGTTTTCCCTTTCCAGCCGATCCTGCGCCACAATATAGCTTTCCACAATTTTTTGAATGTGGGGATAGGTTTTGGCGGCTTTTTTGTGCTTTGCACGAAAGTATGGCTTCAAAGCTTTATAAAAGAGCTTTTTTGCGCCGGATGAATCCTCAATATTGTCCAAAAGCTTATAGTAAACCATGACCACGGCCGCGGCAGACGCCAGTTCCAGCTGCGGCTGACAGTTTGTGCAGTAATTGCATTTTTTCAGCGGATTAAAAGCGCAGCGTTTTTTTGAAAACGAACAGGTGCCGTCCTCCAAAGAAATGCAAAGCAGGGCTAAATAGGTAAAGTCATAGCTTAAAGTAAGCCTGGCTAAAGGGCCGTAGGTTTTGCCAAGCTGACGGCAAAGAGAGCAGTAAACCGCTTTGTAAGTTTCAAATTCCCAAACGCGCAGTTCGCTTTTCTTTGCTTTGACATAGCCAAACACGGTAGCCCTCCTTTATCTTTATATATTATACAGTGCATTATACAGGAATTTCTTGATGCGAAAGTGAATAATGTGTAAATTTTCACAGCGTGCTTTGCAGGAATGCCGTTTTTTAAGTCCGCCCACGCTTTTTCGTCCGATTTTCAATTTCCGATTGTCGTCCTTTGCGCGGGCAAAAGAGCCGGAACGTGCTTTAAGTTCGGACAAAGGCGCGCAGAAAGCCGCGCGCCCATCGCAAAAGCCGTAATTTATAAAAGCTTTTTCAAAAACTGTCCGGTATACGACTCTTTGCAGGCCGCGACCTGCTCCGGTGTGCCGCTGACGACCACCGTGCCGCCGCGGTCGCCGCCCTCAGGCCCTAAATCAATAATATGATCGGCCGATTTTATCACGTCCAGATTGTGTTCGATCACCACCACGGAATTGCCCGCGTCGGTCAATCGGTTTAAAACGTCCAAAAGCTTTTGAACGTCCGCGGTATGAAGGCCGGTGGTCGGCTCGTCCAAAATATAGATCGTCTTGCCCGTGGGGCGCTTGGAAAGCTCGGTTGCAAGCTTTACGCGCTGCGCCTCGCCGCCGGAAAGCGTGGTGGCCGACTGGCCGAGCTTGACGTAGCCCAAACCGACGTCGTAAAGCGTTTGCAGCCTGCGGCTGATTTTGGGAATGCTTTCAAAGAAGCTGAGTCCCTCCTCGATCGTCATTTCCAGCACGTCGTAAATGCTCTTGCCCTTATATTTGATCTCCAGGGTTTCGCGGTTGTATCTTGTGCCGCCGCAAACCTCGCAGGGCACATAAATATCGGGCAAAAAGTGCATTTCAATCTTGATAATGCCGTCACCCTGGCAAGCCTCACAGCGGCCGCCTTTCACGTTAAAGGAAAATCTGCCCGAAGAATAGCCGCGCATTTTCGCGTCCTTCGTGGCGGCATACAAGGCTCTGATGTCGGTGAACACACCGGTATAGGTTGCCGGATTGGAGCGCGGCGTGCGGCCGATGGGCGACTGATCAATGGCGATGACCTTATCGAGATGCTCAATGCCGAGCATTTTTTGGTGATCGCCCCAAATTGCGCGCGCACCGTTTAATTCGTGCTCTAAGCGCTTATATAAAATTTCGTTTACAAGCGTGGATTTGCCTGAACCGGAAACACCGGTGACGCAGCAGAACTTTCCCAGCGGAATATCCACCCTTTTGATCTTTAAATTGTGCTCTTTGGCGCCCAAAATGCTCAAAGTCTTGCCGTTGCCGCGGCGGCGCTTTTCGGGCACGGGAATTTTTCTGCGGCCGGAAAGATAATCCCCCGTGATCGACTCCTTACAGTCCATCACCTCTTTAGGCGTGCCTGCCACGATCACATTGCCGCCGTGAATGCCGGCACCGGGGCCGATATCCACGATATAATCGGCGGCGCGCATGGTGTCCTCGTCATGCTCCACCACAATAAGGGTGTTGCCGAGGTCGCGAAGCCGCTCCATGGTTTTTAAAAGCCGCTCGTTGTCGCGCTGATGCAGACCGATGCTCGGCTCATCCAAAATATAAATCACGCCCATCAGCGACGATCCGATCTGCGTAGCCAGGCGAATACGCTGACTTTCGCCGCCGGACAGCGTACCGGCCGAGCGCGAAAGGGTGAGATAGTCAAGCCCCACGCTCTTTAAAAAGTCCAGTCTTGCGCGGATCTCTTTTACAATCGGCGCGGCGATCATTTCGTCGCGGTCGGAAAAATGAAGCGTGTCAAGATAGCAAAGGGCGTCGGCCACCGAAAGACAGCTGAATTCATAAATATTTTTCGTCCCCACCGTCACGCTGAGCGAGGCTTTATTTAAGCGTGCGCCGTGACACAAGGGACATTCCGACGCCGTCATGCAGCTTTCAATCTCCTGCCGCGCGGCATCGCTGGAGGTTTCGCGGTAGCGGCGCTCCAAATTCGGAATAACGCCCTCAAAGGTGGCGTAATACGTGCCGCCGCCCCAGTCGCTTTTTCGGGTAAATTTGATTTTTTTATCGCCCGTACCATATAAAACGGCGTGGCGCGCCTCCTCGGAAAGCGAAGAAAACGGCGCGTCGGGGTCAAAATGATATTCGCGCGCCAAGCCTTCGTAATACATGGAGGCAAAGGAGGCCAAATGCGGATTGTTCCAGGAGCCGGAGCCGTTCCAACCGCTCGCGCGGATCGCGCCCTCGGTTAACGATTTTGACGGATCGGGTACGCAAAGCTTTTCGCTGACCTTCATAAACATACCGAGACCGGAGCATTTTTCACACGCACCGAACGGATTATTAAAGGAAAACATATTCGGCTCAAGGTCGGGAATGCTCACCCCGTGCTCCGGACAGGCGTAGCTTTCGGAAAATTCCAGCTGTTCGCCGCCGATCACGTCGATATAGGTAAGGCCGCCGCTCAAAGCAGAAGCCGTTTCAAGGCTGCCTGCAAGGCGGCTTTTGATCTCGTCCTTGATCACCAAGCGATCGACCACGATCTCAATATTGTGCTTTTTGTTCTTTTCCAGAGAGATCTCCTCGGAAAGATCGTAAATAATGCCGTCGGCGCGCACTCTGACATAGCCGGATTTTGCCGCTGATTCCAGTTCCTTGCGATGTTCGCCCTTTCGGCCGCGCACCACCGGCGCCAAAACCTGAATTTTTGTACCGGTCGGCAAAGACATAATTTTATCCACGATCTGATCCACCGTCTGACGGCGAATTTCCCGGCCGCATTCCGGGCAGTGCGGCACGCCCACGCGCGCATAAAGCAAACGCAGATAGTCATGAATCTCCGTAACGGTGCCCACGGTGGAACGCGGGTTTTTGGAGGTGGTCTTTTGGTCAATGGAGATTGCCGGTGAAAGGCCGTCAATGCTGTCCACCTTCGGCTTTTCCATTTGACCTAAAAACATTCTTGCATAAGAAGAAAGCGATTCCACATAGCGGCGCTGACCCTCTGCATAGATCGTGTCAAACGCCAGTGAGGACTTGCCCGAACCCGAAAGGCCGGTAAAGACCACCAGCTTGTCGCGCGGAATTTTTACCGATATATTTTTTAAATTGTGTTCTCTTGCACCTTTTACTTCAATAAAATCCTTTGGCATTTTGAAACCTCTTTGCTCCGGTTGGAATTCTTAATACTTCTTTGTTTCAATGAATATTCTGTTTCTTTACCGCGGCTTTCAATGCTTTTGGCCGCTTTAATTTCTATTGCGACAGCCTGAGCATTGTTTGCCGCACTTCCAAAAGCCGCTATTTTTTGCGAAGCTTTTCAATGCGGTCTCTCAGCTTTGCCGCCTGCTCAAATTCAAGCAGCTTTGCCGCCTGCTTCATTTCGGCCGTCAGCCGTTTGATCAACAGCTCGCGCTCCTTGGGGCTTAAATATTTGGCCGGTTTCTTTTCGTCCGGTTCCTTGCGGCTGATCTCTAAAATTTCGCGAACGTCTTTTTTAATGGTTTTCGGCACAATGCCATGCGCTTCATTATACGCCATTTGTATTTCTCTGCGGCGGAAGGTTTCGCTGATCGCGCGCTCCATGGAGGGGGTCACGCTGTCGGCGTACATAATAACCTGCCCGTTGGCATTTCTTGCGGCGCGGCCGATAGTCTGAATAAGGGACGTTTCACTGCGTAAAAATCCCTCTTTGTCGGCGTCTAAGATTGCTACCAATGAAACCTCCGGAATATCCAATCCCTCGCGCAAAAGGTTAATGCCCACCAGCACGTCGAACTCGCCCAGGCGCAAATCGCGAATGATCTCCATGCGTTCTATGGTGTCCACGTCGTAGTGCATATATCGCACCCGAATGTTCATGTTTTCCAGATAATCGGTCAGATCCTCCGCCATTTTTTTGGTCAGTGTGGTGATCAGCACCCGTTCGCCCTTTTCGGTGCGTTCGTGAATGCAGGAAACAATATCGTCGATCTGTCCCTCCACCGGCTTTACAATGACCTCGGGATCCAGAAGTCCCGTGGGGCGGATCACCTGTTCCACAATTCTTTGCGAATGGGTACGCTCAAACTCCTGCGGCGTTGCCGAAACAAACACCGCGGTATTTACATGGCTGTAAAATTCGTCAAAGGTCAGCGGTCGGTTGTCAAACGACGACGGCAGACGAAAGCCGTATTCCACTAAGTTTTCCTTTCTGGCGCGGTCGCCGCCGTACATGCCACGCACCTGCGGAAGCGTTACGTGCGATTCGTCCACAAACAGCAAAAAGTCGTCGGGGAAATAATCCAGCAGTGTAAAGGGCGTACTGCCGGGCGCGCGGCCGGAAAGCACGCGGGAATAGTTTTCCACGCCTTTGCAAATGCCGATCTCCCGAAGCATTTCCACGTCGTATTCCGTGCGCTGACGAATGCGCTGCGCTTCAATCAGCTGTCCGCGCTCGGTGAAATACTTCACCCGTTCTTCCATTTCAACCAAAATATTTTTTAAGGCCTGTTCTTTTTGCTCCTCCGGCACGATATAGTGCGAGGCCGGATAGATCGCCGCGTGAGAAAGTCGGTTTTTCAGTTCCCCGGTGAGGGTGTTGATCTCCGAAATGCGCTCGATCTCGTCGCCGAAAAACTCCACCCGAATGGCGGTGTCGCCGGAATAGGCCGGAAAAATCTCCACCACGTCGCCGCGCACGCGGAATTTATTACGCACAAAATTAATATCGTTGCGCTCATACTGAAGCTTCACAAGCTTTGCGAGCAATTCGTCGCGGCTTTTTTCCATGCCCACACGCAGCGACAGGATCATGTTGCGGTAATCAATCGGGTTACCAAGACTGTAAATACAGGAAACCGAGGCCACGATAATCACGTCGCGGCGCTCCGACAGCGCGCAGGTGGCGGAATGGCGCAGCTTGTCCACCTCGTCGTTAATGGCGGAATCTTTTTCAATGTAGGTGTCGGTGCCGGGAATGTAGGCCTCCGGCTGATAATAGTCGTAATACGATACAAAATACTCCACAGCATTTTCGGGGAAAAATTCACGGAATTCCGTGCAAAGCTGTGCGGCAAGGGTTTTATTGTGCGCCAGCACGAGCGTGGGGCGGTTGACATTTGCAATAATGTTTGCCATGGTAAAGGTTTTACCGGAGCCTGTAACGCCCAACAGCGTCTGCTCGCGGTCGCCTGCAAAAATACCCTTTGTCAGCTCGCTGATCGCCTCCGGCTGGTCGCCGGTGGGCTTGTATTCCGAATGCAAGATAAATTTGTCCAAGCGTTTTCCGCCCTCCTTTTTTGGTGCTCCGCCGACTCTCTGGCAGCAATTGGGTACCGACTCCTTGACAGCAATTGGGCGCTGCCTGCGTGTCGAAAGCTCGCCGCAAATTGTTTGGCAGTGTTTTCCTTTTTTGACCTCTCTGCTGCGAAAAAGCACAAATGTTCCATACTAATAATACATTATAGCATATCCAATTATAAATGTAAATAAAAGACCGAGATATTTAAAGCTGAAATGAAAGCTAAATTTAAATCCGGTAAATACGGCAACAGAGCAACTGCGCTCGGCGGCAATTGAGAATTCTGCAAGATTTCGCGCCCACGGATTGCGGCGGTGAAAATCAAAGATTTCACCGCCGCAATCCGTGGGCAAGCCTTTTTCTTTTTAAATTTCAGCACCGAACCGCTGAAAAGACTGCTCATTCAGTGAATGCCGCCGCGCACCGAAAAAGCCGCTGAAAAAGGCTTGCCCACCGCCCGAAGGGTTCCCCTTCGGGCGGTGGGCGCGAAATTCTTCTGACAGCCTGCAGCCGCCGAAGATAAATTCTTTTATGTACCGTTTTCGACCGCGTTTATTTTCAGCCGATCCTTAAAATTTTTATTTCTCGCCAAAACGATCGTGCAAACGCTAAAATTCCGTTACCCTTTGCCGTTTTTGCCGAAAATCACCGACCAAACAAATTCCTTTGCCGCTCGATCATTTTTCTGCGCCGCCGCGTGGTCTCTTCTTTTGAAATTTCGTAGCGCTCGCCGTTTTCAATTAAAACGTCGCCTTCTCTCGGCGTGCCGTCGATTTTTTGAAGCGGAATATTTTTGTGTCCGCCGTCCAGCTCGCAAACGGCAAAATCTCCCTCAAATCGGTCAATAATCAGCATTGTTTTCTCCTCTTTTCGGCGCCGATCGGCTTTTGACAGCCAGTTTTACGGCCTTTCAAAATCGTTTAAGGCCTTTCGGAACCATCTCAGCCCCTTTTATCAGCAAAAAAATGCACCGTCATTTTTCAAAAGCGCTCAGCACAGAACGTAAAATATCTATTTTTTACCTGCGCTTTGGCTCCCACTTGCCGCCCAGGCGCGATTTCGGACGTCCGTTGGATCTTCCGTTTTTACCGCGACCTCCGTTTTGTCGGCAGACACCGTTCTTTCCGCCGTTTCTGCCGCCCTTTCCGCTGTTTTTACCGTTTGTTTTCCGAAAATCGCCGCGCGTGTCCGCTACCGTTCCCGGAATTAAGCAGTTGGGGCCGGAACCGATCAGATCCTGCCGACCGGCCTTGATCAGCGCCTCTCTTACGATTGCGCGATTCTGCGGCCGGAAATACTGCAAAAGCGCACGCTGCATTTGCTTTTCGTGCGCGGTCTTTGGTGTAAACACCGGCTTCATGGTGTGCGGATCCAGCCCCGTGTAATACATCGCAGTGGAAAGCGTGCCCGGCGTGGGGTAAAAATCCTGCACCTGTTCGGGACGCATTTTTTCATGCTTCAAAAAGAGCGCCAGCTCCACCGCGTCCCTTAAGGTACTTCCGGGGTGGCTCGACATTAAATAAGGCACCAAATACTGCTCTTTACCAATGCTTTTGGTGTATTTATAAAACTCGTTGGCAAACCGTTTGTATACCTCAATATGCGGTTTGCCCATACGATCCAGCACCGCAGCGCTGCAATGCTCCGGCGCCACCTTCAGCTGACCGCTGACATGGTATTTCACTAACTCGTGGAAGAAATCGCGGGATTCGTCCTCCATTAAATAGTCAAAACGCACGCCCGAACGGATAAACACCTTTTTGATTTTCGGCAAGGCGCGCACCTGCCTTAGCATTTCCACGTATTCACGGTGATCCACCTGCAAATTTTTGCAAGGGGTGGGTGCAAGACATTTTTTACCCTTGCAAAGGCCGCTTTTCTGCTGTTTTTCGCAAGAGGGCAACCGAAAGTTTGCCGTAGGGCCGCCTACATCGTGAATATAGCCCTTAAAATGCGGATTGCGGGTGAGCATTTCAGCCTCGCGCAAAACGGACGCGGTACTGCGAACGGTGACCTGCCGCCCCTGATGAAACGCAATGGAGCAGAAATTGCAGGCGCCGAAGCAGCCGCGGTTGTGCGTAATGGAAAACTCCACCTCTTCGATAGCCGGAACGCCGCCCATGCTTTCATAAATCGGGTGATAATACCGCTCGTAAGGCAGCTCGTAAACCGCGTCCATTTCGGTGGTATCAAGCGGCGGCATCGGCGGATTCTGTACCAAATATCGTTTGCCGTGCGGCTGAATCAATCGCTTGCCGCGCACGGCGTCCTGTTCGTCGTATTCAATGCGGCAGGCCTCGGCATATTTTTCTTTTGAGTCGCGGCAGATTTCAAACGACGGCAGTGTAAGCCCCTTGATACCGGCCGGATTTTCCGTAAAATAACAAACGCCGGGCAGCTCGCGCAAAACCTCCCTCAGGTTTCCGTCTTTGATCGCGTCGGCAATCTTCACCGTTTGTCGCTCGCCCATGCCAAAGATCAGCGCGTCGGCCATACAGTCACTCAGCACCGACGGAAACACCCGATCTGCCCAGTAGTCATAGTGTGCAAACCGTCGCAAAGAGGCCTCCAGTCCGCCCACAATAATGGGAATATCCCGAAAAATTTCCCGAAGCTTTTTGCAGTAAACCGTTAAGCATCGGTCAGGGCGCAGCCCCATTTTGTGCCCGGGGGAGTAAGCGTCCTGCGAACGCGGCTTTTTGGCCACGGTGTAGTGCGCCACCATGGAGTCAATATTTCCGGCATTGACCATAAAGCCGTATTTCGGCGTGCCAAGCTTTAAAAAATCCGTGTCGGTCCGCCAGTTTGGCTGTGCAATAATGCCAACCTTATAGCCGGCATTTTCCAGCACGCGCGATATAATGGCCGTGCCGAAAGTGGGGTGATCCACATACGCGTCGCCCGTGATAAAGATAAAATCGCACTGCGTCCAGCCTCTGGCACTCATATCCTCTTTTGAGATCGGTAAAAACATAATCAATATTCCACTTCATCACGGCGCGCCTGCATTTCCATGAGCTGCGCCTTGGTGATCAGCACAGCGCGGGGTTTTGCGCCCTCGTAAGGTCCGATAATGCCGCGCTCTGCCATTGAATCCATAATCCTTGCCGCTCTGGCGTAGCCGAGCTTTAATCGGCGTTGCAACAGCGAAGTGGAAGCCTGTCCGTTTTCCACCACGCATTCAATCGCCGCCTGCAGCATCGGATCGGCCTCTTCATCGGCATTCTGGTCGCCGCCTTTTTTGTTGTCCTTGGAGGAGGCGGCCTGGCGCTCGATCTCCTCCATAATATTGCTGTCGTATTCGTCGGTGCGAACACCCTTAATAAACTCCACGACGGCCTCCACCTCGCTGTCGCTGACAAAGCAGCCCTGAATACGGCGCGGTTTAATCGCGCCCACGGGGTTAAACAGCATATCGCCGCGCCCCATCAGCCGCTCGGCGCCGCCCATATCCAAAATGGTTCGGCTGTCCACGGCGGACGAAACGGCAAAGGCAATTCTTGAGGGAATATTGGCCTTGATAATACCCGTAATCACATCGACTGACGGCCGCTGCGTGGCAATCAGCAGGTGCATTCCGGCGGCGCGCGCCTTTTGTGCAATGCGGCAGATCGAATCCTCCACCTCGTGCGGCGCGGTCATCATCAGGTCGGCCAGCTCGTCGATAATGATCACAATGTGCGGCATTTTGATCATGTCGTCGTTCTTCTCGGCCAAACGGTTGTAGCCCTCTAAATTTCTGACATCGTTTTCGGCAAACATTTTATACCGCTTTTCCATTTCGGTAACCGCCCAACCGAGCGCACCGGCCGCCTTTCTCGGGTCGGTGACCACCGGCACCAAAAGGTGCGGAATTCCGTTGTAAATGCCCAGCTCAACCACTTTGGGGTCGATCATTAAAAGCTTTACTTCGTCGGGCGTGGCATTATAAAGCAGACTCACAATAATAGAGTTGATACAGACCGATTTACCGGAACCTGTTGCACCGGCAATCAGGCCGTGCGGCATTTTTGCAATATCGGTCACGATCGGCGTGCCGGCAATATCCTTGCCCATGGCAACGGTGAGTTTTGATTTTGAGGAGGTAAAGGCTTTGGAATCAATGATTTCGCGCACCGTAACAATGCGTGAATTCTTGTTCGGCACCTCAATACCCACGGCAGGTTTATTCGGAATCGGCGCTTCAATCCGCACGCCGGCCGTGGCAAGGTTCATCGCAATATCGTCGGAAAGGCTCGTGATCTTGCTGATCTTTACACCGGCGGCCGGCTGCAGCTCGTATCGCGTGATCGAAGGGCCGACGCTGATATTGATAATTTTGGTTTCCACGCCAAAGCTTCTTAAAATGTTTACCAGCTGTTCGCCGGTGGCCTCATAATCGCCCACCATGGCGCCGCCGCCCGACCCCTCCTGCAAAAGAGAGAGCGGCGGAAAACGGTAGGCGTTTTCGTCCTGCGGAATTTCATTTAAGGAAAGCCCTTTTGGAATTTCGGCGTCCTTTTCGGAAGCTTCGGCTGATTTTTCGGCGGTATCAGCCGTCTTTTCGTCAGTATCGGTATCCGTCGTGGTCTTATTCCCTACACTTTCCGCCGCACCGTGCGCTGCTGCCGCAACGCCGTTGATCGTCACCCCGGCAGCTTCGACAGCCGCATCGGCGGCAGTGCCGGACGTTTTGGAATGCATGAGGTCACCGCTGCTTTCGGCCGCATTTTGGGATTCTTCTGCGTTTTCGGGATTATATTCCACGCCGCGATAGGTGGCAATCACCTTGCGGCGCTTTTCTGCTACGTTGAGCGGCCGTTCGGTGATCTCCTCCACCGATTCATGCGGCCCGCGATTCTCGCCCGCGATCGGCACGTCAACATCAAACCGTGGCTCTTTGGAAACCGCACGGCGCTGCTCTCGCTCCTCCATGTGGTTTTCAATGGCCTGCCCTGCCGAGCGAATGGGCTTGGAAAGCATACCGTAAGCGGAAATCAAGGTGGTACCGGTCACAAACATCAAAACCACCACAATTAAAATGATCACCGTGATTTTTGAGCCGATCTCCCCCAGCGCTTTATACATCGGGTGCCCGAGCGCCGCGCCGAACACGCCGCCGAATACACCGTCATAATCAAACGATTTTCCAACGTGCTCTACAAACGGCAGACGTTCCGAAACGCCGGAGAAAATATCCATGGCGGCACAGATAAACCAGACCAAAAAACCCGATTCCGTGAGCCTTGCCGCAAACTTGCCGGAAAACTTGTCCATGGCGCCGAGAATGGCCACGATTCCTAAAAGCACCGGCATAATATAAGCGCAAATGCCGAAAAGACCGAACATAATTTTGTTCAGCCAAAACCACACGTTGTGTTCTTCTGTTTTAATAATTGCAACAAACATGAAAAAGACAGCCAGCGCAAACAAAAGGATCGCGCGCATCTGTTTTTTGCCGTTGGAGGGAACCTCCTCGCGCATTCTTTCGATCTCGGTTGCCGTGGCGCTTTTCTTTTGCGTTTCTGTTCCGGACGATTTCGCCGTACTCTTTTTTGCAGTCCTTTTGGGTGCTTTTTTTGATGCAGCCATATTTTTTATGTAACTCCTCACAAAATGATTGTTTTTTTAAGGTTTTGGGCAAGCCCTCAACCGCGAGTATATATTTCAGGGTTATATTTTATGTAAACCTCGTGCAAAAGCAAAGGCTTTACACGAAGCTTTCAGACTGATTTTCGGTTTGTATTTTTAAGGGCCGCCTTTTGGACCTATTTTGGCCTGTTTTCAGTCTACTGTTTCAAATAAAAATCCGAGCCGATCTTATAATTCGGGTTTAAATAATCGGCAGGATCGGTGGAGTCAATCCGCGAAAGCACCGTCCGACCGTCCTCTTTTGTGCATTCGGCAAAGCCGTGGCGCAGGCGATAATACTCATAAGGGCTTTCTTTTGACGGAAAGATCATTCGGGGCGGTACAATGGAGTGAAGTATCATGCCGTTTCACCGCCTTCGATCATGCCATAAAGGCAGTCGAGCGCTTCGTGCAGGCCGCCAAGGTGGTCGATTAACCCCTCTTTTACCGCCGTTTCGCCCTCTAACACCGTGCCCATGTCGGTAACCAGTTCGCCTACGTTGAGCATCAATTCTTTTAAGCGCTCTTTTGAAATGTTGGAATTATCGGTGACAAAGCGCACGATGCGATCCTGCATTTTATCAAAATAATTGAGCATCTGCGGCACGCCCAGCACAAGGCCGGAGGTTCTCACAGGGTGCAGCGTCATGGTGGCGCTCGGTGCAATAAAGGACCGCTTGGCCGAGACCGCCAGCGGCACGCCAATGGAATGGCCGCCGCCCAAAACCAGCGAAACCGTAGGTTTTTTCATGCCGGCAATCAGCTCTGCAATGGCAAGGCCGGCCTCCACATCGCCGCCGACGGTGTTGAGAATAATGATAAGTCCCTCAATTTCCCGATCTTCCTCAATGGCGACCAACTGCGGAATGACGTGCTCATACTTTGTGGTTTTGTTTTGCTGCGGCAGGATAAAATGTCCTTCGATCTGGCCGATCACGGTAAGACAGTGAATGACGTGCTTGCCGCGCGTGGTGGTGACTGAGCCCATTTTTTCGATCAGCTCCAACTGATCGCCGACGGGAAGTTCCTTTAGATCCGCATTTTTGTTCGGCTCGTTTTGCGGCTCATTGCCAGGTTCCGTTTGCGGATCGTTGCTTGGCGCTGAATCGGGCGCGGTGTCCGCCTTGATGTTCGGTGCGTTTTTTAAGGTATTCTGAAAGCTGTCGCCCCCGTTTTCGGGCAGCTGCGTATTCTTACGGTCACTCACAAATAAAACCTTCTTTCCTTCGGTTTTATTATGGAGTGCAAAGCCTTAGAATATACTAAATTATTATAACATTAATCTTTAAAATTTGCAATAGCCGACGCTCGTCAGCCTAACCGAATTTATTTTTCACCTGCAGACCGTTCTCGTTCAGTCGGTATTTTAAAGGTTCCGCCGTTTGAGGCCCTCGGCAGTTACAGCAAATACTGAATGATCATCACCGCTTTTAAGGTCTGATCACCTAAATTTATGTAGCGGTGCTCGCCGGAGGCATTAAACTGCAGCGCGTCGTTTTTTTCAAGCGTATAATCCCGTCCGTCGGCCGAAATTTGCATTTTTCCTTTTAAAAGCAGCAGATATTCCACGCTGTTTTTGGAATGCCCCACCGACAAATGCTCGCTGTTCGGCTCCATTTCAAGCAGGAATAGCTCAAAATTTCTTTTTTCGTTTTTGGGGTAATAGCCGTAAACGCAATAGCCCTTGTCGCGCTGCTTTACCGCGTCGGCGGCGCGCACCGATACCGCGTCGTCCTCCTGCGGCTCAATCAGGCTGGTATACGGCAGCCCCAGTGCGCCGGCCAATTTCCAAATGGTGTTGATGGTGGGGTTCGAGTCGCCGCGTTCAATTTGCGAAATGATCACCTTGCTCAGCCCTGCGCGCTCAGCCAGTTGGCCTTGGCTCAGCCGCTTTTCCTCGCGAATCGTTTTGAGATTATGCGCAATAATCTTGCCAACGTCCATAAATCTTGTACCCTCCGAATTGTCGTTTTACAGCAAAATCTACAAAATATATTTTACGTATTGAAAAATATATTTAATGGTGTTATAATGCCGTTGTGATAAACTATATTTTACACGATATTCAATAAAATATCAAGTCTTGTCACAGCAAAATGTCCGAAAAGGCAAATTTTTTCAAATTCAAACGGAGGTAAAACTATGAAACTGAAAGCACTCAAAGCCGCCTTTCCCCACACGCTGCCGATCCTTGCGGGCTTTTCGTTTCTAGGCCTCGCGTACGGTATTTATATGAACGTCAGCGGTTTTTCGTTTCTTTACCCCATGCTGATGAGCGTGCTGATCTTCGGCGGCTCTTTGGAATTTGTGGCGGTGGAAATGCTTTTGAGTCCGTTTGCGCCGCTGCAGGTGTTTTTAATGACCCTGCTCATTCAGACGCGGCATTTGTTTTACGGGATTTCCATGCTCAGCAAATTAAAGGGTTTGAGATTCAAAAAATACTACATCATTTTTGGTATGTGCGACGAAACCTTTTCCATTATCTATTCCGTGGACGCGCCGAAAGACGTTGATCGCGGCTGGTTTATGTTTTTTGTCACGCTGCTGAATCATTTTTACTGGGTGCTCGGCTCGACCGTAGGCGGTCTTGTAGGGTCGCTCATCACGGTGAATACCGACGGGATCAGCTTTGTTATGACGGCCATGTTTGTGGTGATCTTTTTGGAGCAATGGATCAAAGAAAAGAACCACGCTTCCGCCGTGATGGGGCTTTTGTCGGCGGCGGTCTGCCTTTGCATTTTCGGCGCGAACGCCTTTTTGCTGCCCACCATGGCGGTCATTATTTTATTGCTTGCAATGTTTCAAAAGCCGATTCAAAGAACGGAGGTGCAGTTATCATGAGCGGAACCATGACTTTTTATGAACAAATCATCACGATCGGTCTTTGCGTGCTTGGCACGGTCATTACACGATTTCTGCCCTTTGCCGTGTTTAAGGAAAGCAAAACGCCGCCGCAGTTTATCAACTACATCGGAAAATATCTGCCCTCGGCCGTTTTCGGTATGCTGGTGATCTATTGCTTAAAGGACGTCAGCTTTTTAAGCGGCTGGCACGGCCTGCCGGAGCTGATTGCCATTGCGCTCACTGCCGCGCTGCACCTGTGGCGGCGCAATATGCTTTTGTCCGTTTCCGCCGGCACCATTTCTTATATGCTGCTGATCCATTTTGTGTTTTAAAAAGCATTCAGCTTTTGAGAATTTTTTTGGCTGTCTCCCGCCGGCCTAAAATCCGAACGCTATGATTAAAGCTTGCTGACGTGACTGCGCTGCTTTTTTGGAAGGAGCGGAACATTCGCGAAAGTCTTTTAAAGTATCGTTCGCGGCGGCAAAGGGAATAGTCCGAAAATTCGCGCCCGCGCAGCGGCATAGGCAACCCATTGGGGGGCCTATGCCGCAAAAAGCCCCCGCAATTTCTCGGCATTTTTTCCGGGAACTTTCGACAGGCGAAGGCCGGACACCTCTCGGTGTCCGGCCTTCGCCTGTCGAATTTGTGGGGGCTTTTTTGTCTCCTGAACAAGTCCAGTAAAAACAGACAATAGAAAAAGAACCGGCTGTTTTCACTTTTTAACAGAGCGAAAACAGCCGGTTTTTTATTATGTTATGAAGCCTCCGTGCCTCAAAAGCCTTGCCGCAGATTACTCAGCGTCGGTTTCGGTTGCGGCAGTTTCTTTGGCGGCCCTCTTTATGCCTTTCGGCAGGAACAGCGAGCCAACGCCCATAATCACGCCGAACACAATGAAATAGAACAGCACAGGACATGAGAACGAGGGGGACTTTGTGGTGTAAGACGCACGAATGGTTAAGTCGCCCTTTGTGGCAAAGGTGATATTGTCGTTGTATGTAACATTGGTCAATTTACTGGTGTTATAAAGCACCAGCACGGAGTTGGATTTTACCTTTTCAGGACTGATCTCACTGCCGTCGGAATTATTGAACACCAAGCGGTCGGTTTCCGAATTGAAGGTCACGCGAACGCCCTCATCGTCCACAATGTAATCCACGCCGTCCACGGTGAATTCGCCGCTGGAATAAGCCGTGGCGGTAATACCGTCGCCGATCTGTACTTTGCCGTCCTTTACGGAAAGCTGTACGGTGGTTTCGGTCACTTTACTGCCGTCTTTCGCATTGAGATACGGCTCAATGCCGTGCGCGTAAATGGCAGCAAAGATCATAACCAGTGCGGCAATTATTGATAGCAACGGCAAAATTTTGTTTTTGAAAACGCTATCTTTACCGCTTTTCTTAATAAACAGAATAAAGATCGGCAGATACAGCGCATAAAGCGTTACAATGGGCAGTTCGGAGGAATCAAAGCCGAAAATTCCAAACAGGTTGTCGCGCAGGTTTGCGCCGAAGAAATAAAACAGCCAAAGTACGCTGACTAAGAGGCCGAAAATGGCGGAATTGGTGGGCATATTGGTTTTGGGGCTGACCTCGGAGAAGATGTCCGGACGGGGGCCGCCGCCACGCACGGCAATAGAATACATACCGCGGGTACAGCCAAGCATAAGTCCGTTTAAGGTGCCGAGGCAGGAAATTACGATAAACGCCTTTAAAATGGTGCCGCCAACCGTTTTGAAAATGTTGGTGAAAGCAACCGTTGCGCCGTCGTTGATCAGAGTGGTGACCGACGCGCCGCCGGCAAGACCGATGTAATAAATAATATAAACGCAAACCACAATGATAGAGCCGACGGTCAGTGCAATCGGCAGATTACGCTTTGCATTTTTCAGCTCGGCATTGATGGAGGTTGCAATGATCCAACCCTCATACGCAAAGGCTGTGGCAACAATGGCCGCAAGCAAAGAGCTTGCGTTGCCGTTGCCGGCAGTGGCAAAGCTTGCGGAAATATTGCCGTTGGTGATGCCGACGATCGAGCCGACAACCGCCATTAAAAGCAGCGGAATCAGTTTGATAATGGTGGTAGAAACCTGGAATTTACCGGCAATTACCGGGGATAATGCATTCATTACATAGCTTCCGATGAGGAAAACGCCGGCTAACGCCATGCAGGTAGGACCGGCAATATCCGAAGAGCCGAACAGCTCCATGGTGTAGCGCGCCGAAAGCCAGGAAAGCACGGAAGTAAGCGTGGGATAATAGATCAGGGTCATGAACCAGCCGATTAAGTATGCATATCTCGGTCCGACCAAAGCTTCCGCATAGTCAACGACGCCGTTGACCTTTTCGTACTTGGTCGCCATATTTGAAAAAGTGAGTGAGCAAATGATCATGATTGCGCCGCCGATGATCCACGCAAGGATTCCCAAAGGCATGTCCCCCTGCGTCTTCTGGAGGACGACCTGCGCCTTAAAAAATACGCCACTGCCGATAACGATACCGACGACCATGGCAATAGCTGTGAGCAATCCGTATTTTTTGTGCAGGCCATTTTGGTTTTCCATAAAAACAATCCTTTCTTATAAACATTTTGCATGTGAGATTTTATTTTGCAAAATGTCTTTTTTTAACTGCCGCCGCGGTGCTTCCCAACTGCGGACAATCCGCCGCATTTTTTATGCAGCCTATCCAAGATCAGGAAAAAATTTGACTTCACCAAAGGCGTTTTTCAGCAGTTAATAAAGTTATTATACCACAGTGTTTTAAGGTATTCAACAAAAATATGAATATTTTTTAAACGATTTGTGTCAAAACTATGTAAAAAATGCAGAAATACACGGATTCAAGCTTTGCAGTGTCGTTTGGCACCGCCCGGAAGCCGCGGTCAATTCAGCTCGTCGTCGGAAAGCTCCTTTTTTGCCATACCCATCCAAAGCCGCATAATCAAGCGGTGCGGCAAAATTTTGGCTAAGAAATGGTGGGTCTTATTAAACAGTCCGTACATGGAAATATCCTTGCCGCGGTCGGCATCGCGCACAGCTTTTTTTACAACGTCCACAGACGACACCATGGGCTTGGCAAAGCTTTTTTTGGAGTTTGTATCAATATCGGCGCGGCTGAAAAACTCGGTTTGAACCCAGCCGGGGCAAACGGTGGTGACCGTGATCTTGCGCGGCTTCAATTCGCGGTGCAGTGCGCGCGAATAAACCTTGACAAAGGATTTGGTGGCCGCATAAACATTGAGATACGGCAGCGGATTATACGTGGACGCCGAACCCATTTGAATGATTCTGCCGTTTTCTTTCATAAAGGGCAGGGTGTTTTGCGAAAAGAACACCAGCGCTTTTACATTCAGGTCGATCATATTGAACGCCGTTTCCACCGGCACCGAATGATAAGAACCGAATTTGCCGAAACCGGCCGCATTGACAAGGTAGGATACCTCCGGATTTTCCGATTGGAGCAGCTTTTGATATTCTTCCAAGGACGCCGCTTTGGAAAGATCCAGCGGCAAAATCTTGCAGGGCTTTTGAAGCTCTTTTTGCAAGGCCTCCAGCCGCTCGGTGCGGCGTGCGATCAGCCAAAGACTGTCCACCTCCGGCTTTTTTGCAATCGCCTTTGCAAAGTCCATGCCAAGGCCCGAAGACGCACCGGTGATAATTGCAACGCTCATAATGATACCTCCGTTTATTTCTACAGTTTGATTTTCGGTTTTGTTTAGGCGAACGAGACAAAGAACCCGTCACGCCTATTAAAAAGTTGTCCGATAAGGAATTTTCCCTATCGGACAAAAAATGCTTTACTTAAAATTACAGAAGAAACACCAATAGGAAATCATATTGTAATTACAGGTAGCAGACAGATAAAAACTCTTGAAAGTAGAGCAAGAAAAATCACAATGAGTGCCTACTCATTAGATGATATAGTGCAATATTCAAATAAGTATGATAAGGGTTTTGAAATACAGAAAAAGTTATATATGGCTGGAATAAATACACCATC
>CADAVL010000007.1 GCA_902791335.1 Oscillospiraceae bacterium
TTTCGATCCGAATTTAAGATCCGGCTTTTCGTTTTGTATCTCGATTTCGCAGGCGTTCCAAAGAAATCCTAAAGTCACGCTGTCAGCAGCACCGGCAAGGTAGAGGGATTTGTCCAAAACCCTGTCCGTAAAGCCTTTAGAATTTTTGATCTGTTCCGCAATCGGCTGTGCCGTGTTCATGCTAAAGAATCCTAATTCTTTCCACTGCACAATCGGACATAATTCCCTTGACTTTTCAATCTGCGGCTTCATGATGAGTGCTTTTGCAAGACTTTTTTCCGAAAGCACCGCACCGGCACGGAAATACGCGGTCGGCTGCTGCACGACCACGCGCAGATTCGCGGCAACCCTGGCAGCCTTCATGTTTTTAAAAATCTTCATGGAAAGCTTTTCCACAAAGGTTTCACCGTCGGCTCTTTGAACGCTGTTTGAAATATCTTCTAAAAGCTTTACAAAATAGTTGATCCCCTCATTTCCGTAAGCGTCGCTGACGGCCTTTCTCACTGAATAAATATCCGTCTGACTGCCATCACGAACCGCGAAATTGTAATTCATCACCTTTGCAATGTCCAAAATCGGCAGGGTCATAGCATTATAAAGTGCCATTTGAGAGGTGTATTTTGAAAAGGTATCAAAAATATTTCCAACGGAAAACGCAACGTCAGCGTTCGGCGTGGTCTTTTTCAGTGCCGAGAAGTTCATCAGCCCGTACATATCGTTGCCGGAATAAATATCACTGACCATCGGCACGCCGTCCTTTATGAGCGTTGCCGGCCAGTATTTCGGATCCTGCAGCTGATTAAAGCCCCAGCGCGCCATGGAAATTGCATTGCCCCAATCACGCGCGGTCGTCCGATAAAACTCCGCAATCTTGTCAACAACTTCCTTTTGCCGCTCATTAAGCCTTGAAAAAGCGTCATTCAGTTCTTCTTCGGTCAAATGGAATACGCCCTGGTTTATTTCTCTGCCGCGCTGCCGAAAAGCTTCAGGCTGAATGCCGCCGACGTCGATATGTGTTTTGTTGTGTGGCCGTCCGTAAGCACCGTAAAGGGACATGATGTGGGTGATCGGCAGTTTTAAAGTCTTGCCGGCAACGGTGATCTCTTCAATCTGCTTCCCCCAGGCCTTTGTTTCTTTCCTTGATACGATCGAGCTTACAAAGTCAATCACGGTTTTAGAATTCTTCGTGAATTTTCCCATGCCGTCGGTCAGCTCTTCAAACATAGCCTGTCCCACCGGACCGAGACGTTTAAAGCCATAATACGGCGTTACCATGTCCCAGCGTAAAGACTGCCGCGCCGAAGAAAATTTCCGATCTTTCATAGAACCGAGGTTTTTCACGTAATCAATCAGCTTTCCGCCGGCCTTTCCAACGTCCTTAAAACGGCTGTTTTCCGTCAGCTCGTTTGCCTTATTTACGCACAGCTCCACCGTTCTAATTGAGTGGTACAGCCTTCCAAGCTGTTGGGAATTCATTTTGTTAAGAACGTATTTCCCGGATTCGGCACCGCTTTCGGCAGATGTAAGGCCGCTTTCAATTTCTGCCGCTGTTTGCTGCAACTTCATAAAGTCGCTTACAATGCTGTCCGGCAAGCTCAACGGATCGGTAAAGAGATAATTCTTTTTTAAAGCTACATGGTCGTTAATAACCTCGGCCATTTTGCTGAGTGCCGCCGAAAACTTAACATCGCTTTTGGTTTCGCCCCGGCCGCGCAGCTTTGTTTTCGAAGACGGATCAAGCGCTGTCAGCAGCTGCGCTAAAGGCTCCTTAAAGCTTTCGGGAACGTGCTTTGTTTTTGTGTTCTCGTTTAGCTTTGTAATCAGGCGATCCGCCGATCTCGTAATGCCGTCACGGTATTTCCTTTGTTCCTGACTTTCAATGATTCCGGCGCGCAGCTCCTTGTTTTGGCTGACCGCCTTTTCCTGTTTTTTCAAAGCCGCTTCATACTGCTTTTTTATTTGCAACTGACGATAATCGGAATCAAGTTTTTGCAGCTGGAGCTTTTGCTTGTATTTCGCGTCCATTTTAGAAATTCGCTCATTATACCGCGCGCGTTCGGTTTCCGCCGCCTTTAAAAGCCGCTCGGCATATTTACCTTTTTCACTTTGCACCGTTTCAAGCGCCGCTGCAGTGTCCAGCACGTCGGCCGTCACTTGTTCTTTGACATAACTTCTTTCCTCATTGGAAAAAGCGCGATCTTCAAATTGCTGTGAAAACTGCTCGTAAGCCTCTGTGAGCTTTACCGCCATATCCGCTGCTGGAACATTTTCCGGGAAAGCTTGCGAATCAAAGGAATTTAATTCCCGATACTTTGCTTCCAGCGTTGTTCCGTCAGCTGCGTCGGTAACATAGCCGAGCTTTTGCCGGTATTTGGTGACCCAATCCTTGAAACTGCCGTATTTATTTACAATTTCAGCCCTCTGAGCGTCGTTAAGATAAAATTTTCCTTGCTTTAAAACGTCTAATACCCTTTGCGCGTCCGAAGCGACGGTGGTTTCGGTTGCAATGCCGTCAGTAATTACTTCGGCGATCTGCCAGGCAAATTCGTGCGCTTCTTTTGTGAACGCTTCCGGTGACATGGTGTCCGCCTTGTCACAAAGCTTCCGAAGGTCTGACATATACCGTGTTACGTCCACAACGTCCGCTTTGGAATTGTATTCCTTTAAGAGTGCGCGCACCGTCTTTCTTGCGGCCGCCGTTTTGACCTCTTTGTAGATCTCCGGATTTTCCTTGATCGCTTTTTTCAAAGCTTCGTCCGTATCGTCCACCACAACGTCAAGATCCACGTCACGATTTTTTGCGTCGCGGATATATTTTTCCAGCTTAACAGAGCTTTTCTGTATGAAATCCTCATCGGGCGTGGGGCTGTTTCCCTCGTCTTTTGCTGCAGCGGAGCTTTCCTGCGGCTCTGCGGAACCTTCCTGTGGATCTGCGGAACCTTCCTGCGGATCTGCGGAAGCTTCCTGCGGATCTGCGGAGCTTTCCTGCGGATCTGCGAAACTTTCCTGCAGGCTTTCGGAATTTTTTTCTTCGTTGTGCATATGATTACTATTGACGGCAGTGTCACTATGTGATACACTGTTATCAGAAATATCACTTTGCTTTAGTGGCTTGTCCACGTTTGCAGGTTTATAACCCAACAATTCGGTTGGAATATTCCTGTTATAAAGCGAAGTGATATTTTTTAAATTTGTCATTCCATAAAACGTAGCGCCGTCTTCGGAATATCCAATGTCAATAATACCTTCGTAAATCTGGTTGCCTACAATAAACCGCGTTTTGTAGTAATCAAAGCCGTATTCAGCAAATTTATGATTTTTGCCGTCATTAGAACTCTTTATATATTCTGACGCTTTTAGAAGATTGTTAAGCTCTGTTGCTGCTTTCAGTTTTGCTGTGTTTGTGCTTCGATCAATACGGCCGCTGTAGACGTATTTTCTTGCACCAATTCTATTTACATGTGCTAAAGCGTACTCTCCGACAGGAAGAACTGCGTGTTTAAAATGCTCCTTCAAATACTTGACAGCTATTTTGGGGTACTCCGATTTTTTAGCGTTAGCAAATATTTCCTGGTCGGTGTCTATTAAAACAATATCTTTTCCGTTGTTATCTTTAACGATGCTGTACTTGACGGCTCCGTCCTCAGCCGTCTTTATGTAGGAATCATTTTCCACACCGGACAGCATTTTCTGCCATGCGCTTTTAATTTTTTTAAGCTCTCTTTCCGATTTATGAAAGAAATCTTTCAGCCGCTCGATCGCATTTAAAACGAATTTCGCGATACCGTGCTTTTCTTCCACGGTCAGCGAATCGTCTTTGAGTAATGCGTCGGGCGTTTTTTCGTTAAAAAGCACTTCTTCGGCGAAATTGGCGAAAATCTCGCTTTCGGCCGTCTGAGCGGTCGTGTCAAGGTATGTGCCGCCGTGCTGACGGTTAAATTCCGTTGCACCGGAAATATATTGGTCAATGAGCGTTGCGATCCGCTCTTTTGTGGTGGCGCCCACGCCTTTGGAAGAAAGCCAGTTTTCAAATACCTTTGACTTTTTCACAGTGGATTTAAAGGCTTCGTAACCTTTCCGGTTTGCCTCGCCGTAGTGGGTCAGCTCATGAATTAAAATCTGTTTCGGCGCGTCGGCTTTGCGGTTAATAAAGATCGTGCCGTCCTTTGCGCGCCAGCCGTTCACGTCAGCCGCAGCGGCGTTCGGTTCAAAGTATTTCACGGTTACGCCGCGCTTTTTGGCGGTACTCTGGAGCGACCGCTCGCTTTCATTAAGCTGCGAATCGTCCACTGCCAAATGGGAAAAATCAGCCGCTCGGTAGCTTTCGTCGGAGCTTTTCCGAACGGTGGCGCGCACGTCGGAATTAAGAGCCGTTTCGCCGGCCGACGTCGCGCTTTCGGCACGAATGTTTTCGGAAGCATTCTCTGCCGCCTGCACAGTCGGAACATTTCCGGCGTTGTTTCTTGCTTCGGCGCGATCCTCTGCGTCGATTTCGGCGAGGTTTTTATCCACAAAACCTTTTTCTTTCGCTTCGTTGATCACACCCTCAGCTGCCGCTTTCATGTTCGGCATGGCGTTGTACACCTCTTCCACGTCCATGGGTGCGTTTAAGCGTTCGCCGGCCGCCTGCGCGCTTCGCTGCACGCTTTTCAAAAGCAGTACGTCCGTGCCGCTCTCGGTGAGGACTTTGTCGTAATCCGCCAGCTTGTCTTTTACAGCTTTCATATCGCTCAACTTATAAAAATCGCTGTAAATGCCGTCAGAAAGTTTTGCGACGGCCATCTGAAGATCAAATGCCGACGGGTTCGCTTTAATATCCAGCTTTGTGCCGGTATACGCCGCAGCCTCGTTTAAAGCGTCGGCCGCGCTGTCTGTGGAACCGAACGCCTCGGTCACCGCTTTTTTGAAATTCGCCCTGGCTCTTGCTTGCGGCACATAGCCGACAGCGCCCATAAGTCCGCCGGAAAGCGCACCAACCAGCGCCGACATACCAACGTTTTTTACATGCTCCACCAGCGCTGCTTTTGTCGCGGTCTTTTCGTCGGCGCCGTTTTTAAGCGCCGCGTTGTAGGTCGTTTTCCATTGTGATTGATCTCCGGCGATAGCAACGTCCGCAAGATTATTCAAAACCTCGGAGGCCGCTTCCTCAGAGCCTTCTGTCAAAAAGTTTTTGAATAAGTGCGATCCAAAATTTTTAGACGGTTTTAACAAAGCTTCGATGCTGTATTTTTCGGTCGCCGCTTCAATCAGACCGGAGGTGAGCGAAAGCGCCAGCGCCTGTTCGTTGCTCAGCCCGCGATCCTTTGCGTCCGTCAGGGTGGAGGAAGCCGCTTCTGAAGACATAATCACTTGTGTCAGCACCTGCACGGTCTTTTGCACGCCTGATGCACTCAGTCCGAGTGCGCCGCCGGCCGCACCGCCTAAAAGCGCAGAAACTCCTATCACCGCACCCATGTCCGCTGCGCTCATTACAACATTGTATGCCACCTTGCCGGTCGCGCTCATATCTTTTTGGACGGTTTCTCTTATAGCGTCCGCGCTGTCGCGGTACTGGTGAAGGAAGGGGTTTTGATTGTCGGCGTCTGCTGCTTTTCCAAGCCACGCAGCGCTATCCAACAAATTATCCCCAACCGATTTCACTGAGGCAAGGATTGCATGATTCTCAGCGAACGTAATCGCTTTTTGCCTGTTTTCGGTGCGAATGCGGTCAGATAAATAGGACTTTGAAAGCTCTTTAAAATATTCGCCGGCCGTCTTGCTGCCTTTTGTGTTGTATAGATAGTTATATACTTCTTTCTCGGACTCTTCCATATAATTGGCTTTTCCTGCGGTAAGTCGGCTTTTTTGATCACATTCATCAGCAGGTAAGCTTCTAATTAACTGCCTATAGCTTTCATCATTGATTATTTTATTCTCTTTTTCAGTTGAATAATTTGCATTAATTGCTTCTTTTGTCTCTGTGATCTCATCGGATTTAGCACCAACATATTTGTTACGATTTTCAAAATCCGGTGCATTTACAGTCTGTAAATTAAGAGCAGTAACGTTATTGGCTGCAATCAGCTTTTTATATTTCGCGATAGTCGCCTCAACCTGTGAGAAAATAGCTTTGTACTTTTTATCAGCTTTTTCATATTCCTTTTGAAGTTCATCGGGATTTTCGTACGATCCGATGCCTGCATAACGATAATTATTCCATTTACCTTCAGCCGCTTCTCTTTCGGCTTTTTGTTTATCTAATTTTCTTTTTTCTCGCGCAATCAGCGCCTCATAGCTTGCGTTTTGAATTTTCAGCATATTTAGGGTGTCGCGGCGACCCTCGGCGGTGTTGGAAATCTTTTCGTCGAGATACTGCATTTCGCGCCGATATTTTCCGGTGCTTTCTTCGTCGCCGATTTCGCTCGCCGCTTCAAACTGACCACGCACGCCGGCGCGCATATTGCTGAGGTCATTATAATTAAGGCCTTTGTATTTTTGATCGTAATCCGACCATTCCGCGGCATACCGTCCGGACAAAACCTCCTTGACCGCGTCAAGACTGTGCATTTTGTCAAGGGTTGCTTGGGGATCTTCGTTTTCTTTACCGTCCATGGCGTCGATCTCTCTGATCAGCTGATTCTGCGTCTTTTCAAGCGCCGTTGTGTCTGTTGCCTCATACTGTCGGCGGCGGTATGCATCGGCGAGCGCATCTAAATAGTTAGACTTCGCCCAAAGCGAAAAACGGCTGCTGTCATTATTCTTTTGAGCCTCATACCATTGCTGCCTGGCACTGTTCCGGTCGGCCGTCACCTTGTTAATATCAGACCCTAAATATTCGTTTTCCAAACGTATACGATCGGGCGTTTTGCCGAAGCTCCGCTCATTTACCACGCTTAATTCGTCTTCGGCACGTTGTGCGCGTTCTTTATCGCCGGAGTTAAGCGCCATTTGACGTTCCAGTGTGAGGTGATAACGACGAGCCGAAAGCTTGCTGCTTAATTCATCGTCATCGTCCCACGCGTCATATTCCTTTCGCAGCTTCCATTTGTTATATTCCGATTGCGACGGCAAATTCATATTGGCCGTGTCGCCGGTCATAAAAGCCTTGTGTTCTCTTTCAATAATTTCGTTAATATCCATGGTCGCCCTCCGGTCTTACGTGATACTGGTTTATTTTGCTTTTTTCTTTTTTGCGGCCGCCTGCTTTTCGTTGTTAATAAAGCTGATTAGTGTACTCGATCCGTAGTTATGTGCCACCGATTCCACCGCCGATCTCACAGAATTGCTGCCGTACATCCACATATTTTTCAGCGTTTGGGCGTTATATCCGACGTCGCCAAGACTCAGTGTGCCTTGTTCTACTAAATACAACCGGCCAAGGGTCGCAGCTTCCGTCGGGGAGTAACGATAGGAGGTATCGCCCTTGCTCGTTGTTACCGTTTGTTTTGAGAACATATCCGAAGCGTCATTAATCAATTCGGAAGTCGTTTTCTTTTTGGCTTGTGCATTGTACATCGCAATCGTTGTTTTTGCCGCCGCCTCCTGCGCCGCTTTGTATTTTTCGGCTTCTGCGGCTTTCTCGGCAGCATTTTCTTCGCTATATTGCGAAACGGCATTATTGTAGGCGTTGGTGTAATAATTCTGCTTGATCTCGTTGTTCTTTTGGGCGTTGGTATAACGCACCTGTGCCTCATTGCCGGCCTTTTCGGACCTTAGCTTCGCGAGAGTGTCGGCAAGCGCACTTTCCAATGTCGCTTTGGCGGCCGTCTGTTGCCGCGTCACGGCGTTATCATTATTCATTTTTGCCGTTTCAAGCGCGGTCAGCTGCGTACGGTTCAGACCCGAATCAGAAAGTCCGGTTGCGGCCATGCGCTCACGCAGTTGGCGCTGTGCGACCGCCTTACTGATCGCATTCATGTCATAAGATCGTTGGTAGTCCTGCCGCAGTGCATCCTTCTGAACGGCGGTGTCCTGCTTTGATTTTTTCATAGCGTCGTCGTATGACTTATTGGTCGAACTTACATATGCGTCCGTTGCCTGATTATTTGCATTAATAACACTGTTGGTGCTTCCTTTGGTGGATTTTAAGTTTTGCTTATAATATTGGTCGATTTTTTTTGCCATGATCGAGCCTCCTTTTTAGTTCGCTTTATATTTCAGTGTAATCTGTCGCAAGGCGCAAAGACCGGAAACACGAACCTTGATCGCAAAACGGTTCACGCCGTGCAAAAGATTTCTGAAATGCAGCGTGTGTTCCTCTCGGCCGTCGGAAAGAAACAGTTCTTTCGGCGGAAGATCTATGCATAAAGTGTCGGACAGTAAGCTGACGGTAACGGTGCAATTTGTGATCGGACGAACTGCTAAGTAGATCTGCTCAACGCGCTTTTGCCGGTTCAGTTCGTCAAGGTCAAAATATTTCGTCGTAAATTCACCCTCAAAGGTTCGCGTGCGCGCTGCGGTTTCTATACCGTTGATATTAGCCCTCGAAACGTCAGTCACTTCCTGGCAGCTGTCGGTTTCATTTTCCACCGAAACGGTAACTTCCGGCGCAAAATACGAGCAGCTCCCGTTATCTACGCAGTGTTCAATCAAAAGCCCCGGTTTTCCGTTTACAGTCAGCGCCGCGATTGGTGAAAGCGTCGCCGTGGCGTTGCTGACACCCGTAATAAACCATTTAAGCTCGTTTGTTTGTGGAAATACCGTTTCATAAAACCACGAAATACCGGATTTTACTTTTTCGCCTTTGGCGTAATTATAATAGTAACGAAAGCCGCTGTCGGTGTAATTCATTAAAAAGGCCTTGTTATTTACGTAAAGTGTGTAATATCCGTCGCAATCTGCGCTGAAAACCCTTTTTTGCAGCGCTTCATAGTTTCGGCGATTGTCGCCGATCGCGTCCTTAATCAATGGCTCCACCGGGTAGGAAAGCTCATAGACGTTGGTTTCACTTGTAGGACTGGCCGCTGCCAAAAAATACACCTTACCGCCGCTTGTCGCCCATACCAAACGGTTGTTGCATAGCTGAATGCTTCCCGGAAGGTCGCAGCCTACGGAATTGTGGATTTGTGTAATTGGGAAAATTGCCGACAGCGCCGCAATGTCCACCACAGCGCCGTTCTGAACGTCCTGGGCAGTCGTATTGTCGCTGTTGTCGGTGTAGGTGGTGTAATACATGGAATCTCTTTTGAAGATCACCAGCATATTTGCTTCATGCTGAAGCGAGGTCACCGGTGTTTGATCGCCGACTGCAACATAGTTGCCTTCCGGAAAATAAAAAGGTTCATCCACGTCCGACCACCGGATCACGTTTGGTTCGTCGGGATTGCCCCAAAGAAACAGTCTTGTACCGCCGTAAAGACCGGCTGTACCGCCAAACCAGGTGCAGCCGCGCATTTTCGCAAGCTTGTCTTCGTTCCCGGTTTCCGGCGCGCGTCCGCTGAAGATCAGATTGTTGGAAATGCACCGCGCCAGTACCAGGCGGTTCCAGCTCGGCGACGTCGCGTCAATCGTGTAGAAAAAGCGGACAATCGTCGTCTGCTTTTGAAATTCCAGCGAGATTAGCACGGTGTATTCGCCCGAAAGATTCGCCGTGCCGGAAAGGTTCATTTTGGCGGTTTTGCTCGTGGTTCCGGCGTCAATCGTGATTTTATGGTTTCGGCCTTTTACATCGGTCAGATCAATCGTGAAAGCGTGTTCTAAAACCTGGGTGCCGTTTTTTGTAACCGTCGCAACCGCCGTAGGAATCGTAAAGCTGTTTGATCCCATCCACTCGGTGCCGCCGGCGGACTGGGCGTAATAATCTCCGTCGGTCATAAAGCTTGCCGAAAAGCCGTTGTAAAACATGTTAAAGCTTTCAAAATTGGAAGCCGGCGCCATTTCTGCCGTCAGTGCGGCCGGCAGGCTGAAAAATGAATCGCCTTTGCCATTGATCAGAATCGTCGGCCGGTAAAAATCCGTGGAATAAACTCTTTCAAAAGCGTATAAGTAAGGGTCTTTGCTTGTGGATGGCGTTTTGTCTTTCTCGGCACTGTCTTTAAAGTGCTGCAGCTCATACATGCGCATGGTTTCCACGCCGTCCGCGTCCGGATTGCCGCCGAAAAACAAGAAGAGGCCAAGGCCGCCCGAAATCTTCGGACGCGCCGCAAATGCGAAATAATGGGTGGTATCATAATTGTAGTAACCGTCCGCGGGATTTTTGCGATCGGTCGCGCCGGGATTCTTCTGATCATTCATGTAAACGCGTAAAAGCTCGCCGTTTTCCGTCAATAAAAAAATATTCAAACAGCCGCCGTAAGTGCTCATGGGGCTGCGAACACATTTATTGTGAACCACATAGACCCCTTGTACCTTCCGTGCACCGACACCGGTGGAAACGTAGCCGCTCGAGGTTTTCTCATATGTATCTTTCAAAAGATAATCCACCTTAATATAATGCGTTTTTGCTGTTGAGAACATCCCGGCTCCGTCGTAAAAGCCACTTACCTGGTCAGTTTTCGGCAGCGCTGCGCTTTCGCTGTATGAAATGCCCTTAAATCCCGGTCGGCTACGAAGCACACCGGCCAACGGAATCAAGTTGTTAAGACTTGACAATTGATTGTCTTTAATGTTGCCTTTCGGGTCGCGCGCATTGATGCCGCCGGTCAGCTCCGGCAGTCGCAAAGTAGCATAGCCTTTGGATTTCATTACCGGAATCATTTAAATGTCAGCTCCTTCAGGTGTCGGATTGGCGTCAATTCTTGTGGTGGTGCGTTTCGGCAGCTGGCGCAGCTTGTCGTTGTAGATCTGTGCATAATAGTTTTGATTGTCACAGTCGTTTTCACTAAGTGCCAATGCTGCGGCAACGCCATATATAATGCAGTTAAAGGCTGCAAATTGGGAAATATCCAAGATTTCCGTAAGCTTTTTCACCGGCCGGAAAGCCTCGCCCTGCCAATGCTCGGTGTAAAAAACTTCGGCATAAACATCATTAAGCGCGTTTAATCCTCTTTTGGCAGGTGTGTCCGACTGGTTGTACCCGAGCCGCTCTAAAGCACCGTCGATTACTTCTTTTGCTGTCATGGTTTAAACCTCCCCATATTCGTTATATTCGGCGGCCGTACCGTCTTCCGGTGGCAGCGTTTCCGCTCCCTCAGGCGGAAGTGTTTCGTCGGGTGCGCCGTCTGTTCCTTCAGGCGTGCTGCCGTTTTGAGCATTTGCCGCCAAAGCTTCAAGCTCCTGCTGCAAAACCTGTTGCTCCTTAATTTCTTCAATCAGCTTTGTAAGCTCCGGCACATAGCCTTTCGGAAGCCGCTCAAGATACTGCACCACGGTTAAAACGCCGCGTTCAAACAAAGCGTCCAAAGTAGAAATTGTCTGCACTTCACTCCAAAGGGAGCTGGGGCCGACGTCGATTTTTGCGGAAATAAGCAAGCCTTCGTAGCGGTCGGCGTTAATCGGCAAATACCACATGCCGTTATCGTCCACCATTTTGATCGAACGATTGCCGTAGTATTTCAGCCAATATTCCGCCCATACACGCGAAATGTCCTCGCAAAACTGATAAAACTTGTTTTGGATCGTCTGTAACGGCTGCTGTGCAGCTTCCCTCACAGCAATGATTGCCGAGGTGTTGTCCGGGCGCATATTGCCAAGCGCCGCGTCGTTTGCACCGGCATTGTTTAGAGTGTTGTCAATTAAGTTTTGCTGCGCGTTCAGATACTCGCCGGTCGTGGCCGGCGGACTGATGTAACTGATCACGTTTCTAAGATCACCGTCGGTGTTGACCGATAATATCTGTCCGGGTTCATTTGAAATGCTTTTCGCGCCGCCGTCCACCAGCAATCCATTCACAACCGTGATCGGCATGCCGAGCATAATCGCCGCCCAAACGGAAGCCGAAAGCATACGGTTAATCGCGATCTGATTTGGCACCAGGTAGGTGACCTCGCTGTCGCCGAAGATGCAGCCTTTCCGATTTTCCCACCGCAAAATGCAAAGCGGATATTTTGAAAGCCTTGTGTCAAATTCGTCGCGCACTGTCGCGCCTTTTGTAAACTGCACGGCGAAAATTTTAGCTTCGCCGTCGTCAAAGGATTTATAAAACTTTGTAAAAAGTGTGGCTTTTTTTAAGTCGGTGACTTCCGTTTCGCTGAGATCTCCGGCGCTGTAATTCGTGTCGTCGTCGGATTTGATGTTTTCAATTTCCGAAGCCGGCATACCGTTTTGTTTGGCAATGCGCTTGATCTCGGCAACCGTCTTTCGCTGCGTGATAATAATTGAATCCTGCGCCTGAAGATCAGGATTGTTCGGGTCTTCTGGATAAAAGTTTTCAACGTCGATCAGTTCAACACCAATGTCGCCGGTAATGGCTGACTGACGATCCTCGTCGGCATATAGTCCGGTTTTTATGTTTTGATCCCAATAGGTGTACAAAATCGCGGTGCCGCTGATGTATGCGTCTTTTAAGGCCTCGGCTTTCACCTCGTCAAATTTCAGCCGCTCGCAGGTGATCTTAAAATAGCTCGACAGCGCGTCCATCAAAAAGCTGATTTCGTCATTTTCCGGCATTCCGTTTAACTCTTCGGGGTTATACGGGTCCTGCCCCTCGGCCGCCTGTTTCATCTTTTCGGCGTTGGAATTGGAAATGTCAAGGGTATTCGGCACGCCTTCGGCAGAATACTGCACAGAAATAGGGCTTGACGCAATGTTGGAAATTTTATATTCGCCAATGCGCTTAATCACGTTTTGGCGCACCAGCGGAAGGTTTCCACAGTTCGCGCCGTGCCATTGATCGCCGCGAAAGAAACGCTCGTTGATTTTGTTTTGAGTGTAAAGGCCTTTTTTACCGATGCTTTCTTTAAATTCCAGCACACTTTGGTAGGCCTTATAGGCCGCGATTCTTTTTTCGTCTGTAAAATTCATAAATTTAACCTCGCTTAAATTGTTTTTGCTGCATTTTTGCGACCGGGCGCAAAGTTTTGTGTTCGCTCGTAAAAATGCAGCAAAGGGACGCTAAAAGCCAAAGTATGGCCGCGTCCCTCGCTTTTAAATCTGCCGCGGCAGAATATCATTTTGTCAAAGCATTATGCTTTTTTGCCTTTTCGGGCTTTTCCGGCGGCTTCTTCGTCGGTGGTTTCCTCCGTCACGCGGATCCAGCCGCGCGCTTCGAATTCCGTAACGAATTTGGCCGGCACTTCGGTGTATGCATTGCCCTCGGCGGTTTTCATCAGTACGTTCATGGTTCTACCTCCTTCATCAGGTGCCACTCTGATTGCTCGGTGTGGTGGTCTTGTTGCCATATGTCAGCGCAAAAATGGTGTTCTTGCGGGATTTTCTCACAAGGCCGTCGTAGTGGAGGTGGTAGAGCGTTTGATGATTATCGCCGTTCTGATCGTCCTGCGGCGCGAAATATTTCGTGTAGCACTGCTCTTTCACCAGCTGAACCGAGCGCTTGCGCGGCAGCACCAGCGCGCCAATGTTGATGGCGCTTGATTTCTTTGCAAAACCAAAGGTTGTCTCGCCGGAATTGAAATCATACGTCGTTTTCATTCGAGCGTCCGGAACCGGAATGATTTTCACACCGTTAATGACGTTGACTTTGGTGTCCATTTCTCCGCGCTTAAAGTTTTCAACCTGCAGCCGGCGCGTGATCTCAGTTGTGTTCATAAGATCGGTAAAGACCTTGAAATCCACAAAGGCCACCAGCTCGGTTTCGAAACCGACGACACTCCAGCAGTTGGTGAACAGCTGGTTGAGCAGCTTGTAACTGTTGTTCGCAATCGCGTCCTCATCGGTTTTTTCAATCACCTGACCGGTCATGGACTTAGCAACGCTATAGGTTTTGGAAAAAACGTAAGCGTCAATCTCGGGGGCTACCTGCTCGTCCACAAAAATAACGCCCAGCTGCTTCATGAGGTTGTCCACACCGGTTTTTTCGGCGTCGAATCGGTTGACATTGAATTTGTGCGCGCGATCCATAGCGAGCGTGTAGTCGGTCTGTGTGAGCGTCACGGCACCGACCGGGTAACCGGCAGAGCTGGAATAGTTGCCGAGGCCGGTGATCGTCGCGTCCGTCAGGGTCACTTTGCCGTTGCCGCGGAATTCGGAAACCATAAAGTCATCTCTTAAAATTTCCGCTTCGGATTTAATTGCCAGCCGCATATCCAAAGCTTTGCCGAATGCGGCGGATTTTGTAAATGTGTTTGCCATAAAGGCCACTTCCTTTCATTATGGGAAGGAACGCCTGTTTGTAATGCTAATATTTCAGCATGTCTGCGATGTCGCTTTTGAAATCGTCGTCTTCTTTATTTCCGCCAAGATTTCCAACGGCAGCACCGGCATTCTGCTGTTTCTTGTTTTCATTTTTCTGTCGGCGTCCTTCGTTTTTGTATTTGTGCCGCAAAAAGGCATCAAAGAGAGAAATCTTCTCTTTAACAGCGGTGTCGATCACCGCTTGCGGAACATCTTTAATGTCTTTGCAGCCCATCTCGTTTTTGTATTTCAAAAATTCGTCGGCGATCTTGTTTTCACGGTAGGTTTTGTAATCGTTGTCTGCGGCAGCTTCCTTTTGCCGCGCGTCAATACGTCGCCGAATTTCCGACTTGTTTTTTTCATACAGTTTTTGTCCCTGATAAGCGTCACCGCCGGATTCTTCAATTGCCTTTTCAAGGTCCGCCTTCTCAATCGAATCCAAAAGGTTTTCCAAAACCTGATCGGGCGACGTGCCCAGGCGTTCGGATAGGTAGGTCACTTGATCGAACACGGCCTGATTTTGTTCAAAAAGCTTGCCTTTTTGCGCAAGCACAGCCGCTTCTTCGGGGCTTAAATCAAAGTTTTCGTGGTTAAAGCGAATCGGGATCGTCAGCGGTGTGACGTCTTCCGTGCTGCCGTTGTCGGGATTGTCCGCATCGGCACTGCTGTTTTCGTTATCACCGTTGTTCGCTGCGCCGGAAATATCGCCGTCATCGGTGCCGGGTGTGGTGTCCTCGGTGCTCTGTTCGGTGTCAATCTGCGACTGGGGTTCCAAATTTTCAAAATCCGGTGTGGTGCCCTCGTTTTGAACATTCTGATCTAACATTTTTTATCGTCCTTTCATGGTTAGAAAGTTTTATTGAAAACTTAAAAAATAACGGTTGTCGGCACTGGGGTTTGCTGGCTATTCCTGCTCCGTGCCGTCGTAGGAATAGAAATTGTCTTTGTATTTCTTTGAAAGCTTCGCTTTCTTCTGCTCATTTTCTTTTTGTTCGTCGGTTTTCTCTGCAATATTTTGGGATTCGGGCTTTTCCCGCACTTTGCCGGCGCGGTTCATATCCCTGCCGATCGTGTAGCCAAAGCCAAAGCTCGAAAAGCAGCTTAACGCAAACACTGCTGCAAAAATGCATTGTAGCATTATTCCCAACCTCCTTTCACAAAATCTTCAAACGGATCAGCCACCGAAGCACCGATGCCGGTCAGGGTTTTAAAGAATGTTTCACAAAAATACCGCATGTCGTCCATGGTGTGGTCGTCGGTTTTTTTCACTGTGTCGCTGGTCGCCTTTTCGTCCCAAACGTAAAGTCCGAATTCACGAATGATTTCTTTACAGTTTTCACAGATCAATAGCCGCTCGTCAGAAATCAAGCTGCTCGTGTAGCGAATGCCGTTGATCACGTCATTTTTAGCCGAATAAACTTTAAATTTGCCTTGCTTTCTTATCAGTGTAATAAAGCTTGCAGCGCTCGGGTCAACGCATATGCCCTCAATAGAAAAGCCGCTCGAAAGCTTTAAAAGCTGTTCGTAGTATTCGGCATCGGTCATGAGCTTGCCGGTTGCACGGCCGGAATGGTAATATTCCGCCACTCTGAAAGCAGTCAAGCCGCGCGGCAGCTTCATGATTGCCCACAGTCCTAAGGAAAACGCATTCAGCGTGCCATAGTCGCACGAGATGTAAAATCTCGCTTTGCTGCGATCTCTCAGTCCGAATTCCGGAACAATATTTTTCTTCGTAAAATTCGGATAAACCAGCCCTTCGGGCTTCGTCCACAGCCCCAAAATGTAGCGATCATAGAAAACGCCCTTAAACTGTCGCTTTGCTTCTTCAATCTGCTCTTTCGTGATCACCGGGTTGTCTTCCATGAGAAAATGAAGATGCAAAATCCGCTTTTTGTTTGCACCGTCAGCGTCGTCCACCCATTCGGTTTTAATGAAATGTGACGGATTTTCGGGGTTGCAATTGAGCCAATAACGCGCTTCAGGCACCGACAGTGTTCGGCCGATGCCTTGCTCCACAAAGGATCGCGGCATCAGCGCGACCTCGTCAAAGAAGATGCCGGAAAGCGTTAAGCCCTGAATCAGCATGTAGGAGCTTTCGTCCTTTCCTCCGAAAAGATAAAAATAGTTTTGACGGCCTTTTGCGCTCACGGTCAAGCGGTGATCGGAGCGCCGGTATTGAAGTTTGTAAATCTTCCGAAGATCCGCAATGCTCATCAGCGGCAAAATGATGTTACGCTCCACGCTTTGCACAGTCTTTCCGCAAATGCCGAAAGTGGCGCCGGAAAACTTCGTCATTGCCCAAAGGATATAGCTCGTGATCATGCAGATCGTCTTCCCGCTTCGGATCGCGCCGTCGCAAAGAATGGATTTATATTTGCCGCCCGATTTCGCCGCCCACCATTTGAATACCAGCCGCTGCTTTTTCGAAAGCTTATAAAACGTCATTCTCCGTCTGTCAGCGCTTTAATGAGTGCTGCCTCCTCGGCCGCGCCGTCCGGAACATTGGCGCTGCTCGGCCGTGCGCTCCACCGCTCACTCATGCGGTTGTTTAGCCAGTACATCTGCGCCATAGTGTCGGCCGGGACGTGCACCTCGTCGCGCACCGTCACAATTTTTTCGGTCTCGCGGATCTTCTTGCCGGTCACCGCGTCAAACTCGGCAGTTTTTAGCTTCAGATTCTTTTTCACCTGCACGGTGTACCCAAGCGTGCGCTTGTGCAATGCCTCAATCACTTCGTTATCGTAAAGCTCTTTGGCACCTTTGAGCGCTTCGGCAATCGGCTTATGCGTTTTCTTCCAACGATATAGCGTCGCCACGCCGATTTCGAGCCGCTCGGCAATTTCTTCGTCGGTAAGGCCATCTCTTGCAAAGGAACGCAAAAGCAGCAAGCCGTCCTTTGTCAACCATTTTTGGAATTTCCCATGTGCGGCCATACGCTTTCGCCCCCTTTGAGTTAATTATAAATCAGCTGAAGCGGACAAAACGGACAACTTTACTTTTCTACACATTTTCTAAGATTCCAAGCCGGGATCTGCCGCCGCAAAAAAGCGAGCCCAATCAAACAAAAAAACGCAGCAACATTCAAAAATGCCACCGCGGTTTTTACGTCACGTTTTTAAGGCCTATCGCTTTTCTCTGTCCGATAAGCCTTTATTATTTATTATTTATTTCAATTTGCGGCTTTGCCGCAAAGGTTCTCCGAAAAAATTACTTTTGCCGCCAAAATAAAGTGATAGGGCGGTTCGTTTTGATTATCTCTTGCTCTTTTTCGCGTCCAAATGCCGGTCCACAATCTTGCGAACGCCGTCCGAAGTGTTGCCACCGCCGAGCTTGCGCGCAATTTCTCCGTAACTCATGCCGTCCAAAAATCTGCATGAGAAAATAAACCGCGTCAGCGGATCGGGAATGCTGTCAATGAATTCAATTGCACGAAGCTCCTCACTCAGCGCGCGCGCCAGCGCCTTTTCAAGCTTTGCTTGTTTCTTTTTTAAATCCGCGCTCTGCACACCCACCGAAGCTGCAGCGTCCAGCTGCTTTTTCAACCTAGCAGCTTCCAGCTTTAAAACCCATGCGTTTTTAAGCTTTTTTGCCGTCATTCTTTCACACCCTTCGCTTTTCGCTTGATTTTGTTGCGCTTTGCGTCATAGCTTTCTCTTAAAAGCTCAAATTCCTTTTGCCTTAACCACCGGTCGGCTGCGTCCGGCCGCAGGAGCCGGCCGTCCGGCGTGAAGGTCTGCTTTTTGATCTCGCGGCGCCGCAGCTTGTAAAACATGAAAGGAATGCCGGTGTAAGGATTTTCGGAATATTCCACTTCCGTGATCTCAAAGCCTCCCGGCGCTTTTGGCGGCTCGTGCCAGGTCTCGGCGTCCACTTCCTCCACTTTTAAAATCGGACGCCTTAAATTTCGCGAACAGTTCCAGCGGCGTCCGACGATCTCGCCGCCGTCCTCGTTGGTTTGATCTACAAAATATTTCCCAAGATCGGAAAGATCCTCGGAATAGAGAAGCACCGGGTGCATGCCGCCCTTGTTCCAAACACCGGCCAGCAGCCGCAGGTCAATGCCGGTCAAAATAAAGTGATGGTGCGGCGCACCGCGCTTTCCAATTGCCTTTGTCGCGGCATATTTCAAAGTCACTCCGGCTTTTTTGTAAATTTTTCGTATTTTTTTGAGTAAGTTTTTATAGTCGCTTTTAAATTGATCGTCTGATTGCGGTCGTTCTTCTTTTCGATATGTGAAAGTGACATGATAATCACAGTCTTTCGAAAAATTCTCGTTGATCAGTCGGGAAAGCTCTCTTTGCGCCATTTTTTCGTTGTATTTTTTCATGGCCTCCGGTGTGGCCGTAGTGTGACCGGCGCGGCGGTAGCGCTGCCCGTATTTTTTGGAGTATGTTTTTTGTATTTCGATCGAATCTTTCAATATCCATGTTTTTTTAAGATACATTTTCATACTCTCTTTCTTTTTTCGGTTTCGGGGTCTATTGTTAATAACTAAATCGAGCTTCAAAACGGCAACGCATTTTCGTTTTAAAAATTTCGGCGCGGCCGTTATATTATATATGTAAGAAAACTGCAAAAAAGTTTTAATTTAGTCTTGACAAAGTGCTGACTTTATGACAAAATATAAGTGTCCTCAAGAGAGGAAACAAATTAGCAAAAAGAAGGGGTTTAATTGGTTAGGCATTTGAGGCCAAACGGAAAAGGCGGCAGCAAGCTGATCACTTTTCCAAAAGAAGTCTTGGCGATTGCCGAGTTGGACGAAGTCGATTCGGTGGAAATTGAAGTTGAAAAAGGCAAAATTATTTTAAAAAAATGTAAGGAAGGTAAGTAAAATGAAAAAAAGAAATCTTAGAATTGATTAACAGTGAAAATGGAATGTTTCGCTTAAACAACATCTCAACGCTTAATCGGTGGACTAAATCGGCAATCGGTGAAGATGTTGACGCCTTATATATTGAATTTGATTCGATTAATCACGTGGATTTTCACCATCCCAGCTATGCTATCAAAAGCAGAGATTTTAACGGGATCATCGACGAGTGCGAAAATGCCACAAAAAGTTTTCTCGAAGACGTATCAAAAACGTTAATTGACAATTTAAAAAACGGCTACAGAAATTGCAACTAAGTGATGCTCTTTGAACAGCCGCAGAACGCGCTCTTAAAAAGGGTGCGTTCTTTTTTGTTTCACCGTCTCCAGCGCTTTCGGCGAAGCGTCCGCCTTTTGTCATAGTTATAACCGCTCATTTCCCGATCCGCTCGCCGCGTGGCCTTTTCCTCGGCGCGAAGCTTTTCACGCGCTTTGAGCCATTCCTGTTCGCGCCGGCACCCGGCGTGGCACAGCGCTTTTCGGTCGGGGCATTGGTAGCACGGACTACCGTTTTCATTCCGATTCACGTTTTTGTCCTCGCTGAATCTTCCGCTGTACCGTGAATTTTCCGCCGGAGGAAAGCTTCACACTCAGCGTCCCTTTGTTCGGCATTTTAATCGTGATCTCGTTTAAAGTTCTCTGAACCATTAAGTCAATCGCGTCCTCGGCGATCCCGGTCACACGCTCGTCACAAGGCTTTAAGCCGCTTTGCGGATCGGCATTCAAGCACAGCTCACGAACATTGTTTTGCGCTTCCCTTGCGGCCGTTCTTAATTGCCGCTGCCGAAGCGCTTCCACACAGTTGCAGGTGTTCACCATTGCTTCTTCCACTTCGAACTCCGAACTGTTTTCGGGAAGATCCAGGATCAGCGCCTGACCGCACCATTTGCATTCCGCTGTCATTTTTTATTCCTCATTTCTTTTTAAAAAACATCGTCCCGTTCATGTAGTCCGTCTCTTCCTTTGACGGCTCGTAATTCAAAATTTTTAATGCGTCATAAAACCGTCTGAGCTCCGCCGCGCTCTCTTTGCTATAGCGTCCTTCGTAGTCATGTGCTTTTACGTAGCTGTCATCTGCCGCAGCGGCGTATGCCAGCAGCAGCGCACGCTTGCAATCTGAAAAATTCTTATTGATCGCAGCCCACTCCAAATCACTCAGCGGTTCGTAACCGCCATTAAGATTAAAAAGTTTCCGAATTGTTTGAGCGCTGTAGTTTCGATAATTTCTTTTTGCAAGCAAAACGGCCGAAATAAATTTAAAAATCTCCCGTTGCGTCACTTCCATCGGCTCAAAGTATTTTATAAAGGCCACGCGTGTCTCGTAGCACTTTTTGGCGATCTCATCCAGCGCTTTGATCTTCTCTTTTTGTGCTGCAGCCTTTTCCTTTTCTTTGCGTTTTTCTTTCTTTTCCTCTTCCGTGACCTTCGCAAGCCTGTAGATTTCAATGCTGTCATAAGTAGTGCGGTAACGGTAGTTAAATTTGTCGCCGTCCTCGGGGATTTTAATTTTTTCAATATCGGCCTTCGTTTTGATGCGCGCCCACCAGCTGCTGTAATAATAAGACGTATCCGATTTGGCAAACGGCTTTGCAAATTGTTCGAGCGTGCACTTCATCTTTTTAACGAGGTGCTTCTGATCCACGCCGTTTTGCCGCATAGCATACGCCAGCCGCGCCGCGATCGTCCGGTTGAATTTTTCCGCGTCAGTTAAAGTGTTCTGCTTCATGTCGCCCAATTACCTCCTCGTTCGAAAGTTCCATGATGAGACAAGCCGCTTTTTCGGCTATATCTGCCGGCATGCCCCGGCGGATATATTTCCGAAGCGCGTGGAGACTGATTCCAAGATCCATGGCAAACAGCCCCAGCGGCATACCAAAATGTTTCAAAGCTTCTTTTAACATGTTTTTCACCTTTCTTTTTTAAGAACCCTCAATCTTCCTTGTCGGCCATCTTCCATGTTTGATATAAAGCCCATGCCAATTGATTTTTAACATGCGAAAGCTGTTTTGCTTTCTCGTAATGCTTGCGCAAGAGGGACACAGCTTGTTCAAACGTCATTCTCTATTTCTCCTTTCAATTTGTACTCTTTATCTTCGCAAAATGCTGCGAAGAGATCCGGAAGGTCCGCAATTTTAATCTTGTTCCTCGGCTGACGGTCAATCAGATACCGGGCAAAACCCTTTGCGCCGGAAATATAACCTTCTTTGAATTCGTCCTTTTCATAGAGAAGTTCCAGGCCGTAAGCCTTCGCCACTGCATGCTCGATCCGGCAGCCGCGCGCAGCTTCATAGCCTTTTAAGAAATAAACGGCGCTGCATTCGGCCATTTTGTCGATGCTTTTCGCAAGGTAGTAGATCGGTCGGCTAATCGTGTCGCCGTTTTCCGCAATCGGAAAATCGCTAAAATAGGTGTCAACCACCTCGTAGCCTTTCGATTCAAGAAATTCTGTCGCGTTCATCTTGGCTTTCAAAATTTCGCTTTTGATAAGCCCTCGCATGGGCTGCGAGATCATCACGCGTTTTTTTGTCATGGGGATTCCTTCTTTCGTTTTGTTTTCTCTCTTTCACGCCCCGACGCACACCGGCAGCGGTCAAGCTGTTGGCGCAGCTTGAAAAAATGTATATTTGGAAGTTGAAAAAAATGGAAGACTTGTTTACGGCAATATTAAAAGTCGTTGCACTGTATGCCCGGGAAGAAACATGCCGCCGGTGTGCATCGGGGCGTGAAAGAGATTTATTTCGATTTACTGTTTCGGCTGATCTTGTTCAGCCATAATATTCTCGCATTCGCGTAGGATCAACCGCGCTTTCGGCGTATCTAAAACGCCGTGCATGATCCGTGACATATCCGCCGTGTGGATGCTGATTCCTCGATTGCGCAGCTGAACGATCAACCACGCCTGGGTGATCCCACGGCTTTTTGCTTTTTCCAATACTGTCATGCTTTGTTCACTCCTTTAAGCGTTGCACTTTCCTTTTGCAGCCCGGAGCACAGCGTACCGCTTAATGCCAAAAAGGCTGCAGCTTGATTTTTTCTTTTATATGCCTTATAACATATTTATCCCGAGAAGAAAGAAGGTGATAACATGGTTAAACTTCTGTCATTGATAGCGGCATTGCTTGACATAACGGACAGCTTTAATATGTTGTCGCCCTGTCCCACGGACGGTCACCATTCGTCCACACGAACTGTCGGGGTGCGTGGCGCACGTAACAGCTCGGTCACATTGTAAAACGGTGTGTTTTACCGGCGGCACCAAACCTACCATATTTTGTCCTGCCGACATTGTTGATGTGGGATCTGCGCCGGCTGCGGCTACCGGGAAAACACCCCGGCGGCCGCAGTCTTTTTTTGTTCTCGCGACACGCTGCACTCTGGGCTGCAAAAGGAAATCCGACTTTTTGCTCCTTTCTTTGATAAGATCGTTTCCAAAATACGGCTTTTCACCCTTGACAAATGATAATATTTTTGGTATTATTTGTTTGTAATTTGTTGTTGTTGGCATTTTGCCGAGTTTTTTACCAAAAAAGCATTGCATTTTAGCGCCAAGGGCTCGGTCTGTCTTTTGGGTTTTGTTGTTGGTGTGATTTTATAATATCACTGTGCATCGTGATTGTCAATATTAAAATCATTGTGCATAATGATTTTGTTTCTTTGCACAAAAAGGAGTGAAAAAATTATGTATAATGCACAAGAATTGACTAACAGAATTAAAGCGGTTGCCAAAAGCAATGGAATTAGTTTAAAGGAAATGTTGCCCTCTCTGAATTTAGGCATAAACGCTCTCCAGCACGTCAGCGATAAGGGCATCGCATCTTTCAGCCTTGCAAAAATCGCCGACTACCTAGACTGCTCCACGGATTACCTCCTCGGCCGAACCGATGATCCGCAATCCCACAAGCACAGTCAGCCGGCGGTGCTTGTGGATAATCAGCCGCGGTTCCTAATCCGCCGCGCCGGTCGCGACGGCAGCTTTGTGGAGGAATATGTCACCAAAGAAGATCTTGAACGACTGCACGCCTTGCCCGATGCGAAAGATATATAGGAAAAATTCCCAACAAAAAAGAGCCTGCAAAGCTGCAAGCCCTTTCCTATGTACATATTTACAAATTTAGCGCAGCCTGTGCGCCGCTATGTAGTTCTTAAATTGCTCAAAAACTGCTCTTTCCTTTGGGGAGAGCAGAAATTTGTTTCTTTTAAAAAGGATCTGCATTCTTTTAAATCGGAATTCGGCTGCAGCGGACGAGATGTCGCAAAGCGCGGCAATTTCTTCAGCAGACTGCACTCGGCACCCCCAAATCAAGCAGGCCGGTGCCAAAAGCCGCGAGGCAAACACATTGGCCGCCTGCTCGATCGGATTGTCGTCCGGCCGCGGTTCGCGGTTGCAAAGCTCACATTTCCCGGTGTGCCCCAAAAGAATATGTCCTAACTCGTGTGCAGTGGTGAACCGTTGCCGTGCCGGCGGATCTTCCCGGCTGACACAGATCACCGCCGTTCCATCGGGGTCAATGGTGGAAAAACCGCTGTTGCCGTCGGTCGGCGTGTAAAGCTTCAGCTCGATTCCCGTTTGCTCGCACAGCGCCGTCATTTTCACAGGCAGCGCACAGATTTTTTCTTTCGTAAGGATTTCCCATGAAAGATCCCTTGACTTTTGATATTCTTTGTAGTTCATAAAAACCACCTCCGCTTTCGATTGTAAGGGCGGCGGTTTTAATATGCTACAGGAAAGTTTTTCCAAAAAACTGCATAAAAACAGCGCACCCCATAAAGGTGCGCTGTATATTCTTTTTTAATACTCGTAATGCGACCACATACTGATGATTTTTACCGTTTTTTCGTTCTCAAACACCTCATACACTAAGCGGTGCTGAATGTTGATCCGCCGCGAATATAACCCCTGCATTTCACCCAAAAGCTTTTCGTAGGGCGGTGGAATCTCAAACGGATTGTTTTGAATAATTCCAATCAGCTTTTTAGCTCGCTTATCCAAATTCGCAGATTTAAGCAGTGGAATTTGCTTTGCGGCGGTTTTGGTATAAACAATTTTATACACTCACCAATCCACCTCCTCTGCCGACAGGCATTCACTCAGCGGCGTGTTCTTACCTTCAAGAATTTCCTTTTTTACTCTGGCATTTGTGCTGAGGTAAAGCGTTTCCATAATGCCGTTATATTCTTCTTCTGACATGATCACAGCGTTTCCGTTTTTCGCACTGACGTTGATTACATCATTGTATTCGATCGCCTGATTGATGTAATCAAATACATTTCTTCTGAAATTCGTTATATTGGTATTGGTCATGTAATCACTTCCTTTTCTCACTTATTCTATGTACATTATACCGTACATATTCTAAAAAGTCAATATTTATTTTTTAGGAGTACACTTCATGAAAAAGATATTTATTTCAGGAAACGCAGCCGTTTGTTTGTAAACGATAAAGAAGAAGTTAAGGAGCAACGCCGTAAAGAGATCATGGCCGAGCGCGAGAAAACAAAGAAATAAACTTTTGAGAAAGGATCTGCAACTCATGGCAAAAGCAGTAAAACTTCCAAGCGGAAACTACCGAGTTCAAGCTTACAAAAACGTGAACGGCAGGAAAATCAAAAAATCGTTTACTGCCGCCACTGCTAAGCAGGCGCAGCTTGCCGCCGCGCGTTGGCAAGCCGCTCAATCGGCCAATGTGGATCCCGACCGCCTTACCCTCCGCGAGGCATTTAATAAATATTTCGCCGCCAAAGAAAATGTACTTTCACCCTCAACACTGAAGGGTTACTACAAAATTGGAAAAAATCATCTAAAAGGCATCATGGATTTACCTTTAAGCAAGCTGACAAACGAGCAAATTCAGCGTGCTATAAACGTAGATGCTGCCACAGCGTCGCCGAAAACCATTCGGAATGTTCATGGACTGCTCAGCTCTGTTTTAAAAATGTTTTATCCCCAATTTGCACTTAAAACAACTTTACCGCAAAAAAAGAAAACCGAAATGTACATCCCCGACGACGAAGTGATCCGAAAGCTTTTAAAATGCGCGAAAGGTACGTCGCTTGAAATCCCAATCTTATTAGCCGCTTTCGGCCCAATGCGCCGAGGCGAAATATGCGCCCTCACGTCAGACGATATTCACGGAAATATCATCACAGTAAACAAATCGCTTGTAACGACGCAAGAGGGGGATTGGATCGTAAAACAGCCCAAAACATATTCAAGCTATCGCGATATTGACTATCCGGATTTTGTAATTCAGAAAATCAAAAACATAAAAGGGCAGATCGTTCCAATTTCGCCGAACACAATATCCACCCACTTTAAAGAGCTGTTGGAAAAGAATAATCTTCCACATTTCAGATTTCACGATCTGCGTCACTACAACGTTTCAATTTTGCATGCTATGAATGTTCCAGACAAATACATCATGCAGCGTGGTGGGTGGAGCAGTAACTACACCATGAATAACGTTTACAATCACACATTGAAGAGTAAATCTGACGCCATCACGCAGCAGATTAACGGTTATTTTAATTCAAAATTTGAAAAAAGTAAAGAGTAATAAACCGACTTTAAAATAGCAAAAATCGTTTGCAAATCGTTTTGATAAAAATTAATCTCGTGGTTCCTTTCGTGGTTCCTTTTTTAGAAATAATGCTAATATTTATGTTTTGTTAATGATATTTATACGATTATATAAATACCGCGAACCCGCCTAAACACTGGGGAAACTCGCAAAGCCGCATAAACACTGGATTTCGTGCAATTCCTTTCCGAAGGGGTTCAAGTCCCGCCACCGGCACCATTTTTTTAAAGCGCCCACGGTCATTTTTAGCCGTGGGCGCTTTTTGCATAAAGCCGCATAAAAGGCAGGCTCACATAAGGATACTTTCAAAAAGTGACCGATTGAGCGCAGCACAACGCCACAGAGATTTAAATCTCTGTGGCATTGTGCTTTTTTATAGCTAACAGGAAAAAGATTAGAAAAATTTTTGATCTTTGATTAAGGTTGCGGGCGTAACAGTTACTGCAAAGTGATTTATTCTACAATGGCGGCGTCCGTCAGTCTGGAATAGTGAGCAGTATATTTCCGTAAAAACAGCAAAGCCGCCCGGTTTCGGACGGCAAATTGGCACAGGCTGTGTTTTATACTCCCCAAAGTAACATGCCGAGTGCGGCAGAAAAGAGTATCATTATAATCGGCGACGGTGCAGTTTTTTTGATTCTTTTATATCCGAAATGTGTCAGCCACAGAATGGCAAAGACCAAAATGGATTTAGGATCCGGAGCAAGCGCCGAATGAATATCCGTAAAACCAAGCAATGTTGATATGGCCATACCGATTGCCGTAGCGAGAATCATTGCGATAACGCAGGGGCGGACACCGGAGAGAAAAGCGTTGACGCCGGCATATTTCATCAGGTTTTGAGTACCGCCGCAATTAAGAGTATAATAACGAAAGACGGAAGAACAACGCCGAGCGTAGCAAGAAACGAGCCGAGAATGCCGCCTTGCGTGGAACCTATAAATGTCGCCATATTAACGGCAAGCGGACCGGGCGTCGATTCCGAAACGGCAATAAAATTTAAGAATTCGCTTTCCGTTAGCCAGCCGTTTGAAATGACGGTTTCTCTTACAAGGGAAACCATTCCGTATCCGCCGCCGAAGGTAAAGGCGCCGATTTTAAGAAAGGTGAGAAACAAAGTCCACTCTTTTCTCATTGCCGCACCGCTTGTCTTTTACGAATAATAAAAAGTATAACGATACCGAGCGTGCCGCTGGCGATAATGATTCCGTACCAAGCGATATTCAGCCTTTCAATTCCGAAAAGATTTTCTATTGCATATCGGTTCAAATCCTTGTTTCATTGCTTTTCTCAGTCTACCCGCAGCATACGGTAACCGACGCCGATATGCGTCTGAATGTATTGCGGACTGTCCTTTTGCGGTTCCAGCTTTTTGCGCAGGGTCGCCATAAACACCCGCAGAGAAGCAATATCGTTTTCCCAGCTGCTGCCCCAAATCTGCTGCGTGATATAGGTGTGCGTCAGCACCTTTCCGACATTATGAGAGAGCAGACACAAAAGCTTGTATTCAATCGGGGTCAGGTGCAATTCCCTCCCGTTTAAATAAGCGCAGCCGGCGGCATAATCAATTTTAAGCTCGCCGTTTTGGAAAACGGGTGAGTCGGTGTCGCTGTTTGCCTGCAAAAGCAACAGTCTTCTTTGCGTGACACGAAGCCGTGCCAAAAGCTCCTCTACGGAAAAGGGCTTTGTCAGATAGTCGTCCGCCCCGGCATCCAGCGCCGTGATTTTGTCTTTATCCTCGCTGCGCGCACTGATCACAATAATGGGCATATTTGACCAAGAGCGGATGCTTTCGATCACCTGTGTGCCGTCGATATCCGGCAGCCCCAGATCCAGCAGAACGATATCCGGGTTATGGGAGGTTGCCTCCATAATGGCACCGTGTCCGTTCTCCGCGGTCAGGTAGCGGTAATCGTGAGCCTTTAGCGTTGTTACGATCAGATTGCGGACGGGGCGGTCGTCCTCCACGACGAGAACAAGGGGTTTATTCATTCAGAGTCACCTCGCTGAGCGGTAAAGTAAAGGTAAATACACAGCCGTGCGGTACGTTATCCGTAAGCGTCAGCGTTCCGCCGTGCAGCTCTACGATAGATTTACACAGGGTAAGCCCGATCCCGAAGCTTCTGCGGCTGTCTGCAACGGTATTTTTCCCGGTGTAAAACATTTCAAAAATATGCGGTTTCATATCGTCTGCAATTCCGTTTCCGTTATCGGTGACTCGGATCACGGCATCCCCGCCCTGTTTTTCGGCACTTACGCAGATCTCGGAGCCTTGTGCGGTATATTTCAAAGCATTATCAATAAGGTTGACAATGACCTGCACAATCAGCTGTGCGTCCATACGGGCAAGGATCAGATCGTCGCACCTTACCGTCACTTTGTGTCCGACGGATTTTTTCTTCAAATGCGAAACGGCTTCGTTGACCACTTCGTCCACAAGCTGATCGGTAAGCTCCAGCTTCAGGCGTCCGTCATTCAGCCGTGTAACATACAGCAGATTTTCCACCACGCCGATCAGCCATTCAGAATCATCATAGATATCTTTATAGATCTGCTGCTTGGTTGCTTCGTCCAGGCAGCCCCCGTTATGCAAAAGCGTGTCCGCATTACCCGAAACGGAGCAAAGCGGCGTGCGCAGATCGTGTGAGATCGACCGCAAAAGGTCGGCGCGCAGCTGCTCGCTTTTTGCAAGATCTGCCGCCCGTTCCTTTTCGGCGGCGTTGTGAGCATTATCCATTGCCAGCGCACATTCGTTCACAACCGACAGTACGATGCTGCTCTCAAATGAATCGGGCTTTTCGGGTTTCATCGGTATCCCGATTACACCGTAGACTCTGCCGCCTGCACGGATCGCAAGATAAAGACATTCGGATTTTCCAAACTGTGCTGTCGCTGCTCCTGCACGGTGACCGTTTTGAAGCACCCATTCTGCGGTCTGCCGCTCTGCATCGCTTAGCAACTTTTCAGCGTGTGTATCCTTTTTTTCGGCATACAGCCGCCCGGACAACATTCCGTTTTCGCCTTTCGTATAGGCAACAATACTGCGGTCAAGCAGCCGCGAGAGCTGCATACAGGTCACGCTTAAAACATCATCGTTGCTTTTTGCTTTTTGCAGCAGACGGTCAGTGTCGAACAGCACCTGCACACGGAACGCGGAGCGAGCCGAGAGCCTTGCATGATCTTTCAGCTTCGAGGCAAGCGTGCCGGTGAGAACGGAAGACGCCAGCATGACTGCAAAGGTAACGGGATAGCCTACGGCATAGGTCTGAAAGGACAACCTGGGTTCGGTAAGGAAAAATCCGAACAATACAACACTTAGAAGTGAGCCTGCTATACTGCAAAGGTATCCTTTAGTCAAAACGGAGATCATCAGCACACCGAGGATGTATACCGTAACGATATTGGTATCGGGAAAGCCGAGATGAACGAACAGAAACCCGATTGCCGTGCATACGGCAAGCGTCAGGACGGTCACGGCAATATCCCGCAGCGAAGGTATCTCTGCGCCAAAGAACAGACGGCGTCTGTGCGGCTTTGTGTAGTTCAGTGCGTCGGGAATAATATGAATGTCAACATCGGGGGCGGAGGAGATCAGCTTTTCGGTGAGAGTCGGTCTTCCGAACAGCCCTCTTCGTCTGGCACTGCTTTGCCCGATCACGATTTTCGTGACATCGGAAAGCCTGACATATTCCGAGATCTGCAGCGGTACATCCTCGCCGTGCGTCATAACGATCTCGGCGCCGAGCCTTTGCGCGAGCCGCATGTTCTGCGAAAGTCGGGACTGATCCTCATCATTTATGACCGTATCCGTCCGCACATAGATGGCGGTAAATCTTGCATGAAGGACCTTAGCCATCTTTGCGGCGGTGTGTATGATCCTTGCGTTGGACGGCGAAGAGGATAGGCAGACAAGGATATGCTCGTCTGCATCGAATTTTGACTGTTCGGTTTGTACTTTCATCGGTTTCACCGCCCTTTTTATTTTATTTTATTATTATACAGTAAAACTGTAAAAAAATCTACCGCAACCTAAAAATCATTCTTCTGCCCATCGGAAAGAATAATATCGACATTTCCGTGCGTTTCACGAAAACGGCGGATCTCGCTTAATATCTCACTGTCGGACAGTCCCTGCGGCAGCAGAATTTCGGAAGGCTCGCAGGATTCGTTTTCCTTTAACAGTGCATTTCTGTTTTCTTCAAGAAATCGATCCAGCCTGCTCATAAGATAAAATCCGAAAGCAAATATGCCAAGCAGACTGACAATCAGCAATAGCTCAGCCATCCTCATTCACCTCTGTTAAATGCGAAAACACTTTTGCAGTTCTTTGTAAGCACCGAGAACCAAAAGAGTGATCTTGTCCGTAAGAACGGTGTCCGGCGAAACTGCCATATTGATTTTTCCGTTCTCCTTGGTTGCCATGATATTGATGCTGTATTTTCTGCGGATATCCAGTTCTCCGACGGTTTTGCCGATCCAACCCCCCGGAACCTCTACCTCAAAAATGGCATGAGCATCATCAACCTCGATGTAATCCCGTATGTGATCGGCGGTATAGCGAATAGCAGCCCAATTTGCTACTTGCCTTTCAGGGTAAATTACTTCGTCCGCTCCGTTACGCAGAAGAAATTTCTCCTGAACATCACGCTCGGCGCGGGACACAACTAATTTTGCGCCGAGTTCCTTCAGTAAAGAAGTAGTCTCCAGCGAATTTTGAAAATTTTCTCCTATGGTGACGATGCACACATCAAAGTTTCCGATTCCGAGCGACTTTAAAAATTCCGTGTTTGTGCTGTCGCCGATCTGTGCGTTAGTAACGATCGGCAGAATTTCATTGACCCTTTTTTCGTTGCTGTCTACCGCCATCACCTCATGCCCAAGTTTATTCAGCTGTAAAGCAATATGCCTACCGAATCTGCCGAGACCTATTAACAATATGTTTTTCATAATATAGTAACTCCTTTATCCGACTGTGATTTTTTCGAGCGGCAGCTTTGATCCGCTCTGATTTTTGTTGGAAATCGCCGCGTAAATCAGGGTAAGTCCGCCGACTCTGCCGAGATACATCAAGACGATCAAAATAAGCTGAGAAAGAACACCGAGCTGCGGTGTGATTCCAAGGGTAAGCCCGACCGTTCCGACAGCGGACGCCGTTTCGTAAAGGCAGGTGCTAAGCGGCAGACCTTCTGCCGTGCTGATAACAATGCCGCCGACAAAAAACAGCAGGAAATACATTACGGCAACGGCTGCGGCGTTTTTCACTGCCGAACCGTCAATGCGCCTGCCGCAGACTTCGGCATCGTCCTTTTTGCGACAGACGGAGAATGCACTCAGAATCAGAACGGCAAGCGTGGTCGTTTTCATACCGCCTGCCGTGGAGCCGGGCGATCCGCCGACAAGCATCAGCAGAATCATAATTGCCTTGGAAGAACCGGTCATAGCGGGAAGATCAGCGGTATTGAAACCGGCGGTTCTCGGTGTGACAGACTGAAAAAGCGACGCAAGAATCCTTTCGCCGAGCGGAAGCCCCGTAAAATCACAGAAGAAAAAGAATACTGCAGGGGCAATAATGAGGATCGCCGTTGTTGCCAATATGACCTTGCTCTGCATACGGTATTTTTTGAAATGCCACTTGTTTGTACAGATATCGTCCCATGTCAAAAAGCCGATACCGCCTATGATGATCAAAAAAATAACGGCAATGTTTATCGTCGGATCCCCTATATATCCCGTAAGAGACGGGTATTTGTTTTCGGCGGTGCCGAGTATGTCAAATCCGGCGTTGCAAAAGGCGGAAACCGAATGAAACGCCGCCATCCAAATTCCCTTGATACCGAATTTTCCGCAAAATGTCGGCAGCATGACGATCATTCCGATAAGCTCGATCAAAAAAGTTCCCCGTACAATAAAGCGGGTCAGGCGGACGATCCCGCCGACCTTCGGGGCAGAGATGGCGTCCTGCATGGTACTGCGCTGCATCAGCGATATTTTTCTGCCGGACAGCATAGCGAAAAATGCCGCAACTGTTACAACACCGAGCCCGCCTATCTGGATCAGCAGCAGTATTACCGTCTGCCCGAAAGCGGACCAATAACTGCCCGTATCCTGCACGACCAGCCCCGTAACGCAAACGGCGGAGGTCGATGTGAACAGCGCCTCGTGAAACGGCGTAACAACTCCGGCAGTCGATGAAAACGGCAGCATCAATATCAGCGCTCCAGGCACTATGACGCCGGCAAAGCCCAGAACGATCAGCTTAAAGGATGACAATCGCTTTTTTCTATGTGTAATTTCAAGCATATATACTTCTCCTGTTTCTGCTTGTTTACATAGAGTATACCGTGAAATATAAAAAAACGGTGTAATGATTCGGCGCTCTGTATTAAGATTGCATTAAGGCGCTCATTCTTTGAAAAAACAGTGCAGAGTATAGCAAACGGCACAGACAAAGGCAGATCGTTTGAAAGCAGAAAGGTCTTACCCAAGAAGAACTTGCAAACGCCCTCGGTGTAACAAACCAGGCGGTTTCAAAATGGGAATCAGTACAATGTTGTCCGGATATTCAGCTTCTACCCGATCTCGCAAAAATCTTTGATGTTTCGATTGATGAGTTGATCGGATACAAGTCAACTGAAGGATTGGGAGATATTTGCCTTAAAATCAAAGAGTATTTTTCTGCGTTGCCGGAAAAGAAAGCGTTTGAAAACGCATACCGTATTGCGGCATTACCTCATGAAATAGCATCGACCGACGGATACAAGAAAACCGTTCTGTGGCCGCGCCCACAGTGATGCTGCCGTGCAGCGGTGTTGTCAGCGGGTTTTCGGTGAGTGGTGCGGAGCTTGAAAAATGGCTTTTAAAGACCACACCGATTGCAAATCACCTTGCAGAAAACGCCATAAGAGAAGCCGAGCACTATGCCAAAGGCAGACCGTGAACCAGAGTGATCTGGGACGTCACGGCGGTGGCCTGGCTTTTAAACGACAATGATCGGTATATGCTTTCAAGAGTTTGCAACGTGCGGCTGCCGCAAAAAAACGGAAAGTATGAAAGTGAACCGATAAAGAAGAAAATGTGCTATGTATATTATATCAAACGCGATCAATTAATGTATGATCTTTTTAAAAAGCTGAGGAATGAGGCGTGAAAGTGGGACGGCGGACAGGCGGGATAAAAACCGGCCCGAACGTTCGGAAAGCCTTCAAAAAATCCGTTTATTTA
>CADAVL010000008.1:0-13901 GCA_902791335.1 Oscillospiraceae bacterium
GGAGTGCTTAAAAGCATGGTGATTCAGGTGTTTTAAACCCCGGTACAAATTGAAAAAATATCTGCATTTTGAGTACGCTTCCGAATTAATAGTGAAACTGCCGCCTTAACCAGACGCGCGCTTCTCCCACCCACTGTTCGTTGTATTTAGACTGTGGGCTGCCGGCGCCGTCGAAAGTGCCGAATTTGCTGCTGGCCTGCCCGTGCGGTCCCGACGGGAACAAATGCAGTTCCACCGGAACGCCGTGATCTATGAGTGCTTCTGCGTATTTTAACGAATTAATGGGCGGCACGGCGTTGTCGTCGCCCGTTGTCCAAATATAAGCCGGCGGTGTGTCGGAAGTCACATATTTTTCACAGGAAAGCCAGCTTGCTTCTGCTTCTGTGAAATCCTCCTTGCCGGCCAAAACGGCAATGGAACCTCTGTGCGGCTTGCAAACACCCGAAATCACCGGATAGCAAAGCACCGACGCCGCGGCGGGCGTGGGGTTCAGGTGTTTTGCGATCTCTTCACGGTGAAGCATGGTGCAGTAGCTTGCCGCAAGGTGTCCGCCGGCAGAAAAACCGAGCACGGCGATTTTCTGAGGGTTCACGCACAGCTCTTCTGCGTGGGTTTTTATATAGTCGAACGCAGCCGCAACCTCCAAAAGCTGCTGCGGATAGGCGCACGGCTTAACGGAATAGTTCAGCACAAAGCCATTGGCACCGTCTGCCATGAATTCCAGCGCGATCGGTTCGCCCTCACGTAGGCAAAGGTGGGTATAACCGCCGCCGGGCAACACGACCATGGCCGGACGGCGTACGTCAAGGCCCTGCACCTGCAAATAAACCTGCAAGGTCGGGTCGGCGCCACCGTTTTTTAAAAATGGGTAATCTTCGGTTAGATGCACGGTATAGATCTTCATAAGATTGTGCTCCTATCATCAACGGCTGCGTTTTTTCTGTTTTCGTGCCGAATTCCGACTGCCAAAAAATCAATTCTATCGGTTCTGCTCTTTCATAGTGCGCTGAATTTCGCGGTTGGCGTCTTTTTTTGCAAGATCGGCGCGCTTGTCATAAAGCTTTTTACCCTTGCAAACGCCGATTTGAACCTTCACGCGTGAACCCTTAAAATAGAGCGACAGCGGAATCAATGTCAGTCCCTGCTGCTTTATAAGGCCGAACAGTCTTAAAATTTCTCTTTTATGCAAAAGCAGTCGGCGCTCGCGGCGCGAATCCTTATTAAAAATATTCCCTTGCTCATAAGGACTGATGTGCATACCCTTGACGAACATTTCGCCGTCTTCAATGGCGCACCAGGCGTCTTTTAAATTGACGTTTCCGGCGCGGACGGATTTTACCTCCGTGCCGCAAAGCTCGATACCGGCTTCCATGGACTCCACCACAAAATAATCGTGGAATGCTTTTCTGTTGGTTGCGATCTGCCTTGAATCCTTCACCGGTATTTCACCTCTTTCCTACGCTGCTATATTTTAAGTACCAAATTATTTTACCATAGGAAAGAGAAAATTACAACCCCGCAGAGGGTGGAAATTATGCGCTTTTACGGTGGTATTCCAGGGCCTTGTTCTTAAAAATGTATCTGAACGCCGAAAGCACGGTGCGAAAACGCAGTCCTGCCGCGCACTCGGCCGTTTTCAAAAGGAAACGGCCGGCCGCAAGCCGGTGCGGCTTCGGCGTCGCCCTTCGGGCGACCGCGCGCGGCGCGAAGCTACCGCTTTTTTGTCGGATTTTCCACGTTTTGAAAAACCCAATCTTGAAACTCCCGACGCCGCAATTTGCCGCCTCTTTGCACCGTTTTTAAGGAAACCTTGCACCTTATCTACCGCTTTTTATAAAGCACGATCTCCGGCTCGCTGCCGTCCACACTGTAGCTGCCGATCAAAATAAACCCGGGATCCGCCGCCACACCGTAGCACACGCCGCGGTCGGCGAATTCGATCTGCGTACCAAGATACACATTTTCGTCCTTTAAAAACGCAGTGTATTTGCCGTTCGGCAGCGGATATTTCAAGTTTACAAATTTTCCGCACAGCTCTGTAAGCGCATCGGCTTTTGGAATACCGATATTTTCGCAAAGACCGTTGATTTCCGCAAGCAGTGAGCTTTTAAATTCCTCATAAGCCGCCTTGCCGCCAAGCTTGATATACTCCGCCGCCACACAGCGGCCGCCAAACGGACTGCCACCGGTTTCGCAGCACCCGCGGCATTCGTTTTTCAGTCCGCAATCCTTACAGTTTGCACCGCAGATCGTACCCATATTTTTCTCCCCTTAAGTTTAAAAAACATCCTTTTTACTTTTCTATTTTTGCCATATCCGCAAGATAATTTTCGCGGTTCTGCACTCCTGTAGCGTTGCGGAAGATCACCGCGCCGCTGTCGTCGCAGTCATAGGTGTATTCTACCGCGGCGCGCCAGCCGTTGCCGATCTTTGTCGGCTCGTACCGCCGAAAAATGCCGTCCGCAATCGGAAAATAGCCGTCGCCTGTTTTCTTGTATTCGGTCAGCTCGTAGGTAGCTTTCAGCGCGTCGTTTTTATAGGTGGAGGAAAATTTTACAAGCCCCACCCCTTTAGCAAACCAGTATTCCTTTTCGCCGCCGTAATAGTGCATACCGCCGGTATACCCCTTCGCGCGGTAGCGAATGTGCCGACAGTCTTTAAAGGTTCCGGCCGCAACGGTCACCGTTTCGTCCGCTAAGACTTCAAAGGACAGCGTGACACAAAATCCGCAGTCCTGCCGCTCCTCTTTTACATGGTAACCGGGTACCCACGCGTCGTTCCACACGGCCCCGCTGTTTCTCAAAAGCATGAAATACGGGTCGGAAAACACCGCCTTGCAGCCTTCGTCGCCGCAGAAACGCATATCGCGCTTCCACTCAAAGCTGTAGGCTCTGTTTTCTAAAAGCGTGAGTCTGCCGTCGGTATTTTGTACCTTGAAATAATTAAAAAAGTTCCAGCGGCCGATTTCGGTGCAGTCAGGAGTCCTTTTCTCGTCGGTGTCCAAAATTCGTTTCATCACCTGTAAAGCTGCGGCCGCGTGCTGCTTTTGCCGCTTGGTTTCGGCCAAAGCGGCGGCTTTTTCTAAACACGGCAGAACATCCCGGAGCGTTTCACCCTTTTCGTCGCAATATTCGTTGCGCGCTTTTAAAATATTGCCCAAAAAGGTGTTTTCCTGATAACCCAGCGGCGCGCACACCGAATCGTGCGCCAAAATCGCTCCCTCTTTATCCGCCGAGATCACCTCAAAGCGATTGGTAATATCGTAATCAATTCTCTCCACCTTGCAGGTGTAGTTCCAGCGGTTGCCCTCACAAAACGGCAGCAGTCCTTTGCCACCGTTGATCTTATAGCTTGAAAGCTGCCATTCTCTCAGATCGCTGTGCCGCGAAATTTTCTGCTTTACAATGCCGAAACCGGGACAAAAATACGTTTCATTGTAATTCAAACCGTAATAGTCGTTTTGAAATTCAAAGGTCACATAAAAGCAGTGTTCAAAAATACCGGCCGGCGTTTTCACGGTGCAATCCTTTGATCGTAAGCACATCGTCACATTTTTATCGGACGATTCGACCGGCTCCCCCACCTTTAAGGTTTCGTCCGGCATTGTATTGTCGCAGGCACTGCAATTAAAGAAAATCGAGCCGTCCAGGGTTTCATTTCGCGAATATCCCGGCTGCTGCCAAAAAAGCGTTTTGCCGCCCACAAACTTAAAAGCTTCAGCCGTGGCACTGATCCCGACTTTGGATTTATCCTTGTAATCCGATTTTAATATCCGCTCCTCGGCATTGATCGCCGCAAAGGCGTTGGCGTAATAAACGCTGTCCTTTTCCGAAATTTCCAAAACCTTTTTGTAGGCTTTTATTCCGTCGTCCACGCGGTTCTCGCCCACATAATCGTAACCGAGCCAGAACCAGCAAAAGCTCAGCGCCTTTTGAAGTCCGTTTTCCCTGAAATACGGAATTTTTTTGTTCTTTAAGAACTCCATTCTCTCAGGCCGTTCCAGCTTTCCATTTCGCGGGCAACCACAAATTGCAAGACCTCTTCGTTTTGACTCTCCTCGGCCGATTTTTTAATTTTTCTGAACTGTTCGTCGTTCTTTTTGCCGGGCAGCCACCAGTAGCCCATCATTAAAACGTCGGAGAGCGCACGGTGCTTGTCCCTGGAGTTTTCTAAACGCTCAACCTCCCTGAGCGTTCCCCAATAATCCTTTTCAAAGCCTGATTTATCGTTTTTCAGCGACCACAGTTTCAGCTGCTCCACCTTTTGCATGACCCGTTGCACAAACGATAGCTCTGAATGTTTGTTTTCCATAACCGCATATTCCTTTCTGAGTTGTCGGCGCCCCTCACTCAGGCGCCACTTCACCGTTCCCTCGGGAATTTTCAAATCCTCTGAAATTTCCTTTAAAGAAAGGCCGTCGAAATAATGCATCTTTAAGGTCGTCTTTAATTTTTCGGGCAAAAGCGCCACCGCTTCATAAAGCCGTTGGTTTCTTTCCTGCTCATTGAATTTTTGAAGCACCAGCGTTTCCAAAGGCTCCGATTCGTCCGCCGAAAAGCGCCCCTTGTCCTCAAAAAGATGCAGGCTGATATCCGCCGCCGCATTTTTGCGGCACACCAATAGATCCTTGGCACGGTTTTTTGCAATGGTACAGACCCACGAACCGAATTTTTGCGGACATTCCAGACGGTCCAGCTTTACCCACGCAGCCACGAAGGCATCCTGCGCGGCATCATCGGCAAAAAATTCATCTGCGGTGATCTTCAGCGCTGTACCTTTCACCGACCGCTCGTGCCGAAGCACCAGTTCTTCATAAGCCTTTTCGTTGCCCAATAATGACAACTGCACCAAGGTTTCGTCTTTGTTTTCCTTAAAACTGTCCATTCCTGATTTCCTTTCTTTTTGAGGCCTCATATATAAGACGGAAATTTTCCCAAAAAGGTTGGTTCTAAATTTTTATTGTTCGCCTGAATTTCAAAAAAGCAGATTTTAAATATTTTATCGTTCTGCGGCTTTTCTTAATTTTATCATATCGCCCTTATCTTCACAAGCACCGCCTACGATTTTTTACAACTCGGATACAACTGTCGCCCTGCGGCACCGGACTTTACGCTCAAAAAAGAGAAAGCTTTCCCGCACAAAGCAAAAACCGGCCGCTCACAGTGAAGTATTCCTCACTGCGAGCGACCGGTTGACTGAGCCTTTCAAGACCTGATTGAATAACGGAATGAATTGGTTTTATCGGAGATTATCCCCCACCGTGGGCGAATAAACAAAGGCCGCGAAAGCGTGGTCAATGGTATTGCCGTTTTTCAGCCATTTTAAAAACGCACGCTGTAAAGAGGTGTCCTGCGGCAGCTCATCAAGATTTTGCGGCAATTGCTCCACATTGAATATCCGCCATAAATCAGTGTTGACCGGATCCTTTGCAGGCTCTAATAGCTCGTAATCACTCATGAATTTTAAGATGTTGGAGCCTTCCGGCAGAATTTCATAATTGTTGGGTGACAAAAGCCAGGAGTCACAACCGAAGATCACCGGTTTCCCCTGAAAATATTTTTTATAAAAGTTGGCCGCGCGTTTGTAAGAAAGCTGACATTCTTCGTGTTTCAGCGGCCCTGCGGACGGTATATGCACATCCACAAAAACATCGCCCTTTTGCACCTTTTGGCCGCCGACAGTATGGTCCTTTTGAAAATACCCTAAATTGAATTGCAGACGGCCGAACGCAAAGCGTTTTAATTTAAAAAAATCCACCGTCCAAAAGCCCACAAAGATGCCCAAAACGCCGTATACCTTTTGGCATTCCGCCGCCTTCCATTTCAGATCCTTTAAAGAGTCCGAAAACACCTCACCGGAAAGATGCTTTTCTTTGTAAAGTTCTTTCATGTGCGGCGCAAGGGTGCAGAGGTACAAAAGATCCAGCGTGTATTTATCTATGCCAAGCTGCCCGGACAGTCCCTCAATTCTTCGGAAAGCTGCGGCACTGTCAAACTCGGTGTTTTGCTCGTAAGCTTTGCGGCACGCTTCAAAAATTTTGGCCGCCTCTTTGTCTTGCAGGACTTTTAAGTACGCGTTTGAAAGCAGCTCGCACGCGTCCTTTGAAAAGCCGATCTCACAAAAAATATTTTTCATTGTTTCCATGTTGTTTTCTCCTGATTGCTCTTAGCCGAAAGCCCGCCCACGGACCTTTTGATCGCCCTGCCACCCAAATCGACGGGGTCAACGCCTTTTGACGGAACTATTGGCCAATCGGTGCTCTTGACCAAGCCATGGCCGGGCATCAAATCGCCTTAAAGTTCCGTCACGTCCGGTGGCGTCGAACCATCTTAAAGCTCCGTCACGTCCGCAGGCTTTCTTGTTATCCAGCCGCCGTGCGTAAAGTCCGGCATCAGCTGCGCTTCGCCGCCCTTTAAAATAGAGCTTTCCGAAAGTGCCGACACGGCCATCCAGGTGGCGGCGTCGTAAATATCAATGGGCATTTCGCGGCGGGATTTTAATGCGTCAATGAACGATAAAAAGCAGAAATAATCCATGCCACCGTGTCCTTTTTCGCGCTCCTCAGACGTTACATTTTTCCAGATCTTCGGCATAAATTCGCGATATTGCTCGGCATTGTTGAAAACATTTTGAGCACCCTTCCACGGCGTCCATTCTTCTTTATCTCCTTCAAAAAAGAAAGAATTGGTGGCCTGATAGTAAGAGCCCTTGGTGCCGCGCACAGTGAAATCGCGCGTGTAAGAGGTTGGCAGCGTGGTGTCCAGGTGCAGACGGATCAGCTCGCCGTTGGCACAGGTCAGCAGAGTTTCCACCACGTCGCCTTGCAGGAATTCTGCGTTTCTCATGGTGTCGTCGGCATCGTCGCGGCCGGCAATATAAGCCGCCAGGCCGTTTGCGGCCGAGGACATCGAGGTCAGCGACACAATGCGATTGCCGCGGTTGATATTCAAAAGCTTTGCAATGGGGCCGAGGTCGTGCGTGGGGTAGTTATCGCAGTTACGATGACGGTAATTTTCAAATCGATAGTGACGGTTTTTAATGCCGTAAGCTACCTCTTCACGCAGATCATGGGTATAAGCGCCGGCGCAGAACGAAATTTTGCCGAGCTTGCCGCGGCGCACCATGGAAGTAGCCAACAGCTCCTCCTCGCCAAAGCAGCAGTTTTCCAAAAACATATACGGCGTGCCGGTCTTTTCCTGCGTTCTCACAAGCTCAAAGCAGCGCTCCAAAGAGTATTCGCCGCCGACCTCCGACCCCACAGCGATTCCCTTTTCCATGGCGTATTCTGCCACTTCCGAGTGATTCTGCCAGCCGGAAAAGATCATTGCGGCGTCAAGACCGGCCACATTTAAAGCGTCTTTATAGTCTTTAAAGCCTTTGGCCGACTGTCCGTTTTCTGTCACCAGTTTCAAAGCTTTGCCCACACGATCCTCATAAACATCGCAGACCGAAACAATCTCCACGTCGGGAATGCTGCAAAGCGTTTTGATGTTGCCACTGCCGCGCTGACCTAAACCAATCACTGCTAATTTTACCATGAATATCCGCTCCTTTTAAGGCTGACAAGTTTCAGTTGACGAATAATAGAACCCGTCACCACAAAGTGTGCCGTGCCAAAAAACGCTGTACCGCGCAAAACAATTCCAACCGCGGCGCCCGGTCATTTTTTTGGCAGGGTACAAATCGAAATATATCTGCTGACCTTAATATAAAATACAACCCGATAAAAAGCAATGTTGTATTCTATCAAAAAACTGTGTTTTTTTATCATCCCTGTTTACGCGCGCAGATTTTTATGGTACAATATCAGTGTCTAAAAAATTTTATGCAGCGTTTTTTACGTGCCGATCACAAGATGCAGGAAAGGGAGCAAAAAAAATGGAGGGATTTCCAAAAGGCAGGGGCTTTACAAAGCTTTTAAAGTTTGGCGGTACACCGGAGGTCACCCACGTTGGATACAATGATTTTTTGTATATTGCGCCGCAAAAAGCGCCCTGGGTCCAAAACCACTACACCCTGCATTTTGTATGCCGCGGCAGTGGTTTTTTAGAGATCGGTGGCCGAAAGCACAAGATCGGCTTCTATGATTTTTTTATCATTCCGCCCGACGTTCCCATGATGTATTACCCGAACAGAAAAGATCCGTGGGCCTACATTTGGTTTTGCGTGAGGGGTGTCGGCGCAAAGAGTCTTTTTGAAAGCATTGGCGCCGATATTGAAAGCCCTGTGCTGCACAACAAAAACGGCGTTTCGATTGCGGCGATTTTGGAAGGATTATTTCAAAACGGCAAATTTTCGGACGATTACCGCATACTTTCGGTTTTTTATGAAATTCTCCACCACATTGAAAAGCCGCAGCCGCGCAGTCAAAAGACTGCCAAGCTGCTCATCGACCGAAATTTTCAGCTAAAGGATTTCACGGTGGAAAGCCTTTGCCGCGACTGCGGACTGAGCCACGCCCAGCTTTGCAGAGATTTTTTGAAACTCTACGGCGTTTCGCCAAAGCAATACCTGATTTCAAAAAGAATGAACTACGCAAAAGAACTGCTTGAAAGCACCGATTTGACCGTGGATTCCGTTGCCGGTTCGTGCGGATACTCCGACGCGGTGCATTTTATGAAAGAATTCAAGCGCCGTGAGGGAACGACCCCCGGCGCCTTTCGCAAAAATGCGCTGCAACCAAAAAACGACAGCCGTTGAACGGCTGCTGCCGGATCATTACCGGCAAAAATAAAAAGGACTGCCGCATTTTCTGAAAAAACAGATTTTTTGGGCAGTCCTTTATTTTGCTTTTGTATTTTTTTATTTTACTTTGACTTTATCCTGTTTGTGCTTTGATCCTGTTCCGGCCTTATCTTGTTCCGCCGCCGGCGCCGCCGCCCGAAAAGCCGCCGCCACCGCCGAAGGAACTGCTGCCACCCGAACCGGCGTTTCGTGTCTCCGATTCGCCCGAGACCATTGCATGGAACATATAACCGTAGTAACAGCCGGCCATGGTGGTGTTGTATTCGTACTGCTCGATTTCCGTGATTCTGTCAGGATAGATCTCCTTCATCTGCGCCAAAACCTTATCCGCAATACCAAGAAGCGTGGCGATCACCAGCATATCTTCAAAAATATAGGTTTGCAGCACGGATTTTTCGCCAATGAGCGAATATTCCAAAAGGTATTTTTTATAGCCCAACAGCTCCGCCAGCTGTGACTTTGCGCTCTCCGACAGCTTTTTAATGTTGCCGCTGTTGAGATACTTGGTGTCTTCAAAGGGAAATCCTATGCCGCCGTCCATTTCACTTTTGTCCAAAAAGGCGCGCACGCGGCTGTAGTTCTTTTTGCAGTATTTTTCCAGCTCTTTTTGCTGTAAAACGCCGTCCGATCCCGCCGCTTCCTTTAGAATATCATAAAGTGCCAGGTTACCTTGATCCCGATTGGCTGATGGTGCTTTTGTAAGCACAAAAGAAAGCTCCTCCTTTGTTTTTCCAAAGGCACCGACCGAATTTTCGGTTTGCGGCTGTAAAGAACCCGAAAGCATGAGCTTTAAAATTCTTGCGCCGATGATACTGCCGTCGCGGCACTGCGAAAAGCGGCGCGCAAGATAATAGTTTTTCTCTAAATTTCCGCCGTTCGGCAGGTCGTGCCAATACGGCACGCTTTTATAAAAGGCGTTAAAGCGCTTTTTCCTGATGACGAGAACAACGAGCGCAAAGAGAAACGCGCTGCCGACCAGGCACCCTAAAATCGCGAAGATGATGCCGATCTCATCATCATCGTCCGCGTCGTCGTAATCGCTGCCTTCAAACGCAAGCTCACGCACTGTGCTGAAGGAATCGTCCACCGTTTTTGTCGGGGTGAAAATTCCTTTGTTGAACGACGCCATGACCGTAAGATGCGCGTCGGGGTTCAGATCGGTTTCGGTGAATGCCTCAATGCCGCCGTCCTTTGTGAACTGCACCTGTCCTTGAAAGCCGAAGCCCCAGATATTGGCGTTGTCGTCGTTGAATTTGGTGCCGTCGGCAGCCGTAAGCTTTAAGGTTGCCTTGGTGGGGCCGGTATTCATGCCGGAATTGATAAAACGGAAGTTAAAGCCGTCCTCGTCCTGATAGGCAGCCAGCATATTTAAAACCTTATAATAAACCGTGTAGGTATTTTGACCGTACTGCGTAATTCCCCAGCAGACCTCCACGCCGTCGTCGGTCTGATTTAGCCCACAGCGGCCGGCTTTTTCCTCAAAATCGGCCGAGGGATCCCAATTTTTCAGCGTCTTGTAGGTCTTGTTCTGATCCTTTACCGTAAAGTCAACAATTTCGAGATCGTCGCCTGTGTTGAAAGGATAATAGCACTCGGTGTCTTTGTCAAAATTGCCTTTCCAGACCTGCGTGATCTCGCAGGAGCCGTCCTTTTTTAGCACCGCGTCAATAGCAATGGTGGTCACCCGATTTTGTGCCGAAGCCGAAAGACCGAGCGTTCCGCCGATCACGCAGAAAGCCGCCAATAAAGAGATTAATTTTTTCATTATAAAACCCTTATTATTTCATACTGGGCATTTCTGCCTTTTCGGTGTTTTCGGCCAGATAATCGCGCTTTTCAATGTGCAGCATGCTTGCCGCAACAGAGGTTGGAAACATACGAATGGCGCGGTTGAGCTTTGTTACGCTGTCGTTATAAACCAGTCTGCTGGCACGGACGGATTTTTCATAGCTGTTGACCGAATCCATGGTTTTAAGATAGGTTTCGTCGGCTTTCAGCTGCGGATACTGCTCTGCCACCGCATTGATCCTGCCGAGCGCCTCGGTGATGACGTTCTCCTGCTCCTCAACCTCTTTCGGGCTGGAAGAAGCGGTGATGACCGTTCTGCGCGCTTTCACGGTATTCAAAAGGGTCTCGGATTCGTGCTTTGCATAGCCTTTGGTAAGATCAAGCAAAGCGGTCAGCGCATCAAAACGGCTGGAAAGCTGTACACCGATCGCGCTTAATGCGTTGTTGATATTTTCGTCCATCGCCACCAGTCGCCGCTGCGCCGAGATAAACCACAGCACGAGAATGACAACAATTGCAAGAATGACGCCCAAAGCAATGTAAGGTCCCATTTTTTGTTCCTCCGAAAAAAATTTTTTAAAAAGGCGGCAAACCGCGCCGCCCGAATGAACTTATTATAAACAGTATACTATATTTCAGCCGTTGGTACAACAAAAAAATAAACAACAAACTTAAAAATCGGTCGGTTTTTTGTTTGTTCTCCATCTCAGCGTGTATTTTTCAAAAGCGGCAAGCAAAACAAACTGCGCACCTTAGGTGCTGTCTTGCAGATTGCGGATATATCCGCGCGGTGTAAGTCCGGTTTCTCTTTTAAAAGCGACATAAAAATAAGAAACGTCGGAAAAGCCCAGCGCGTCGCTGACGACCGCCGCCGTCTGCCCTTTTTGGAGCAGTTCCATGGCTTTTCTTATTCTTAATGAATTGTGGTATTCAATGACGCCGCGGTCGCAAAAGATCTTAAAGACCCTTTTTAAATTACTCGCGCTTAAATTACACCCCTTTGCAATGGCAGAAACACTGAGGTTCTCATGACAGTGCGCCTCCATAAACTCCACAATTTCGCGGTAGGTGTCGGCATAGCGCGCGTCTTCGTGCGTTTTTTGACTGCGATCCTTTAAAACATCCAGCATGAACTGTTCAAATTCGGCCGCGGTGCGCGTACTTTCGAGGGCGTACTTTTGGCCGTCGGTTTCCCTGTTTGTGCGGATCACGGTTTCGGCATGGTGACAAAGCGCCGTAAAACGATAGAGCTTAAACCGATCCAGCTTGAAAAGTCCGTTTTGAAACCGATCCATGATCTCACCGTCGGCCTCGAACGATAAAATCAGCAGCCGCACGGGCTTGTCCTCGGCCGCACCGATCCTGTGAAACTCCATGGGCTTATGAAACAGCAGATCGCCGCTTTTTAAGGTGTAGACCCGTCCGTCGGCCGTGGCCGTGGCCGTGCCCTCCGCCACGCAGACCGCCTCCCAGAAATTGTGCATTTCTCCGCTGAAAAAATACCCCTTCGGACGCACAACATCAAAGCTTGTGATCAAGGAGCGCAGCTGCAGGACCCGAACGATCGGTCGAAACTTAAAGGCATACATGAAAAACCAACCTTTTTTAAAAAAATGTCTGATTTCACAATAATTTAAGCTATTTTTGAATTTTATTATATCATCGGATATTGTAAAATGCAAGTGTTGCCAAACTGCGGCGGATTTTATAAAAAGTATTCTTTTAAAAAAGTAAAAAAGTCCGTCCGGCAAAGGCGTGATTTAACACCGACAGTTTTTAAAAAAAGACTGCCGCGCTCGCGCCCGAATCCGGACGGATTCGGGCAATTCAGTCCCCCCTATCTTGGCCGGAACATTTGAAGTACTCCGGTATTCGGTCAAAAAGTTCCACCTTGACCGTTTTCAAAAAAAAGGGGGGCTGAAAGGCCGATGAAAAATTTTAGAAAAGAAATCTTTTCATCGGCGCGAGCGCTTCATTCAAAAGAACAACAAAGTTAAAAGCCGCCGCAAACAAAAATGCTATCATTCCGGAAAGAAGCTGACAATTCTCATGAATATTCTTGAAATCGCCAATTTGTTTTTAAAAGACAATCACACGGAAACCGTGCAAAAGCTTGGAAACGGTCACATTAACGACACCTATCTGATCACGTCAAAGAGCCGTCGACGCTACGTTTTGCAGCAGATGAACCGCCGGATATTTCCCGAACCGCAAAAGGTGATGGAAAACATCTCACTTGTTACGGAGTATGTTCAGGCGAAGCTTCACAGTGAAGGCGGCATGAAGACCCTTTGCTTTTTGAATTATGACGGCAAAAAGTATTATACCGATCCGGACGGCGGTATCTGGCGCATGTATCATTATATTGAAGACGCGGTGTCTTTGGAGCTGATCAGCCGCGATGAGGACTTTTACTGGAGCGCTGTGGCGTTCGGCGGATTTCAATATATGTTAAGGGATTTCCCGGCCGAAAAGCTTTATGAAACCCTGCCGGATTTCCACAACACGCCGAAACGCTTTAAGGATTTTCTGAATTCCGTAAAAGCCGACCGCAAAGACCGTGCAAAGACCTGTCAACAGGAAATTCAATTTGTGAAAAGCCGCGAAAGCTTTTACAATATCTTGGAAGAAAGCCACAAAGCGGGCGAGCTTCCTCTGCGCGTAACCCACAATGACACAAAGCTGAACAACGTGCTTTTGAATGCTGACACCGGCCGACCGCTTTGCATTATCGACCTTGATACCATTATGCCGGGTTATTCGGTCACCGATTTCGGCGATTCCATTCGTTTTGGTGCCTCCACGGCCAAAGAGGACGAAAAGGACCTTGACAAAGTGCATTTCAGTCTCCAATTATATAAGGTCTATTTAAAGGGCTTTATGGACGGTGCCAAAGGAATTTTTTCTAAACAAGAAATGACGCTTTTTCCGGTGGGTGCAAAAATGATGACCATGGAATGCGGCATGCGCTTTTTGGCCGATTATCTTGACGGCGACGTTTATTTTAAAACGCAGTATCCGGAGCATAATCTCGTGCGTGCGCGCACGCAGTTTAAACTGGTGGAAGAAATGGAAGAAAATTGGGATCAAATGGAAAAAGCGATTGCTGATATTTTGTAAAATCGGATTGACGATTGCACGGTCTTAGGTGGATAAATCTAAGACCGTCCCTTTAAAAAAACGGGGTAGTCCCCCCCTGCGCGCAAATCGGCGTTTTCCCTTTTTGGGAAAACGCCGATTAAAGCCCTGCCGCCCTTTGGGCGGTTGGGCTGCCGCCGAAGGCGGCGGCGCGCAGGGGGCTTCCCCGTTTTTTTAAAAGGGTCGGTTTTAAAGGCGATGATTGTCTTTTTTGCCAACAAGCTGCGCTT